>JAICIH010000022.1 GCA_025924475.1 Bryobacteraceae bacterium
GTCAACAAGAAAGTGGCGGCGGCGATGCTAGCCAAGATGGGGCATCGAGTCACAGTGGTCAACAATGGGCTGGAGGCGATACTCGAATGGAAGCGCGCGCCATTCGATCTCATTTTCATGGATGTGCAAATGCCGGAGATGGACGGGTTAGAGGCAACGCGCCAGATTCGAAAGCAAGAATCAGCCACGGGAGTTAGAAGTCGTATAGTCGCTATGACTGCCAACGTTCTGGAGGGCGACCGCGAGCGTTGTCTCGCTGCGGGTATGGATGACTATGTTTCCAAGCCGATCAGCCACCGCGCCATAGCCGGCGTGATCGAACGCATGACAACCAAGGTTCCGGAAACAACCTCGATAATTTAGATCTCGTGGGGCCCGTTTAGTCACCTGTGGGCTCGACATCTAATCGAAGATTAGTCCGGGAGTCGTTAGCCTTGATCAATCCCATAATGCCCATTGGTTCCGGCAATCGTCTTCCGCACGTCATCGGCCAAAGGAAGAGCGATGCGCTCCACTGCTGTAGCCATTGGAATCGCCGTCAACCAAATATGCACTGCGCGGGAACCCACCGCGAGCTCGGCGCGATGGGTCAGACGTCCGCGCTCGCGCAAAGAATTCCAATTCTCGGCTGAGCAGGGATAAGCCAGGCATACGATGACCCGTGAAGTTCGTGCCAGGTTCGCATAGGCGAGGACCTGAAGTAGATCATTTCGGTGTTGGTCACGGAGCTCTTCCTCAACGCTCCGCCATCGGTGCTGTTGGAGTTCTTCCCAATGGCGTTTGTATTTTGCATCCACAATTAGCGTCGTGGAATCCCATTCGAGCCAGATGTCTGGGACGAGTGATTTTTGCGAGCCTAGATACGATGGCTCCCAGTTGATTGGGTGGGTGGTCTCTCGCTTGCGGCCAACTTTCATTTGACCACCCGCGCGCTGAGCAATGACTCGAAGCACAGTTTCGACCCAAGCTTCGAAAAATTTTTCCATTGACAGGGTCCACGGTATGCCTTCCAGGTCACTCACTCCCGCGAGGCCTCTTTCCTCAATCGTCCATTCGATTGCTTGCAAACCATTGATGAACTGCTCGGCACGCAAAGGGCGCTGAAGCCAGTTCCCGAGTGTTGTTGCGGATGGCACATAGACCGGAACCGTTTGAACTCGACGTAGTAATTGCTGCCCAAACTCAATCAATCTGTGAATAAATGCGCCGTGCTCTTTCTGAGTCTCCAGCGCGCGTAATTGGCGTTCCACGGCGTGACGAATCGCACCCTTAAGGAGTCGATCATCGCGAAGGTCAGGAAACGCACACGGGAGCGATAAGAAGCTTGCGCGAGGCAGGCTCCTCATCGCATACTCCGCCCAATGCACTCTACCTCGCGGAGCGCTGCGGATCTCCGTCGTAAGTTCGAATCTTCGATCAAGAGAGTCCAGCAGAGCTTTCAACCTCACAAGAATCATGAAGGACAGCACCCAGATCGGCACCCGGCGTTCGGAGCGACGCAGAAGCGGTAAATGCAGCGGGGTTGGACCGACGCGCCACCCCATTTCGGCAAGCATTGGACCAATTCCTGCCCACGGGAACCGGGGTTGCACAACAAGTCCAAAATCAGGTCGCGCGGTCGTAGGAGAAATCAGCGGGATCGCACCAACAGCAGCTCCGGCCTGGATCACAAGCCGAACATCATTCCCGTCATAATCTCGTTCGACGCGAACGTCTAGCAGCGACATCAATGCTCTGTTCTGCTTGATGAACTGCTCCGTCATGCGAGCGGCTTGCGCGTGTGGGTCGCGCAGCCCACGAAGTCTGAAGAAATGGATCGCCGACCGTTCTGTGATCGAATGATCTTTCAACTCTAGGCAGACTTCCTCGACCGGCTGTAGTGCTAATAGCGGGACTGTGTTAGAACGACGCCGAGTGTTTTGGATTTTCACAAGCTTCGCATTTCCTGCAAATACCCTCGGATCGGCTCAGCGAAGCCGCCAACATATCCCTGCGCCAAATACTCCTCCAGCAGTGGTGACAAGTTCACGCGAAGACTCCGTTTGGCACGGTCCTCATCCGGTTCCAGAAAATACGAATGGCCGGGCACCAGCGGGAACGCGTCGTCGGCAGCGTGCTCAACAAATATCGAAATCAAATCTCGAAACGCCTTTTGCATCGTGGCGCATCCGAACTGCTCAACCACGCTCATACGTGGCCAGAGTGAAACGAACGCAAATCGTCGTCGCACAGCCACATCGACGATGGCGATGCTACGATCCGCACTGTTCATTGTTCCGAGGATATGGAGGTTGCTTGGCATGAAAAAAGTGCGATGAAACGGTTCGCCAAAATCATACGGAAGCTGAATCTTTCGGTCCAACGCGGCCGGTTCGAGGAGGAATATCGCTTCACCGAGAATCTTGCTAAGGTCGGCACGATTGATCTCGTCGATGTGCAGAAGGTAGTTACTTGCTGGGCTTTGGAGTGCTTGGGCCGCTATCTCCATCAGAAAGCCGGGCACAGGTGTGAATCGGAAACCCAGGTCACTGGTAGTGCTCAGCGGAGCTAGACCACCAATGAAATTTTCATAGGTTGTGTTCGGATGAAATTGTATCGTTCGCCCCCGCCCACCATAAGCTGTATGAAGGATCTCAGTTGCCATCATTGTCTTGCCGGTACCTGGTGGGCCCTGGATGATGACATACCGCCTCGTAGCAAGCAAGTCTGCCACCTGGCTGTTTTCGACGCTTGGCATGAGATTGTCGAACCACTCGGCACGAATCGTTTGATAGCTGGCCTGGGCACCAGCGATGGGCTGATATCCACGCTCTTCAAAGAGAAGATCTAGAAACGCTGTTAATGCCGCTTCAGTTCCGGTCCGATCATCGGTTGGGCAATATAAAGCATAGATTTCCTTACCGTACCTGTCGAAAACGCTCTTGTACTCCGGCCATTGTTTTGCGACGTTGTCCGGGAGAGTGAGATCAGTCCGAGTCGGATCTTGCTTTGCCCACGCGACGAAACTTCCCCGGCCATATTTTTGGTTTAGCCAGGAACAGATCGCCTGGGTCTTCCGTGCGTGACCCGGCCGCCCAAGGATTGCCTCGTCCGGTGCAAGGCCTTGTGTTCCTACTACCATCCCGATAAGGCAGGGGCGCTCCGGCGCCGGGAACAAGACAAATGAGAGCCCGCTGTATGGACCCGAAGCTGGGTTCTGCGGATGAATGTAGGCGGCGAAAGGGACACCGGAATCACCACTTATCTCGGGCGCACGAACAGTCAGAGCCTTTAGAGATTGCCTTGGATAACGTCCGCCAGAGCTGCCCAAAAGCGTGTCAAATGCGGCCTTATTTCGTTCGGACCATGCTTCCTGTTTTAATGAATGCGCAATTTCTACCAGTGCTGGGATGCTCATATTCAGCTTTCAAATCAGACTGTAGCAGCGCGGCGGCCCGTCTTGATCAAACGGTTGCAAATCGCTCGCCTCCAAGAGGCCTGATCGAAACTGATGCAGTATATCGGAATGACAAAGCCCCGCCGCGACGATCTCCACCAGCACACAGCCAGGACCTGGGCCGGCAAGGTCCACTTCCTCGATGATCAGGGGTTTTGACACCGCATAGGGCCGCGTCCGATCCATCGAATACAAGACAGCGGCTCTGGTCTTCACGTAGCGAACATACTATACGTGATTCCCTGCAACCATATCAGGCCGCGGGAATCTAATGGAACTAGGCAACGACGATGCCAAATTATCAAAAGAATCCAGAAGCGATCTCTAGCCTTTCTCCGGAACAGTATGCGGTGACGCAGCGGAATGCGACGGAGCGCCCCTTCCAGAACGCATTCTGGAACAACAAAGAACCAGGCCTTTACGTAGACGTAGTATCGGGCGAACCTTTATTTACTTCGATGGACAAGTTTGACAGCGGCTGCGGTTGGCCGAGTTTTACTAAGCCGGTCGAGGCCGATAATGTCCTTGAGAATCGCGACACCAGCCACGGAATGGTCCGAACGGAGGTTCGCTCCCGCGGAGGTGACAGCCACCTGGGCCACGTGTTCCCAGACGGCCCTCGTGACACGGGCGGGCTGCGATACTGTATCAATTCCGCTTCCCTGCGCTTCATTCCCGTGGATCAGCTCGAAAGTGAAGGATACGGCAGCTACCGCAAACTGTTCCAAGCATCATCGCAAGGAGTGAAAGAATAAATAACATGTCCACCGAAACTGCCATTCTTGCCGGGGGCTGCTTCTGGGGTATGCAGGATTTGTTGCGCCGGTACCCAGGCGTGATCTCGACACGCGTGGGTTATACAGGCGGCGACGTCGCCAATGCAACATACCGCAATCACGGCACGCATGCCGAAGCGATCGAGGTCACTTTTGACCCAGAAAAACTCGGCTATCGGAGGCTGCTGGAGTCCTTCTTTCAGATTCATGACCCGACGACGCTGAATCGCCAAGGCAACGATCGAGGTACAAGCTACCGTTCAGCGATCTTCTACACCAGCGAGGAACAAAAGCGGATCGCAAACGAGACGATTGCCGACGTCGAGGCATCCGGACTTTGGCCCGGGAAGGTGGTGACGGAGGTCGCTCCAGCCGGTCCGTTCTGGGAAGCCGAGCCGGAGCATCAAGACTACTTGGAGCATTACCCCAATGGGTACACGTGCCATTTCGTCAGGCCTGAATGGAAGCTTCCGAGCAGGGTGGCGACGCATTGAGTGAGTTGCCGGATCAAATCGCTCGTCTGAATACTAAAAGTTTTGCGGTTAGCACATAAACCACTTCGTCGTTCTGATTCAGCATTCTGCTCCGAACGGTGACGACGCCCTGCTGCGGTTTAGAACGTGAAGGCACGATTTCGACAATTTCGCTTTCTATATGCAGAACGTCGCCCGGACGCGTGGGCTTGGGCCAGGCGATTTCTCCACCGAAACCGATGACGCCATTCGCAATCGGCAGGCCACCAGTTGCCAGAAGCCGGATGGCGACTGCGGCAGTATGCCATCCGCTTGCCACGAGGCCTTTGAAGACGCTCGTGCGGCCGGCCGCTTCGTCCAGATGGAACGGCTGTGGATCAAACTCGGCCGCGAATTCTTTTATCCGGCTTTCTTCCATCAGATAAGTGCCTGATGTAAAACGCTGGCCGACTTGCAGGTCTTCTAAATACAATCGATCCATTTCCATGGTCACGATCACGAGTCTATTCGATCGTCCCTGTACATTGAAGACGTGAAGGTTCTACCTGGAGCACAGCACGATTTGCATGGGAGCGCCCCGGACACTCACGATACGTGTCTGCTTCTCATCGATGTGATCAACGATTTCGAATTCCCGCGTGGCGAGCAACTTTTCGCGCATGCCCGGCGCATCGGGCCAAAGATCGCAGCCTTGAAGAAACGGGCTCGTGCCGCCCAGGTCCCTTGCGTCTATGTAAACGACAACTTCGGCCAGTGGCGATCCGATTTCAAAGCAATCGTCAAATGGTGCCGTAGAACCGGTGCGCGTGGACGCTCTTTTGTAGATCTGCTTCGTCCCGATAAGGATGACTACTTCATCCTGAAACCGAAGCACTCGGCTTTTTATCAAACTCCGCTGGAACTGCTATTGAAGCATTTCAGAACGGAACGCCTGATCCTTACGGGCGTTTCGAGCAATAGCTGCATACTCTGCACGGCTAACGATGCCTATATGCGGGATCTCCAGTTGGCCATCCCGGACGATTGCATCGCCGCGTGCAGCCACGAGGAGCATTGTTACGCGCTAGATCACATGCGGGATATGCTCAAAGCCGCGATAGCGCCCTCTAAGAAGATTACGTTGACGCGGCGCTGAACTCCGAATCCTCGATCGTTCGGCGATCTCAGCCCCGGCCTTTCACAAGAAGGAGAACCCCACCCACGGCAATAATAGCTCCCGCAATGGTCCCATAAGGCACATGATGTTCCGTGTCCTTAGTTGCCTGGATTGGGCCGACATCCACAACTTTCTCCCTCGTCTTAAAACCGAACGCACCCCAAATGACGATGGCTAAACCCACAACGATGAGCACGATTCCTGCGATCTTCATGCACTATTCCTCCAAAGTTTTCCGCCGCGCCAAGCCAATACTCCTCCCAGCAATATCGCGGCTGTACCCGCGGCAATCCACTCGCGCCTGTAACCATCGTTGCGGGGGAGTTTGCCGCTTTGATCTCCATGTTGATCTCCGCGCAAAGCCAATTGCAAGACTTGCGCCAAGTGCAGCGCTTCGCGGTCCGCACTTTGCTTAATCTGCGTCTTGCAACTGAACCCATCGGCGACGAGAATCGTATCCGGCGAGGCATTTTCAATATGGCCCCGCAACTCGTGCTGGAACACCCGCTGCGATATGTCATATTTATGGTTCTCAAATCCGAAGCTTCCAGCCATGCCGCAACAGCCTGAATCCAGCAAATTTACATCGGCGCCCATTTTTTTCAATAGGCTGGCCTCATGACTTGTACCGACAATCGCTTTTTGATGACAATGTCCATGCATGACAACTTTGCGATTCCATGCCGGCGGCGAATAGCCATGCGCCTTGGTTTCAAGAAACTCAGCCAGTGTGAACGACTGTTTCGAGAGCCGCTGCGCATCGTGATCGTGAGGAATTAAGTCCTTTACTTCATCGCGGAATACCGCCAGGCAACTCGGCTCAAGGACGACAATCGGAGTGCCGGCTTCCAGATACGGCTGAATCCCTGCAGTAATCGTATGCAGATAGCTCTTAGCCAAGCCGAGAAAGCCATAGTCGTAGAGGGGACGTCCGCAGCACAGATGTTTTCCGGAGACAAGCACCTGATATCCCGCCGATTCCAGCACCTCCGTAGCTGCCGCCGCTACGTGCGGATGGAAATAGTTATTAAAGGTGTCGGCCCATAACAGCACCTGCGGATTCCCCTGATTGCGTGGCTCGCGATGGTGAAACCAGGATTGAAACGTCTGGCGCGCAAACTTCGGCATCTCCCGTTGCGGCGCAATGCCGCCCAATAATTTCACAATGCTGCTGATTCCCGACGTCTGGCTGAAGAAATTAGCGATCTCCGGCGCAAACGATGTGAGATGCGCCCACTTATCGACCAGCCCCATGGCATACGCATAACGCGGCCGCAGCCGCCCGTCGTAGTAATGCGATAAAAACTCGGCCTTGTAAGTGGCCATGTCGACATTTACCGGACAATCGTGTTTGCAACCTTTACAAGAGAGACACAAATCCAGGGCATCGTAGACGTCGTTACTTTTCCACCCGTCTTCGATGACTTCGCCCTGCATCATCTCGAACAGCATGTGAGCCCGGCCACGAGTCGAATGCCTCTCTTCCATGGTGACCCGATAACTAGGGCACATCGTTTGTTTGTGCTGGCGCCGGCATTCGCCCACACCGACACAGCGCAGGGCCGCATGCGCAAAGCTGTCGCCATCGTCTCTGAAATGGAAGTGTGTGGCGACCGCGGGCGGATTGTAATCTGTGCCCAGCCGCAAGTTTTCGTCGATGTGATACGGATCGACGATCTTTCCCGGGTTCATCTTCCATTCCGGATCCCAGACACGTTTGAACTCCCGGAATGCCTCCACCAGTTCCTCGCCAAACATCTTGTAGAGGAATTCGGCCTTTGACTGACCGTCGCCGTGCTCGCCCGAAAGAGAGCCGCCGTATTTTGTAACGAGCGTGGTCGCATCGTCCATAAAGGCGCGATACTGCTGGATTCCCGCCGCTGTATAGAAATCGAAGGTAATGCGCGTGTGGACGCAACCCTGCCCGAAATGGCCGTAAAGGGCACCTTTATAGCCGTGCTTCGTATAAACATCGCAAAGCTCGCGCAAGTAAGGGCCGAGTTTCTCCGGCGGCACAGCGGAGTCTTCCCAACCCTCCCAAGTCACATGCTGGCCGGGCACCCATGCCGACGCACCAAGACCCGCCTCGCGCACTTCCCAAATTTTTGCCGCCTGCTCGGGCTTGTCATAGAGTTTCATTCCGGGCGCATCGGATTTCCTCTTTAGCGCCTTCATTGTCCGGCGCGCTTTTTCGTCAGCCTCTTCCTTTGTGTGGCCGCCGTACTCCACCAGCAGCCAGCCTTTGCCTTCCGGCAGATATTTGAGATCGTCCGTATGAAGGCTTTTTTTCTTCATGTCGTCGACCAGCATTTCGTCCACAGCCTCGCAGGCGATCGGACTGGTATCCATGAGGTCCATCACATGATCGGCCGCATGATAAATGTCGGGATAACCTAGCACCAACAGCGAGCGGCCCGGCGGATTCCAGACGAGTTTGCACTTAGCCTGCAACGTGAGCGCGAGCGTACATTCCGAGCCGACTAATGCGCGAGCCACATGAAATCCGTTCTCCGGCAATAACTGGTTTACGTTGTATCCGGAGACCCGGCGCGGAATTTTTGGAAATCGTTTTCGAATGAGATCAGCATATTTATCGCGAATCGTTTTTAGCCCGGCGTAGATTTCACCACGCCGCCCGCCACCTCGAATGATCTGCTCCAGTTCACTATCGCTCGTAGGGCCCACGCGCATGCGCACGCCGTCGTACGTGAGGATCTCCAGTTCCTCGATATTGTCGTCCGTTTTGCCGGCCATTACGGCGTGCGTGCCGCAGGAGTTGTTGCCGATCATGCCGCCGAGCGTATTGTGATTGTGGGTTGCGGGGTCGGGACCGAATGTCAGCCCGTGCTTTCCGGCAGCCTGCCGCAGCCAATCGAGCACAATACCCGGCTCAACGGTAGCCTGCTTTGCATCCGGATCGAGATGAAGGATCCGGTTCAGATACTTTGAAAAATCGAGAACCAGCGCGACATTGCAACACTGTCCCGCGAGGCTGGTTCCACCGCCGCGAGCAAGTATGGGAGCGCCGTAGCGCCGCGCCGCATCTACCGTGGCGATCACATCATCGATCGTTTTCGGCGCCACCACACCAATAGGTACCTGCCGGTAATTCGACGAGTCGGTCGAGTACATGGCGCGACTTCCGTCATCGAAGGCGACATCGCCCTCGACGGACTTCTGCAAATCTGCCTCCAATGCCTTTGCGTAGCTAACTTCGGTATCGCCGGGGCGCTCTCGCGTGGGCGCAGCTTTGGCAATTTGATCCGCCAGAATCAGATTTTGCATTCTTCGTCCTAACTTGGTATGACTCGGACACAAACGCGCCGTTATGACAGTAGAAGTACTAGCGGACGCGCTACGAACCGTTTCGCATCTTTGATTTGGGAGAGGAAGCCGTGATTGCCAAACTTATCCAGAAGCAGCCCCGCACTTACGCATTGATCTTTGAAAACGGGGACGAAATCGCCAGCACTCTTAAACAATTCGCCAAGGAGAACCGTTTGGCAGGAAGCAGTTTCAAGGCAATCGGGGCGCTATCGGATGTGAAGGTCGGCTGGTTCAACTGGGGCACGAAGAAATATGAGACGGCGGCGGACATCCACGAGCAGGTCGAAGTGCTATCGCTCATCGGCGATATCGCACTGCACGATGGCGGTCCCGAAGTGCACGCGCATCTGGTGATCGGAAAGAGAGACGGCACCGCGCATGGCGGCCATCTCATGCAGGCGCATGTACGCCCGACTCTCGAGCTGATCCTGACGGAATCGCCGGAAGCGCTGCAAAAGCGCCATGATCCCGAATCGGGCTTAGCGCTGATACGCTAACCGCTTTGAGCCATTCCATCCGCCGCCTCTTTCGCCATCATGAGCCCTTCCTGCGTCGGTATGACCCAAATGGGAAGAGGCGATTCAGGCGTCGTGATCTTCCCTTCGCGATCGATGATGGTGCGATTCTGCGCCGAGTCGAGAATCGCGCCACACCAATCGAACTCCCGGAAAATCCTTTCTCGCATGAACGGGGTGTTCTCACCGATGCCGCCTCCGACCACAATCGCCTCGGCTCCGCCCAACGCCGCAAGATAGGCTCCCACATATTTCCGGACGCGATAACAAAACATGCTCACGGCCAACTCGACGGATTTATCGGAGAGGCGCTTCTCCAGCTCGCGCGTGTCGGCAGAAACTTTCGAAACCGCGAGCAGACCGCATTTCTTGTTCAGAAATTCTTCCACGCTCTTCGCATCCATATTTTCCTTCCGGATGAGATACGCGACCAATGCCGGATCGATATCGCCCGAGCGCGTGCCCATCATCAGCCCTTCGAGCGGCGTAAAGCCCATCGACGTGTCTATCGATTGCCCTCTCCGGATCGCCGTTGCTGAAGACCCACCTTCGAGATGTAACGTGACGAGATCCACGTGCTGAACAGAGCGATTCGCGATCTCGCTGTAACGCAGCATCAGATAACGGTGCGAAATTCCGTGAAACCCATAGCGCCGGATTTTGTGCCGCCGCGCCAAATCTATTGGAATCGGATAAAAAGCTGCTTCGTCCGGAATGCTCCGGTGAAAGACCGTATCGAATACCGCTATCGTCGGCAAATCGGACGGCACCTTCGCCTGCGCCGCGCGAATTACTTCAAGAGCGGAACGATTGTGCAAAGGCGCGATCTCCTCGAGCGCCTCGATCCGGTGAATCACCTCTTCCGTAATCCGCGCTGGCCCGTCAAAGCTATCGCCGCCATGCACAACGCGATGAGCAATACATTCGAGATCGCGCAAATTCCGGATGCGCCGGTCCGCTGCATTCCCGCGCTCAATCCAATCGAATAACAGCTCTGTCGCATGCCCGTGATCGCGGATCTCGGTCTCTTCGGTGTGAAAAGCTTCTTTGTTTTCGAGCAGCGAGAAAGTGGCGTGCTCCTTGCCTATGTTGTCGTAGGCGCCGGTTAGCAAACTTGCGCCGAATCCATCACCGGGTTCCGCGGCGACGATTTCAAACTTGAGTGAATTGCTTCCAGCGTTCAAGGTCAGGATATTCATCGGACTCTCCTTGCGTTGGACGTGCCATAGAGACATCTTTGGTGAAAGAGGCGCACGTACTTTTACGAAAACGTTTCACATCCGTGCTTTGAACGTCACAATTTTGGCGCTTCCGAATCACAAAAGTGAGGCAATTATGGCGCAAACGACGGGTGACATAATCGTCCAAACCCTATTGAATTGGGGCGTGGATACAATCTTCGGCCTTCCGGGTGACGGCATCAACGGTGTTATTGAAGCTCTTCGAAAGAACCAAGACAAAATCAAGTTCATCCAAACCCGGCACGAGGAAGCGGCAGCTTTTGCAGCCTGCGGTTACGCGAAGGTCACCGGCCGGTTAGGAGTTTGTCTGGCGACCTCCGGACCCGGCGGCATCCACCTATTAAACGGACTGTACGACGCTAAGCTGGACGGCCAGCCCGTGCTTGCGATTACCGGCTTGCAATTCCACGATCTAATCGGCACGCAAACGCAACAGGATGTCGCGCTCGACCGGCTGTTTTTGGACGTCGCCTTATACAGCGAGCGCATCATGGGCGCAGCCCACGCCGAAAATGTCACGGAATTCGCCTGCCGTATTGCGCTAGCTCGCCGAGGTGTCGCTCACATCACCATCCCCACCGATATTCAGGAACAAACGCTCAAAGAAGACATCCGCTCCAAGCGCAACAAGCCGCAGCACGTTTCGGATGAATTCTCGATCGCTTCCGGACGCGCGAATCCACGGGATCTCGAAGAAGCCGCCGCCATTCTGAATGGGGGGAAAAAGATTGCGATCCTCGCCGGACAAGGCGCCCTCGCCGCGGGATCGCAACTCGAGCGAGTTGCCGAACTGCTGGGAGCGCCCATCGTGAAAGCGCTGCTGGGCAAATCGTGCGTTCCGGACGACAGCCCTTACACAACCGGAGGATTGGGGCTGCTCGGCACTCTTCCCTCCGAAGAGGCGATGGAGGAATGCGACACACTGCTGATCGTCGGATCGGGCTTGCCGTATATCGAGTTTTATCCGAAGCCCGGGCAGGCGAAGTGCGTGCAAATCGACGCCGACCCGGTGCGGATTAGTTTGCGCTATCCCGCCGATGTCGGCCTAGTCGGTGATGCATCCCAAATTCTGACCGCGCTGATTCCACACTTGAAGCAGAAAAGCAAATCGTTCCTCGAAAAGGCGCAGAAAGGGATGAAGGAGTGGCGGGAGATGCTCGAAACCCGCGGCACAGTGAAGGACATGCCCATGAAGCCGCAGGTTGTCGGCTACGAGCTCGGCAAACGCATTCCCAAAAACGCAGTAGTTACCAGCGACTCCGGAACCAGCACCACTTGGTGGGCCCGCTACGTTCCTTCTCTTCAGGGCGCGATGCATACCTGCTCGGGAAATCTGGCAACCATGGCCTGCGGCTTCCCCTACGCGATCGGCGCACAAGTCGCCTATCCCGATCGACCCGTGATTGCTTTCGTGGGCGACGGCGCTTTCACCATGCTGCTGGGTGAATTGGCGACATGCGTAAAATACCGGCTGCCGCTAAAAATTTTCATCATCAAGAACGACACGCTGGGTCAAATCAAGTGGGAACAGATGGTGTTTCTCGGCAACCCGGAGTACGTTTGCGATCTGCAGCCGATTGACTTCGCCGCCGTCGCACGCGGCTTCGGCGTTCCCGCTTTCACCATCACGAAGCCGGACGAGTGCGGCCAGACCATCGAGAGAGCGCTTGCGATGACCGGACCTGTGCTGATTGAATGCGTCGTCGATCCGAACGAGCCGCCTCTACCGGCCAAGATCAAACCGGCACAGGCGGTTCACTTCGCGGAGTCGCTTGCGAAAGGCACAAAGGATTGGCAAAAGATCGCCGCCACTGTGGCCAAAGATCGCATCCGCGAGCTCGTTTGAGGAGGCGTGGAATTGCCGGAGCGGCGTGCGCGCAATCCCATCCAATCCGCCGCCGTCTCCGCGTTCCGTATACCGACTGAGCAGCCGGAAGAATCGGACGGGACCGCCACGTGGAATGCCACCACTCTGGTTATCGTCGAGCTGCACGCCGGGAACACCGCCGGCCTGGGCTTTACCTATAGCGATGTAACTTCCGCGCATCTAGCGCAGGAGCTGATCCGAAAAGAAGTCTTGGGTAGAGATGCGTTTGCGATCCCGGAGATTCATTCGGCCCTGGATCGCGAGGTTCGAAACATGGGCCGGCCGGGTCTAGTATCTACCGCCATCTCCGCGATCGATACATGCCTTTGGGATCTAAAAGCACGCTTGCTTGAGTGCTCGCTGGTGGAGTTGCTCGGCCAGCATCGCGCAACAATACCCGCCTACGGCAGTGGCGGCTTCACTTCTTATAGCGAGCGGCAGTTGATTGATCAGCTCGCCGGCTGGGCCGCAGAAGGAATCCGCTTCGTGAAGATGAAAATCGGCCGGCACCCTGCCGATGACATTGCTCGCGTTCGCGCGGTGCAAAAAGCTCTGAATGGAAAAGCGCAAATCTTTGTCGATGCGAATGGCGCTTACTCGCGAAAACAGGCGCTCTACCAGGCGGAACAATTCGCCGCTATGGATGTCGCCTGGTTCGAAGAACCGGTCAGCTCCGACGATCGCATCGGACTTCATCTGTTAGTCGAGCGCGCTCCTTCGACCATGGACATCGCGGCCGGCGAGTATTGTTATGTGCTCGACGACGCGCAGGATCTGCTAAGCGCGGGCGCAGTGGATGTGCTGCAGGCCGACGCCACCCGCTGTGGGGGCATCTCCAACTTCATCAAGATTGCCGCCGCATGCGAGATGTGCCACATACCGCTTTCGGCGCATACGGCTCCCTCCATTCATACTGCCCTCTGCTGTTCTCTCGCACCCGCCGTCCATGTGGAATATTTCTACGACCACGCGCGGATCGAGAACATGCTGTTCGACGGCGCAATCCGCCCGGTGAACGGAAACCTGCAACCAGACCGAAGCAGCCCGGGCATGGGTTTAGCGTTGAAGACCGCGGACGCGGAAAAGTTCCGTGTATTCTCCGCGTCCGGCTAAACTCGCGCCCGAACCGACTGGCTGAGAAGTTTACCAGCGCGAAATGTTTTCCACGCTGGGAAAAAAACTCAATCGTTGACGCTGGTTTGCCGTTGCCTTTCGCACTTCACTTAGCCTAAGTTCGCCACAACCGCTCCTTGGCAGTCGCGGCTCGGACAGCGTTCTTGCGTTTTCAACAGCTTACTGAGCCGCGACCGCCAGGGAGCGGTCTTTAAAATTCTAAGTCACGAACTTAGGCTAGTTTGGAAGACCAGTTGCGGCCAACGTGAATGGAGGCAGAATGTCTAATCTTTCTCAAACGACAACGGACCACGAACAGATCCGCAGATGGGCCGAAGCGCGAGGTGGTAAACCCGCGCATGTCAAAGGAACTGGTGGTGGGGACGATACCGGTATCCTCCGGATCGACTTTCCGGGCTATAGCGGCGCCGGCAAGCTGGAAGAAATTTCTTGGGACGAATTTTTCCAAAAGTTCGACGAGCAGGGGCTCGCCCTCGTATATCAAGAAAAGACCGCTGAAGGCCAGAAGAGCAATTTCAACAAACTGGTGAGCCGCGAGACCGCCGATACCAAAAAACATGCCGCGAGTAGCGGGCGCTAAGCGCTATAAGAACGCCAGCGCGTCGTGGCATGCTGCGGGATTTCGTTGTTGATCGATCGAGATGCCAATTCATCTGGGATGGTCCGATATTGCAGTCCGGCTTGCGCTCACCGTTCTTGCGGGCACGCTGATCGGAATCAACCGGACGGAGCGCGGAAGGCCTGCGGGTCTGCGAACCACCCTGCTCGTCTGTCTGGCTGCCTCGGTCGCCATGATTCAGGCAAATCTGCTCATGGCTACCGCGGGCAAAACCGGCGATTCCTTTATCACGCTCGATCTGATGCGCCTTCCGCTGGGCATTTTGTCCGGGATGGGATTTATTGGCGCCGGTGCGATCGTGCGTCGGGACAACCTGGTGGTCGGAATCACCACTGCCGCCACATTGTGGTTCGTCACGGTCATAGGCTTGTGTTTCGGGGGTGGGCAACTGCGGCTCGGCTTGGCAGCGCTTGCTCTCGGCTTAGCTGTACTATGGGGCCTAAAGTGGTTCGAACAGATAACGAAGCGGGATCGCAGAGCCGAGTTAACCGTGGTTACCACCCCAGACGGGCCATCTGAAAAAAATATTCGGGCCTGTGTAGCCGCATCCGATCGAGTGGTCCCATTGGCCACCGCCTACAGGCAGTCCACGCGGTACCGTAGGTTGGGCTTTGACATTAGCTGGCGAGCCCGGCCTGCCGAGCCTTCCGTCCCTCGATTTGTGGAGGAACTCGCCAAGCTCCCCGGCGTAGTTAAAGTAGATTGGCGCCCCCAGTAATTTTTCTAGTTTTTCTTCTAAATTTGTGGAGAAATGTCGATCCTTTAGGCGACAGTTACACTGAGCCTAAAGTATCTGAGACTCCTTGATTCGTCCGCCGGCCCGCTTTGTCCGTCTATCCAAGAGGACCGCCCGGCCCGCCTTCTGTTGCGAAAGCTTTGGAATCTTCTGGCGCCCTTTCGCCCCGACTATGGATGGTATATCGCCGGCATCGTGGTTCGCCAGGCGCTCCTGGTCATCGGCGGCTACTCGCTCGTCTGGGTGCTGCGCACCTGCACTCGCTATTCCAGCATTCCCGTCTGGACATTCGTAGCTGCCTTATTGCTGTTTGACACCGGCCTATTGCGGCTGGATCTCGTTCTGAACACGCGTTATTGCAAGCGCATCGGTTATCCGCTGTTTGGCTATCTGCGCAGCCGGGCGCTTTCCAAGATGTTTGAAATGCCGCTGGAATGGCATATTCAGCGCGACTCTGGGGTCGTCGCCGGCCACGTCAACAACGGCGTTGGCAAAGTCGTGCAAACCGCCGAATCGGTCAGCCGCGAGTTGGTTCCCGCGATCATCCGCACCGGCTTGAGCCTTGTTCCTCTGCTCTGGTTCAGCCCGGTGACCGCGCCCTTCCTCCTCGCCGGGCTTGCCATCTTCCTCTGGCAGACTCGGCGCGAAAATCTGGCTCGCCAACCCTTTCGCGAGTCCCGCTATGAAAACTACGCGCGAGACTATGGCCTGTTCTCCGAATGCATGGAGTACGTCCAGCCTGTGGTGCATTTTGGACAGACTACTCGGATTCTTCAAACCTACAGCCGGGTACAGGATCAAATTGTCCGGGAAGGTACCGAGGAAACGGATGTCGGCAATCGCTATGCTTGGCGCCGTAATCTCCTCCTCTCATTAACCAAACGTATATGCCAGGGCATCTGGATCTGGCAGTTCAAGGCCAACCTCTTCGATATGGGCCTGGTGATGTACCTGAATATGCTCACCGAAGAACTGCTGAACTCCTTCTGGAGCTACGCCGCACTTATCGAGCGAGTCTATGACGGTATGGAGCCGACGCGCGTATTGCTCAAAATGCTGGAAGAGACCCCGCTCATTCGGGAAGCGGAGGATGCTCAACCCGTACAGGTCCCGGATAGCATTGGAATCGACATCGAAGAGCTTTGCTTCAGCTATGAATGCGGCGAACAAGTACTGCACAAGTTCAATCTTTCTATCGAGCCCGGTTCTGTAGTAGGCGTGACCGGCCGCTCCGGAATCGGCAAGACCACGCTCCAACATCTCCTTTCACGCCTTCTCGAAGCGCAGGATGGCCGTATTCTGATTTCCGGCGAGGATGTCCGGCGCTGGCCTCTCGAGCAATTGCGCGGCTTATTCAGCACCGTTTCCCAAAGCGGCGGTGTGTTCTTTTCGAACAGCACCATTGTGGAAACCATTTGCTTCGCGCGTCCGGAGGCATCCCTGGGTGAGGTAATAGCATCGGCCAAAGCCGCCTGCATCCACGACGACATTATCCGCATGCCACATGGCTATGAGACGAAAATTGGCCGCGGCGGCGTGACTTTATCGAAAGGGCAACAGCAACGCATGGCGCTCGCTCAGGCATTGCTCGCCCTCGATCGAAATCGCCGCATCGTCATCCTGGACGAGTTTACAAGCGCGCTCGACGCCGAAACCGAAGAACGCGTTTTGCGGAATATTCTTCCTTTACTCAAAGGCAGGACCGTCATTCTGATCGCTCATCGCCTGGCCACAGTCCGCAAGCTGGCCGACAAGATTGTAGTTATCGACCGGAAAGGCGTGATCGAGGCGGGAAGCCATGCCGAGCTGGTGCATAAAGGCGGCTGGTATTCCGAGATGGCGCGGCTTCAGGCAACGGCCTGACGCGCCGCGCGTCGCATAGCCCGGCGACTTGCGACCGGACATCATCTACTACGGACGCCCAATCGCCCGGCGCCGGCTGCCGGAAAAGCCGCATGGAGGGATACCATGGCGAATCGGAACGGTCGGTCATCCAGCGCCAGTCACCATCGAACGGCAGCAGCGTCCACACCGGTTTCCCGATTGCTCCCGCCAGATGCGCGATCACCGTATCTACCGTAATCACCAGATCCATTTTGGCAATTAGCGCCAGCGCACAATCCAATCCTTCGTCCTCGCCCGCTCCCCAGCGGAGGCGCGCGCCTGCTGCAAGCTTCCCGGCATTCGCCGCCTTCGAAGTTCCCTGCAGGCTATGAAATGTGCATCCTTCGCAGCTTGTGATTCGGCCCACTTCGGCCGGCGGAATGGATCGTACCGGGTTCCATTCTCCCGCCGTCCAGGCGATGCCAATGTGCCAGGCGCCGTCCTCCGGCACGTGCCTGCAAGCTCGATCGAGCAAACAAGGATCGACTCGCAGATAGGGGATTGCTCCCGGAATGCTCGCTTGCGTGGTCCGAAAAATTCTCGGTAAGTCCATCACTTCAATCTGCTGGTTCCAGAAGGGCTCGCGCCGGCTCTTATCCTCCCAGGTGATCACCTCATCGACTCCGGCGACCGATCGAAGGATGGGCAGGAGCTTTCCGGCCGATTCCACCGTCACACGGCGAGTGATTTCGCGCAATGGCTTGGCATAACGGATAAATTGAACCGCATCGCCGTAGCCGTGCAGGCAGCGGATCATCAAATACGAATCGGCGAGCGGCTCTCCATTCCAGAAGCAATCCTGTTGTTGAGGATTGTGTGCGGATATTTCATCGCTGGTTTTCCAGGCCTGCTCGAAATCTCCAAGCAGCATGTGGCATTCCCACTTCGCAGCCCGACATTCGTTCGGCGGGTCTTTCGCTTGCTCGAAAAAGGCCAGCGCTTCGCGCACTTTGCGCTGCTTCAAAAGAGCGAATCCGTGTTCGTAGCCGCTTCGCCCTGCCATTCCATTCTCGTCAAAATTCGCGCCGAAACTGAGCCGCGACCGCCAGGGAGCGCAACGCCGCGCTCCTCCGGTTCCGGCTCGTCTGGGTTCGAAGGACTAGTTGGCCGTTTTTCAGCATCCGCCTAAACCGCGCGACGCAAAGATTTCCGCTGTGCGGTCATCGCTTCTTCCAAAAACTTCTCGAGTTCACTTGCCCGGTGCGCTGCCGTATGTTCGCGAAGCACACGCTCGCGTGCGCTTCTGCCGATTTCTTCCCGCTGCGCCCGTGAAACGCGCCGCAAAATGGTGCGGCACTCCTCGGTCGAGTGCGCCACGAGTATTTCACGGCCCGGTGTAAAAAATGAATCCAGGCCCACCCAGCAATCGCTGACTACCGGTGTGCCGCAGGCGGCGGCTTCAAACAAGCGCACGCTTGGCGAATAACCGGCCTGAATCATCCGCGCCCGCGTGACATTCAATGTAAACCGCTGCGAATTGTAAAAATCGCGATGCTGCGGCGGTGACAGGTGCACGGTATGGCCAATATTTGCTGGCCAACGGCTACGGCTCGGATATTCCGGACCCGCGACCATAAACCGCATGCCGGGACAGAGCCGGGCTACCTTAACCAGCAGTGCATTCACCGTTTTTTGCCGATCCGGACTGTAGGTTCCCAGGTATCCCAGATCGCATGTGGATTCGACCTTTTTCGGATAATAGAGCGTCTCGTCGGCCGAGCAGTAGAGGGCGCGCGCGCGCTGCGCTCCCAAACGGGTTTCGAGGTGCTCCAGCGTTGGTCCGCCGGTGAACGATAAATAGAGATCGAAATAAGGAATCGTTTCCGTCGCAAGATAGTCGCATTTGCCGGCTTGGAGCGCCGCCAGCGTAATCGGCGTGTCGATATCGTAAAACGCCACTGCGCCGCGCGCTTCGCGCAGCAAAAGATCCGCCACCGCGACGCCTTGCGGCACATAGGACCCTAATATCGCCGCATCGCACTGCCGGATAGAATCGAGAAACCGGTCGCGTAGCTCTTCGAGACTTCGGTAGAGACCGATCTGGCAAAAAGGAAGCCCGTTGATATCGCGGTTTTCCGCATACCACGGAACATCTCGCTCCAGAAAAAGTATGCGATGGCCGCGTTTGGCAAACTCGCGCAAGAGTCCCCGATACGTCGTGGCATGTCCATTGCCCCAGGAAGACGTGATCGAGAGACCGGCAACAACAATGTCCCAACGCTTATTCATACCGCAACCGCCTCATCGCAACCGGCCCTCGTTCGCAGACGATCCAGCAAACCGGTAACCTCCTTAGCGCGCAACGCATAGGTGTGATCGCGCAGAACTCGAGCGCGTGCCGCAGCGCCGATTTCTCGTGCCCTCTCGCGCGATATTGTCTGCACGACGGAACAAACCTCCATGCCGCTTCGCGCCGTCAGCACTTCGGTTCCCGGCCGAAAAAACGTCTCGATTCCCGGCCATTCGTCGGTAATCAAACATGCTCCCGCGGCTGCGGCTTCAAAAACTCTCGTGGGCGGAGAAAATCCCCAGCTCGCCATGCTCTCGCGATTGATATTGAGCACGAAAGCCGCGCTGGCATTGAAGGCGTTGTGCTGCTCGGTTGACACATGCCCAATATTGCGAACGTTGGCGGGCAAACATTTGTCGGACCAGCCGCTACCGCCCAGCAGAAAACGGCGGTCCGGCAGTTGTTGCGCCGCAACCAGAAAAAATTCTTCCACACGGGCTTCGCGGTCGGGCAGCCGATTCCCAAGAAAAGAAACATCGCTCGAAAACATTGGGTCCACTGCCGTGGGATGGTGCGTAGCCGGATCTACGGCGTTGTAAATGGGCTGGCAACGCCGCGCTCCGAATTGCAAATACTTCTCGGAGACTCGATCGCCGCCTCCATAAGTAAGAACCGCCGAAAATCGCGGAATCTGCCGCCGCAGTGGATCGGCCCGTCCTGCCTGCGAGACGCGTGCGAGACGATCCAAGGTGGCCGGCGCATCTACGTCCCAGAAGAGCGAAATCTGACCGGCCCGCAAACGCGGCACTCGCTTCTCCAGATATTCATCGAATACGCCAACGCCGCTTGCCTTGACGACCACATCCGCTCGCGAAGCCGCCGCGAGGCACTCATCCAACTCACCGGTATCGTCTGCTGCATACACAACCACACGCGCCCAACTTGGCGGCTCAATATCGCGGTGTAACTGCCGCTCGTAGGCGTCCGATTCGTAAAACGTCACATCGTGCCCGAGATCGGCGAGCGCTTTCAAGAGGCCGCGGTAGTAAGTAGCCGCGCCGTTCCAGTAGGAAGATAGAATGCTCGATCCGAAGAATGCGATTTTCATGACGATTTACCCGGCTACGGCCTCCAATTCATCCGGCGCGCCAGGTTGTTGGATGCCGATCTGCTGGACGTTTTGATAGATGGAGAGGAGCTCGCCCACCCGGTGCTTGCAGGTGTGCCGGTGCTCGATTGTCTCGAGACCGTTCTTCCGCAAACTTGCCGCCAGCGCTTTGTCTTCGAGAACATCCCGCAGATGCCGTTTCATCTCGGCCTCCGACCGGGCAACCAGGAAATCCCGCCCCGCCCGAAACAGACACTCGCTATCCTCCCAGTTGGCGCAAATCAGAGGAATGCCGCAGGCCAGCGCCTCAAAAGGACGTATAGTGGGAATCCCCGGCAGAGCGCTTACATACGGCCGTCGCGGAATATGAACCGTAACTCGATGGGCCGCGAATGCTTGCGGCACGCGATAATTCGGTATCCATCCGCGATAACCTAAACCCGCCGCTTCGCATGAGGCGACCGCTGACTCCGGGAAGCGCACGCCGTGTACGGCGCCCGATAACTTCAGCGCGTTCGCAGGCCCGAGTAAATAGGTCTGGAGCTCGCGTGTCCGCTCGTCATCGCCCCAATTTCCGATCCAGACCAAATCGCGGCGATCCGGGTGGGGCGTGCGCGGATAGAACATTCTTGTGTCGGCAGCCTCATGCCATACATAGACGTTGCTGGTCCATCCCCGCTGCCGGTAGCACTCTTTCAGAGAATCCCCGTACGCCAGCACGGCATCGAATCCCTCCAGGCTTTCCCAGTCGAGCGATGCCGGGTCCGTAACCGCCCGATGATGTGTGTCGTGAAAGAAGATACGAAAATCCGGATTGGCGCGCCTGAACCCGACGATGCTACGAATCACATTTCTATCGGTCCATTCATGGACGATTGCCAAGTCGGCTTCGCCTAATACCGCGGAGGCTTCGAAGGATTGCGTATCATACGTTGTGGAATGCAGCCAGGGATAGGCGTTTTCGAAGTCTCGCAGCGCTTGCGTTCCTTCTTGTTCGACTAGATTGGTCCGGCTCCATGCGTCGGCGGGCTCGTACACTTCCAACTTATGTCCCATGGAAAGCAACTCCGAGCAAATTCCACGGAGAAAATGAGCGTTCCCGTGATTCCAATCGGAAACCAACGAATGGTAGAACAATGCAATTCGAAGTTTCATAATTCCAGTTACGACACTCGCTTTTTGCTGCGCGCCCCGCTTATCAGAGCGAGATCTAAATCCGCATAGGCGCTGCTGCATTTTTCCATGGAGTAATGAGCCGCTCGCGCAATCGCGCGCCTCGCATATTCTCGCCGCAGAGTTTTATCCGCAATTAGGCAGTTGATTTTCTTGGTCCAATCGATCGGATCGTGAGGATTGGCAAAAAGTGCGGCATTCGACCATAGTTCACGCAACGATGGAATATCGGAGACCACCAGCGCGCAGCCGCTCTTAGCCGCTTCGAGAACGCTCAGCCCAAACGGTTCATAAAGAGACGGGTGCACGAGAATCGCTGCGGACCCGAGGGCCTCCGCCATTTCTTGCCGGCCCAGCTCTCCGGCCAATACCAGCCGGTTGAATCGGGAAGGTTCCGTACCTTGCGTTGAACCTGCCAAATGAATTGGCCACACGCAGCGCTCCGCAACATCATTCAGGATGGAAAAGTTTTTGGAGCGGTCCCAAAGCCGTCCGGCTCCGAATACCAAGTTGCGTTTCCGTGTACGCACCGGTTGTAAGCAGCTGAAATTATGAATTACTTCGGATTTTTGCTTACTTATTGAATAGTGGCGAGAGAGTACCGTCAGCATGGCTCGGGAAGGAGCGACGATGGCGTCGGTAGCTACCAATCCGGCGGCCACCCGATGGTGATACCGCTGCCACTCGGCGGGCGGAGTCGTGCCATCAGTAGCTTCCCACCACGAATACACGTCCGAGTGCGCGACAACCACCGTCGGCACCCGCCATGGAAGCGCAGCATAACCATATCCATTCAGGTGAATCACATCCGGAGCAAATGTGCGGGCAACACGCCGGAGCCAATTTCCGCCGGCCTCGATGGCATGCTCCGAAGCGCCCGCTGTCCACTCGAGTGGATAGTCGCTCTCCAACAATTCCAGACGCCGGATAGTTTGACATTCCCGCTTTTGCGATTTGCTCGGCCTCGGTCCGAAAGTTACCAGCAGAACGCTTGCTCCCCGGGAGCAGAGTGCGCGAGCAAGATCGATGGAATACGTCCACACGCCACCAACCGCATCGGCGGTCATTAAAATTCGAATATCCCTAAGGTCGAATCGGCGCGTGGTATTCAATGTGTCTCTAACTGGACCAAAGACAGAGGTTTTTGATCCTGTATATCGCTAAATTTGTCCCACTCGTTCAAGTAGGCGCTATGGGCTCGCTCCCACGCCTGATCGTCTGCGGCGCCCCATCGTCGCGTGTAGTCGGGCGAGCCAGGATACGCAAAAAGTGGCACTGGTTTATTGGCCCATACACCATGGTTCGCCAGTCCCTGGCGCCATTTCTCCGTCTCTTCCGCATCGTCGCCTTCGAGCGCAATGAGATTTGCTTGCACGAATGGGATCAGTTTTTTGGCAAATATCAAACGGCTCGTTAGCTCGCTGGTTTCCAAACGGCAGCCCTTCTGAAGAAGATCGCGCCCGGCCGCCGTGATGCTTTCTACGCCGGCTTCAATCGATACACAATGCGCTGCGGCCAACAAGCTCAGTGTTTCCTCGTTCCAGAGATCGATTCTGGTCTGCAGCCCAATCTTTATCGGACGTATCGCCAACTCGCGCAGCAATTCCTTCCAAGGAAGAAAGATCTCATCGACGAAATATACATATTCGACGCCTTGCCCGATCAACTGATCGATTTCGGCCAGCACTACCTCAAGCGGCCGCCGTCGGTATTGGTTACGAAAGTTTTCTTTGGCGCAAAATGTGCATTTATAAGGACAGCCTCTCGACGCCTCTACTTCGGCGCCGGGCCCTTCTGGAGTTGCATCGAATCTGTGGTGGTGATGATGATGCGCTGCGATCGTCTCACGGGACCAGAACAAGGCCGGCAGCTTGGTCATGTCTGCATAGTGAGGCGGGCCATTCACCACAGCCTCTCCATTGCGGTGAAAGCACAAGCCCGCTATGTCATCCCATGAGCCGGTTAATGACGGCAGAAGCTCTTCCGGCTCGCCGCGAAATACCGCATCAGCCCTTAGTTTTTCCAATGCAGGGCGTGGCGTTGTGGATGCATGCGGTCCTATGCCGATTACAGTTCCCGCTACATCGCGAATAGCTTCTAGTGCCTGCTGCGGCACCCTCAATTCCGGCGGCGCACACCTCCAGAACAAATAAGTGGGTGCGGTCGTGACGACCGTAAAATCCGGAGAAAAATGAGTCAGCCGGGAGCGAAGATCCCCATGCTCGTAATTCTCCAAATGACAGTCGAAAATCACCGCTTCTTCGCCTCTCGATTCAAGCAGCGCTTTGGCATAGCCCAGTTCGAGAGGCAGGTGTGGAGCGGGGCAGCCGAAATAAATACTGCCTTCAAAATGCCAACGTGGATTTACAAGAGCAAAACGCATAACAAAATTCCGTTAGCCGAGAAGACCCCGGCCGGCAAGTTCCACTTGCATCTCGCGAAAATGATCGGGCGCGGTTTCGCGCTCGAGCCAAGCCGCTAAATCCAGCAGCCCTTGCCGCAATGTCACTCGCGGAGCGTATCCGAGCGCCTCCCGCGCAAGAGAAAGATCCGGATAGCAATGCCGCACATCTCCCACTCGAAATTTTCCGCAAATCTCCGGTTCGAGTGGCGTATTCAGCGCGTCTGCAGCCAACTCGGCGATCTCTTTGATCGTATGCGGGTCGGCGCTGCCTATATTCACAGCGATTCCCGATACCTCTTTTTGGATCGCTAGCCGGCATGCGCGCGCGATATCGTAAACACTCACAAAGTCCCGTATCTGATTGCCGTCCTCGAAGATCACCGGCGGCTGATTGTTCAGCAGCCGCGAGGCAAAAATCGCGAGCACGCCGGTATACGGATTGGATAGCGCTTGATGCGGGCCATAGACGTTAAAAAACCTAAGCGCAACCGCCGGAATATTATAGGCTCTCCCCGTAATCAGGCAGAGTTGCTCCTGATCGAATTTAGAGAGGGCATATATCGATGCTAGATTTGGTGTCTTCCATTCCGGGGTGGGCAAAGGGCGCAACGATTCGCCTTCGCGCGTACACACTTCCCATTCGTGACGGCGCAATTGCTCGATCGAGCGGCTGGCCCTTTCAACGACTTTTCCATTGGCCGTCTCGTATAGGCCTTCCCCGTAAATACTCATGCTCGAAGCCACCACCAATTTCTTGATAGGCTTCTTCAATAAACATTCCAGTAGAATTGCGGTGCCTTCGTTGTTTACGCTGGTGTAGTCGGCAATCTGGTACATGCTTTGCCCTACACCGACGAGCGCCGTGAGATGCACCACGAAGCTTACCCGTTCCAGCGCCCGTTCCACGCTCGCCCGATCACGGATATCGCCGCGTACTAGTTCGACATCATCGTTTAGATACGGCGGCCTTTTTGCGTCTGGGCCATGAACCTGCGGGCATAGCACATCGAGCGCCCGCACTCGATGTCCTGCCCTCAACAATTCATTTGCAACGTGTGAGCCGATAAATCCGGCTCCGCCGGTAATTAATACAGTGTCTTTCACGACTAAGATTTTTCCTTGTGTCTATTCGTCGCGACTCGACGGATAAGCGTCACTTACAAACTAGATAGAAGGGCTAGCACCGCTGTTTCATGCATCTACTTACATCTGGTAATTCTTCGGAAGGACGGCTAACAAACGTAGCGGCGCACCATCGATGCGCAGAAGTCCGCAAATTCCCGCGGCTCTACTGGCGGGCTGGTGTGGTGTGGGAGAATCCCTTTGTTTTCTGGCGTAAAGCAGAACGTAACCGTCACATCGAAGTTCTCGAGCGCAGCCATTTGCTTGTCAAACCAGGCTAATGCGTTGGGGCGCCCGAAATCCGCCCAGCTTAAGCCTGTTCTCAATTTTCTTACTCCAAGATCGCGCAGCAACTGAATCATTCCCGGCAGCCGATGATCCTCATAATGCACCCATTGGCAAATTCCCATCCTGGGCGCCAACTCGGCAAACTTCTTAAGCGCCGGCTTCGGCTGATCGTTCTCCCGAACCAGACCCATATAGAAATGCCGGTAATAGGCGGACCCTTCGGCTTCACGATGCCTGGTCGTGGCGGGCCATGCCTTCGGCAGATCGTAGAGGCTGTACCAGTGAATATGGTCCACCAGTGGAATAAGAATCTCGGCGGTTCGCTCCAAGCCAAATTCCTGCACTTCATCCGCGCCGAAGGAGGAGGCGCCGACTTCGCTTACCCAAATCGGCTTGTCCGTCACCGCCCGAATGTCGCTTAGTTTCTGCGGCCATTCGTCTATAGTCCAATGATTCCAATCGAGTGGAAATCCATGCACTCCAATTGCATCCACTGCATCGACGACGCCCAACTCGGACATTCTTCGAATGAAACTCGGATCGATCGGAGAAATACCGCCGAGGACCTGAGCCAATTGGGGGCGCTCTGCTCGAATCGCGGCTGAAGCCTGACAAACCATGCCGCCAAAAAGCGACCAATCTTTATCCAATCCGAAATCCCAGTGGGACAGATTGTTAGGCTCATTCCACAGCATCACTGCTTCGATCATGCTGCTTTGCCTCGGTTGGGAGCCCGTTGGCATAGAAAAACATCATCGTCCGGCCGCGCCAGGACGGTAAACCCGGCGCTGCGCAGCATAGCTTCGGCGCAGGCGCGATTCGGAATCCACCAATTTGTCGGATCGTGAGCATAGCTGTTCTCTACGAAATGAAGCACCGGGTAGTCAGAACGCGAGAAAATCTCGATCTCCGAAAACGGATAATCGGCTTCGACTTCGGCGATTGAATCGTCTCCACGCAGCATGGATTGAAACAGCAATTGATGACTCACCACGTGCTCGCTGATCAAATCAAGCGCCAGCAACGGATGCCGTAAGTGATACAGAACACCCATGAACAAGACCAGATCGAATCGCCGCCGCAAAGCCGCCACATCATACACGGATATCTGCCGAAAATCGATATCGAGATCCCTTGTGTGCGCGGCCAGCCGCGCCTGGGCTAGATATCTGGGATCCGAATCGATGGCCACAACGAGATCCGCCCCGCGGCTTTTTAATTCAAGAGAATAGAAGCCGGCGTTGCAGCCGATGTCTAGAACGGTGCGGCCTTTTAAGTCGGCCGGAATAACCTTCTTGATTCGCTCCCATTTGATTCGTGGGAAATCTCCAAGATAGTGCTGCGGCGCTGTCCACTCTCCGTCTAAATTCATGTTGTGGAACCATTCGCCCAGGGCATCGATCTCATGACGAAGAGACTGCACGTGCGGCGGCCTCATCGTACTGTTACTAGTGTTCGCGTGTGAACCCACAATGTCTCTAAGACGCGAGCGATTGTAAGTTGTAACAAATGAAACGGATCATACTGGTTCGCCACGGGAGCACGGGCTTGATGAAGAGCGTGTTATGTGGGCGGATGAGCGGCGTGCATCTGAATGGTCACGGAATCAATGAAGCCGAGACTCTGGCATGGCGGCTCGCACCCGGCCTGCGGGCGTCCGTGATTTTCACGAGTCCAATGGAACGGGCCATCGAAACCGCGGCGCCGCTTGCCCGCTCTTTGCGGGCAAACATACGTATAATGCCAGGATTTAATGAGTGCGACTTTGGCGACTGGACCGGGTTATCATTCGCAGCCTTAGATTCACGTAGGGATTGGAAGGCCTTTAATGAACGGCGCTGCACCGCAAAAGCCCCGCTCGGCGAATCGCTCTTCGACGTGCAGTGTAGAGCTGTTGCCGCCGTGAAGGGTCTCATCAAGCCCTCCAGCGAATCCGATGTCGTCGTATTTACTCATGCCGACGTGATTCGATCCGCTCTCTGCTTCTTCACCGCAATGCCGCTGCAATCTTATCTTCAGTATTCGGCCGAGCCTGCTTCGCTCAGAGTTTTGGAGAACACCAATGGCGCTTTGCGACTAACCGATTTTGTGGGGCAGCTTGGTAAGCTGCGGCCGATTGGCAATCGGCCTGTTTAACTAGCAGTCGGAGCGGCGGCGTGAACGATTTTCTTTGACTTGACCGGCGGCAATTTCATTTCCTGCTCTCCGGATGGCCGGGCGCCGACTTCAAATGGAACCAGAGAGACCGGCTTATTCTCTTCTATGGATTTGAGCAGACCTTCGATCACGCGGATATCGGCAAGTCCTTCCTGGCCGGATGGCTCCGGATTCTTGCCTTCGAGTATGCAGTCGGAAAAGTATTGGATCTCGGCGCCAAATTGATCCAATTTGGGAAACGACTCCGTTTTCTGCTCGCCTTCAACAATGATCGTCATTTCCTTCTCTTCGTGATATTCGAAGGCGTGCTTCAGATTCACAGCCCCGCGTGTCCCCACCAGTTGCCACTCATCCGACGCTGCGCCGCCGAAGCTGGTGGTAAATGCCGCGATCTGGTCGTCAGGAAAGCGAAGCAGTGCCGCTACCGACTCGTACACTTCCCGGAAGCGATCGTCGCCTGCGGGCTTCGTAGCGAAGGCCATTACTTCGGTCGGTTCATCCCGGAATAGATATCGCGCCGCATTAATCTGGTAGATACTCATATCCATCAGAGGACCGCCGGCCAGATCCTCTTTTAGCCGGATATCTCCAGGTTTCACATTTTGCGAAAACGAAGATACAAATGTCCGCGGCTGCCCAATTTCTCCCGATCGCACCAGCTCGATTGCCTTTAGATTCGCGGGCTCAAAGTGTAAACGATAGGCGATCATCAATAGTGTGCCAGCGCCCTCGGCGGCGCGGATCATTTCCTTGCATTCGCCAATACTTGCCGCCATAGGCTTTTCACAGAGCACGTGGATACCCGCCTGCGCTGCGCGTATCGCGTATTCCGCATGCATGCTGTTGGGAAGCGAGATATAGACAGCATCGACTTCTTCGCTAACCAGCACGCGATCAAATTCTTCGTACGAGTATGTCCGCGGAATCTTATATGCCTCCCCAAGCTCGCGGGCTTTTTCCGCATCGCCGGTTACCAGCGCCGTCAGTTCAGAATGAGCGCTATGCTCGAATGCCGGTAAAACAACTTCTTGTGCGATCCAGCCCAGACCTACCACGGCATAGCGTACGGATTTTGCGTCGGCCAATGAATTCACCTCTGCAAATGGATGCATTTGAACCGTGCAATGCAGGATCGTAAAAGTACGCGGGCGCTTAGCCGCTTTGCAGACAAACGCGCAGCCACTCTTCCGCGTGGCTCTTCCACGCTTTCCGAGTGCACGTGTGCGGAACGATGCCGGAAATCACCGCCACCGAATCGGCCTTCGCAGCAAATACCTGAGGCGCGTTTTCGAGCGTAATGCCACCGATGGCAGCCAGTGGCTTCTCGGTAATATCGCGCAGCTCCTGCAGCCGTTCCAATCCGACGACTGGATCGGGCTTTCGCTTCGAACCGGTCTGAAAAATCGGCCCGATCGAAAGATACTCCACCGCTTCTTCGTTGCCGCGCGCAAGCTGGTCCCGGTTATGCGTCGAAAAACCCATCACTTCATCACTGATCAAGCGCCGTGCGGCCGCCGGCGACAGATCGTCCTGGCCCACATGCAGTGCGCTCTTCAGCAGCCGCGCAAAGTCGGCCCGATCGTTCAGAACAAACAGTACGCCCGCCTCATCACAGAGCGCGGCGAGTTGTTTTGCCTCGTCGAAGTGGGCTTGCGTCCAGTCTTGTTTATGCCGGTACTGCAGAATCCGCACTCCTGCATCGATCAGGGCTTCAGCGGCCATCGGCACCGGACATCCGCGCCCGGAGAGGACCTCCGTATCGAGAATCGGATAAAACCTCGGAAGCCGGAAAGGCGTGGGCAGCGGTATACCGTTCATCGGCCATCTCCTAAATGGCGGTCGAAGAAATCGGCCGCCCGCTGAAATGCATCTTTAAAGCTCTCGTCGCGCACGTAGGCGTGGTTCTCCTCCGGATAAAATGCTTCTTCGAATGATTTACCTTCATGGATCAGTTTTTCAGTAAGCTGAATCGTGTCCTGAAACAAGACGTTATCGTCGACGATGCCGTGTACCAGCAAAAGATGATTCCGCAGTTGACCTGAAAAATCGATCGGCGAGCTGCGCCGGTATGCCTCCGGATTTTCCGCTGGCGTGGTCAGCCGCTCACCCGTGTAATCAGCGTTGTAATTTGCCCAGTCATAGACGCCCGAAAACGCGGCCCCGGCCTTAAAAGTGACCGGGGCGCGGAACATCGCCATGGCCGTCATGAATCCTCCATAACTCCATCCCCAGATCCCAACCCGCGCCATCTCGATGTTTTTTAGCCCCCGAAGATATTCGACTCCGCCCAGCACGTCTTCCAGATCCGGACCACCCATGTGCAGATAGACTCCGCTGCGCCAATCGCGTCCGTAATTCGTGCTGCCGCGATAGTCCATTTCAAGCACTACGTATCCACGCTCGGCCAGGAAGTTATTAAAGACGAAACGCAGCTCTTGATAGCTTCCCCACTGCTTGAGCACGCTAGTCGCATAGCCTGCGCCGTGGATATAGACAATGGCCGGCCATCGCTTCGTCCCAACTCGATCCGGATTGTAGCCGGATGGCAGAAGAAGCCGCGCTGCCACTGCCTTCTTATCCTTCAGAGACGGATATGTTACGAAGTGTGTTTCCGCCCACAGCGCTTGATAAAACTCCGCGCGCGGCGACTTAGTAACTTGCGCGCCATCGACGTAAAGATCGAAGGGATTTTTCATATCGGCCCGCAATTCGGCGCGCGATACACCATCTTCGGAAATCCATCCGATGTGCAAGCCTTCTTCTTTCGACAGGCGCTCCGGAGAGGATGAGCCGTCGGCTCGCACACGGTAAAGCTGGCGTTCGGCTGTTCCGGCTTCTGTCGATGAATAGTAAATCCAGTTTCCAATCCATTGCGGATCGTGGGAGAAGCTGTCGTGATGAATCTCCCAATTTCCGTGCGTAATTTGCTTTAGACCACTGCCTTCGATTCCTACCGTGTACAGATGCTTGTATCCCGATTGGTCGCTGGTAAACCAAATTCTTTTCGAAGCCTGATCCCAGCCGATATCGGAGACTTCGGCCCAGCGATCGTCCACTTGATGGAATACGGTTTTCGCCTTACCGGTGCTTACATCGACGACACGAATCTCCTGACTCTTGAAATCGGCCGACTGGCTGGCTAGGGCGAGATATTTGGAGTCTTCCGACCATTGCGCCGGACGTGAATCGTAGCCGCGGCCGAGGTCCATCTGCCGAGGCGGGTCGTCTCCGCTTGCGCCTACAACAAACCACTGCTCCGCCGCGGGAACATCTCCGGCGACACTTCGCGGGAAAGGCGGCGCCGCCACAAACCGCCCGGAATAAATCGGCAGCGGGAGAGTCCGTCCGGGCTCCGGCTGTACCGAGTAAGAAAAATAATTTCCATCCGGCGACCAGCCGAAGCCGATTAATTTCGCCGGAGCTTTGATATCCGTACGCTGGTCGAGTGTTCCTCCATGAAGTCCGAGCACATAGATTTGGCCGCCCTGGTCAAAAGCAACCTTGGCCGCGTCCGGCGAGAACTGCGGATGCAATTCGGGCGCTTTGGTTTTAGTCAGCCGCGCGAGCGCGCCGCCGTTCGTCGGCACGATATACAAATCGCCTCGATA
>JAICIH010000023.1 GCA_025924475.1 Bryobacteraceae bacterium
CCTTGCTTGAGTCTTCGGCTCGCTGAAAAAGCGCGGCCTCATCCAATCCTGCTTTTCTCTTTTCGGCTCTTATCTTTAGCAGCTCATTCAAACATTTGTGGAAGGCGCGCTCGTGGGTGGTTTCGTAGCGCAGGTAGAGCGCGAGGCGTTTGTCGTCGATCGTGCCGTCGTCCAGGAAACAATTCCCTTGCAGCATGGTGGCGCGGTTGCGCAGCCAGTGGTGCTGGGCCATACGCTCGACCAGGATCAATTCGGTACGGTTTTTCGGGCCGTATTCATTTTTGAGATCGATGACGAGCTGGTCGAATTCTACGGCGCTTTCCCAGGGGAGAAGGATGAACATGCCGCCTCGATAGGAGAGTCCGTGGATGACGTGGTTCTTAGAGGATGCGGCCTTGCCCTCGATTGTCGTCGGACCGCAGGAGAGCTTTGCGTTGGCCTGGTTGGCCGCGATTTGCGCTTCGGTTGCCATGGAGTCTTTTTTTGAACGCGCACAACGGGCACCAAACGCCCTGTGCGCTCTAATATCCTTTCGCGCGTGAGTTTCGCGCGAGGGGTGTTCGGCCGGCGGGGTTGGATGGCGTAAGTTGATGAAGGCAGCGGAAATAGAGTTTTTCTAAAAATGGTTACCGAAACAGAACGAGACCGACCTTACCGCGTTAGGCCGTTTCGGATGCTGAGCTGCATGAGCATTTGGCCGGCCATGATCCATTCTCCGTTCGCGCTCATTTGGAGGTACGGAACGAAGCGAGGCATTTCCAACGATGCGATCAGATTCCCAGATTGCATGTCCCATACATCCACTCTGCCCGTAGCTGAGTAAACCTGGCCCTCGGTCGATTTCCGTATATGAGAGCCGAAGCCGACCAGGCGATCGCCCGCCGGCGACGCGGCTAGAACTGCGCTCACCGTACGTTCAGGGTCACAATACTTGCCGTCCTGAATCCCGGAACTTACGCTCCATCTCTCGATGCACGTCTTTTTTGAGAACAGACCAGGAGTATCGATTCTGGCTGCAAGGACAGTGCCACCGGGAAGAAGCATGAGTTGTCCGATCAGACCGTCCGTCCGAAGAGACTTCACCATCTTCCCATCGTTTGAGCGATATAAAAGTAGATTATTAAATCCCTTTGAAGGCCTGTTTCCATCCGGTAGCACGGAGACCGCTACGATCGAACCATCATCGCTCAGCGCAATTGACGTTTGCCCGAGCTGTGTAGCCGTCCTTCCCTTTCCTAGACTCCAGCTCTTGCTGATTTGCCCGAAAGAGAACGAACCCACGAAGACCTCGTTTCCTTTTAGTTCGTCATGTGTGAGCACGGCGAACCAATCGCCCCTGGAAGAACTTGCAAGACTCACAGCTCCGCTGAAATCTCGATGGCCTTGCCCAAGTGGCGTTCGCGCATCGGCATCTGAATGGAGCGCAATCCGTTTCCGGGGCTGTAGTGTGCTTGCATCGATCATCGACAGCACGTTTGAGCCCCTCGTCGCGAGCAAAAGATACCGTCCATCGGGCGAGTATACGGCGAAATGCGCGTTGGTCGCGAGATCGGGAGGTTCCTCACTCAAGACCTCAGCGCGTCTGAGTTCCTGCCCTGACGAAAGTTCAATGATTTGCATGGCGTATTTCGGACCAGTCCGATTAGGAACCGCAACCTTTCTCAAGACAGCTACCCGACTGCTATCGGGAGAGAAAGCCGATGCCACAACCACACCCTCTCCGCTGGGCAGGGCGACTTGCTTCAGGATGACCGATGCGCTAGCTATTTGAACGGCAAAGATGTAAACGATAATTCCGGATGGAACCGACCTCAGAAGTTTCATGAGCCCACTGCGCATCCCAAATCAAGGTTTACACCGCGTATGTGGCCGATTACAACATCAACCCAAAAGTGAAGCGGAACAAGAAGCGAATGGCCGCCAAAAAGGTCCCGTTTCCTTCCAACACACTCCCCAACGTGCCGTTCGGGTTCCGGGTAAACCTGCAATTCTTGCAGATAGGAGTTCTCCGTGTTGTCCGCTCGCCTGAGGAGCGCGAACGGATGGAGCCGGTGTCACCACCCGGCCGAACGGATACCTCTCGCTCGTCACAGCGCTCGCCAGATTGCAGCCGTAACTGAACGGGTAACTCTGGCCTGCAGTTTCCTAAGTCCTGGGCAAGACATTCCCCATTACATCGAAGCCGGCGTACTCTGTCGTCGAATTTGCGGGACCGGCGAAGAACGAAGAATCAGCACTTGACACAAGCAGCGCTTTCATACATGACGTGTCACCTTGAAGCTGGTGCCGAAGGCACTATGAGCTTTTCACGCAGTTTCAACTGATCCTGCCTGTCAATGCAGCCCACACGATTAGCACGCCACCAACGAAGAACAGGACCCGAACGACAAAGTTCGGCGGATTGTGCGGTTCACGCCGGCCATAAACGAACACCCCGTTGTACGTGCCTTTGTAAATGAAGGCAGCAATCACTAGCAGCACCCCTACACCTGTCGCAACATACTGAACGCCTGTCATGGTTTGCAAGGACCCGGCGATATAGTAACGTATCCACCTCCGCCAAAAGACCCACCACCAGCGTATCCGCCCACGGTGACGCCATTCGAACTCGGCACTATGAGACCACCAACGTCTACCTTTCCGACGTGGCTGCCGCCTAGACCGATCATGGAATTCGTGACACTCCAGTCACGCCAATTGCGCATGGATTCGAAGCCGACGGTGGCGGGACCCAATCCGCCACCGACCAGTCCACCATGTGAGCCACCTGTCTTCGTGTCGTACTGAACAAGCGCCAACAGTTCTACGTGCGCTACTTTTGCCACTTTGGCTTCGACACCGGCATAGCCGAATCCGCCACCGGCGCACGCGTGTGGATCCGTCAGGAAGTTGTACCACCAAAAGTGTTTCAAATAGTCAACTGGCGTGAATAATGGTATCGCTGGAGGCTCATTGCTATCCGAATTCGACGGTGGCGCCGGTGCAGGTTTCGGCGCCGGCGCCGGCGTGGACGGCGGTGGTGAAGAGCCCCCTCCCCCTGACGATTGCGCCGGAGAAGAAGATGCTGCCTGATAATATGGATCGTATCCCGGATAGAAAAACGTCAACGAAGCATAATTGCTATCGCCCACATCGTTGCCCGACAAACCGCAGTCACCTGCAGAATAGCTTAAACAATAGGTCGCGCCACCGCCAAACCACCCCGAGACGGTGTTCCAGAGATCTCCTAGCCAATTCATGCCTGTTGGATCCACGGCATTCAGCGGATTATTCCCCACATACCCATACGCATTCCACGTCTGCGGATTCGTTATATCCACGCCCGCATTCCCCGGATCCGGACTCGTAAACCGCCCCAACGCTCCACTGAAATACCGCGCATTGAAGTAATCCAGTCCGGTTTCCGAATCCCGAATCTGCCCGGTGAATTTCACATTTGTGTCCGTGGTTGAGCCAAATTGACCGGTGCGACCCGCCGTTCCCCCCGCGATCTCTTCTCCAAACGGAAGATAATCGTGTCGCGCCACCACAGCGCCTGACGCATCCGTCACCATCCGCACCGACCCCAAATGGTCGTAACTCAAATAGCACGTCCGACACGGCGAGCCGCTCGCGGCAGTCGCATACTCCGCCGCTAATTGTCCGAACGCATCGTAAACGTATACCTTCGTTCCACCGGGCATTGTCTTTTCTACTCGCTGTCCAAGCCCATCGTAAGCGAGGATCTCTGTGCCGCCACCCAGACTCTGCGGCACGGTGACACTGGCGACCCTGTTTCCCGCATTATAAAAAACCGTGCTGCCATTCACCACCGTTTGATTGCCCGCGCCATCGTAATTTCTCCCGGAAATCTGGTTGGCTGCGTTGTACACATTCGAGGTAGGCGTGTTGCCTGCCAAAGACACTCCCGTGTTCGCCGTCACCCACATGTTGCCGAATGAATCGTATCCAAAACTTCGCGTCCATCCGCCACTGTCGTTCGCCGCCGTCACGCGGTTCAGGTTGTCATAGCCGTAGCTCTGACTTACCCACTGCATCGAATTGTACGGAACCCCATTTCCGTTTCCTTCCGACACGCTCGCCAGCGTGCCGTTCAGGTTCCAGGTAAACTGCAACCCTTGCAGATAGGAGTTCTCCGTGTTGTCCGCTCGCCTGAGGAGCGCGAACGGATGGAGCCGGTTGTCATACCAATCCGCGGACACCAGATTGTTTCCGAACGTCACGCTATTGGCATGAATTCCGGATTGTCCAGTGATCCAGTAGCTCGCGCTGGTCACATAGTTCGTTATCTGCCCCGCCAACGTCCCACTTAGCGCGTTAGGCCGGTTGGCCGCATCGTAGCCGGTTGCCACCACCCGGCCGGACGGATACATCTCGCTCGTCACGGCGCTCGCCAGATTGTAGCCATAACTGAACGGGTACGTCTGGCCCGCAGTTTGCTGCGTGCTGGCCAAAACATTCCCCATTACATCGAAGCCGGTGTATGCTGTCGTCGAATTCTCATTCGATGCGCTTGTCAAGTGACCTTTCGAATTACTAACACCCACGGCATCATAGGAATAACTCATCGCTCGCGGCTGGGGTGATGCTTGCGGCGAACACGGAGTACTACGTGGTGAGTGGAGAGATGAGCGGTGGAGATCCATGGCACGACTGGATCCCAGTGACGGCGACGAATGTGGCGAGTGTGAACGCGCCGGTGTATGGACCGACGAACGCGGCTCGGCCGGAGGACTGGGTTCCCATCACTTCGCTCCCTGGCCAGGCGTATGGGCCGGTGAGTTTTAAGTATTAGGGAGTTTTGGACCGAGAGGCAATCGTGACTCGATTACGAGAGCGATGAGCCACATGGTTAGTGACCGGATGTTTTAGTTAGTGTCAGTTCCGATTACGCCGCACCGCAAGTGCCGGTACTCTCTCTATCGCCGAAGCAGATTGGGTTAGCACCGTATATACTGATCGGAGTTCGGAGGACAAAGGGATGGTTACCCGGCGTAAGTTTATCGAGTTTGCAGGCATAGGAATTAGTTTGGCTGCCCGGCGGGGTGACGGAAAAGGGCGAACCGCGGATGAGGCGTTGCAGGACCTGATCGCCGGCAACCAGCGTTTCGCGAAAGGCCAGGTTTCCGCTCCACGGCGGCGCCCCGACGATTTTCGGGCGTTGGCTGAAGCGCAGTATCCGGAAGCGGTGATTGTGAGTTGCGCGGATTCCCGTGTGGCGCCCGAAATCTTGTTCGATGTTGGTGTGGGAGATATTTTCGTCATTCGCGTGGCGGGAAATATCATTGGCGGAGCGGGTGCAACCGTAAAAGGCAGCATCGAATACGCCATTGCCGAATTAAATACGCCCTTGGTCGTGGTTCTCGGGCATAGCGCCTGCGGCGCCGTTAAATCCGCCATCCAGCACATCGACGCCAAGGACAAATTGCCGGGCTCCATCGAAGGCTTGGTGGAACTCGTGAAACCGGCCGTGAGTCGAAGCCGTGGAACGCCGGGCGATCCGCTCGAAAACGCTATTCGAGCAAACGTCCAGTTAGGCGTCGAACGGCTTCGAGGGCTGGAGCCGATTCTCGCTCCGCGCGTCAAAAAAGGGACTTTGAAAATCGCCGGCGGCGTCTATGACCTGAAAACCGGTCTGGTGACCCTACTGTAATAAAAAAGCCGGGCGCATTGGATGCGCCCGGCGAAGGCAATCCCGATGGATGCAATTTGAGGAGGTAACTCATCCGAGGAGACCGCCGTGCCCGAGGCAGGCGATTTCCCAACCTTGAATGCGGTATTTGGCGAACATCGGCGGCAGCACGAGATCGAGAATATTCGGCTTCGCCGACCGGAAGCAGCATGGCGCAGAGATGATCGGAACATCATCTTTGTAGCCCAGCAGCATCAGATTGCCGGGCTCAACCGGGGCCAGGAAGCGCTCGATATGGGCGCCGAGACGTACCATGGCGCGGCCGATGACGTCTTCCGGACCGGCCGGCGCAGTAGTAGAAGCGATCAGAATACAGGCGGGCTTGGTGCGCAGCAGGTGCTGCAACGAACGAACCACTTGCTCTTCGTCCTCAACCGCCGAAAGCGCGTAGCGTAGCTTTCCGCTGTAACGCTCAACGCGCGTGCGCACGATGTTCTCAAAGAGCGTGCGAGCGCGGTCGCCATGGACCGGATCGGTATACAGGACGCCAACGCCGGGATCTTTCACCGGGCGCGCCTGGAGAATGGCTCCCCGCTCGTTGAGAATCGAAAGAACCGCTTCGAGTTGCGCCTGCGCTACCGCGAAAGGAGCGCTCTTAATGGTTGCAACGCGTTCTCCGGCGCGCACAAAGCGGAAATTCTGAACCGTGGCAATGGCGATGCTGCTGGTGCAATTGATCTGGCGCAGCAGTTCGTCGTCCACCAGCGTGCAGGCGTCGGCCGTAGCGATCAGGTTGGCGCGTCCACCCGCAGCCAATCGTATCTCCACGGAACCACAGCACATGGCTTCGGCCACCGCCATGACGGCTTCATCTTCCCCGATTTCACCGTCTTCGAGCTCGGTAACCCATACCTGCTGCATGCCTTCGGTTTCCAGCAGGCGAATGTCTTCCTCGCTCAAAATGTGGCCTTTCGCCAAAAGTTTCCTGCCACCCGGCTTGAAAATGGTGCAACAGAGAACGCGACCCGCAGAACTTTGAACATCAACCGTGAGCGCTCGCAATTTTTTCCTCCAGAAGGATGGGCCGTACTAGGCGGCCGTGGTACTGAGTATACTGGTACTCCAAATAAAAAAGCTAGTAAAAAATGCCATAAAGGGAATTTTTTACCGCATTTTTTAGAAAAATTTTGGTTTTTTATGCTGAAGAACTATCGGAACGTGGCTTGATTTACGATAGGGAGCTTTACAAGTTTCGCTGTTCTAGTACTAAATTGCGATGTGTGGTCTTCCGTCCGTGCCGCCCGTAGGCGCTTTAAGACCGCGATTTCGTCGCAGTTGTGGAATTTCGGACAGCGCAGGCAGTCCTTCCACACTTTGAGGGGTAATTCGCCGCGCTCGACCTCACTAAAGCCAAGCTTGTGGAAAAATCCAGGAGCGTAGGTGAAAGCAAAGATCGATTCCAGATCCTGAGCGCGGGCCTCGTGCTCGAGCGCTTCAACCAGCAGACGTCCCACGCCATGCTGTTTAAGGTCAGGCTGAACCGCTAAGGAGCGTACTTCGGCCGAAACCGGCGTGTAGAAATGCAGGGCGCCGCAGCCCGCGAGCCGGTCCCCGTCATAAGCGACGGAGAAATCCCGAATGTGTTCGGACATTTCCAACTCCGTCCGCGGCAGCATGATGCCATTGGCGGCATAAGAATTGATCAGCGCCAGAATGTGCCCGATATCGCGCATGGAGGCTTTATGCACTTCGAGCCGCACGGGTGTGACGATCATACGGCCTCGAGCGCCAGGCGTGTCCCCAACGCTTCGCCATCCAGCAGCCGTTGGCAGACGCCGGCATGCTGGCCCGGGGCCACAATGACTTCCGACAGACCGCCCTCCAGGGAGGAGAGCGCCGCCTCCAGCTTGGCTTGCATCCCGCCGTGCGCCACACCTGTCGCGACAAGCTGGCGCGCCGAGCTAGGGGTAAGGGTGGGCAGCACGCGCCCGTCGCCATCCTTGACGCCGGCCACATCGGTCAGAAAAAGCAGCTTGTCGGCCTGCCAGCCAAGCGCGCAGGAAACAGCCATCTGGTCCGCATTGACGTTATAGATATTGCCGGAAGCATCGCCCGCGATACAGGCGACCACCGGCAGGTAGCCGGCGTCCAGGAGCAGCCGGAACAGCGCACCGTCGGTGCGCTGCGGCCGGCCCACGAATTGAAGCTCCGCCTGTAGCGGAGTCGCTGTGGTAACCGAGCCATCCACCCCGGACAGACCGACGGCCGGCTGTCCTGCCGCAACAATCGCAGCAACTAACTGCTTGTTGACACTGCCGGCAATCACCTTGCTCACGGCGTCGATTACGGCCTCGCCGGAAACGCGCAGCCCGTTGATAAAACGGCTTTCGATTCCCCGTTCGGCGAGAAATTGCGTTACTTGTTTGCCGCCGCCATGCACCACGACCAACTCGACCTTCTTCGCAAGATCGGCAAGCTGCCGGGCCATGCTCGCGCGCTTGGCGGCATCGTCGAGCAAGGTGCCACCGAGCTTAATCAACACCTTCACAGCAGGACTTTCATAGGAGCGCTTCGGTTTCCGGATAGCCGAGCAGCAGATTCATGTTCTGGACCGCCTGCCCGGCCGCGCCTTTCACCAGGTTATCTTCGGCCACGACCACAATAGCCCGCTGGCTCTCCGCGTCAAATACGAAGCCAATATCGCAATAATTGGTGTACTCGATGGCGCGCAAGTCCGGCACCTTACCTGGCGCATAGAGGCGGATAAAGGGCTCCTCGGCGTAAAAATCTTCGTAGATAGCGAGCAAATCAACCGCCTTTTCGACGCCCTGGGTCCGGATATAGATGGTTTCCAGGATGCCGCGCTCGATCGGCAGCAGATGCGCTGTAAAGGTCAGCTCGCGCTCGCCGAGGCCGGAATTCTGCAGCACTTCGGGAACGTGGCGATGATCCAAAATGCCGTATGCGCTGAAATTTCCGGCTACTTCGCAAAAGCTGGTTTTGAGTGACGCCTTGCGGCCGGCTCCGCTGACGCCGGATTTGGCATCACAGATAATGCCGCGGCTGCGATCGACCACCTGCGCGTCTATCAGGGGACGAATGGCTAAATTAGCGGCCGTCGGGTAGCAGCCCGGGTTCGCCACCAGGCGCGCTCCGCGTATCTTGTCTCGATGAAACTCCGGCAGCCCGTAGGCGGCTTCGGCCAGCAGATCCGGAGCGGTATGGCGTTGTTTGTACCAACGGGAATGGGTTTCGGCATCGCGCAACCGGAAGGCCCCGCTCAGATCGATGACCTTGGCTCCCGTTTCCAGCACGCCCCGCGCCAAGTCCATAGATACCTCGGCAGGCGTGGCGAAAAAGACCAGATCCAGCTTTTCGAGTTTGATGGCTTCGGGCGTGGCGGGAATGGTTTTGTGCGGCTTTCGGCCCAAGGGCCCTACGGTTTCCGCCTCGGCATCGGCCCGATGTTCCAAAAGGAAGATCTCGACGCCCGGATGGCGGGTCAGCAGGCGGACCAGTTCGGCACCGCTATAGCCACGGAAACCGACGACACCCACTTTGTGCCGAGATGAGTAATTATTCACTTTAATGAATAATTATACTATAGCTGCTCGCTGGTAGAGCGTGCGGCCAAGTCGCCTATGACCGGCAGCCGCACTTCCTGTTCCTGCGCTGCCTTCACCAGGAGATAGATCCAGCAACAGAACAGCACGAGCTTCAGCACCAGAACGAACAGATGCTCGAGACCCCAGCCCGGGACGGTCAGCATAAGGACGGGCATCGCAGAGGAAACGATTAGCCAGGCCACAAAGAGGTAGACAGCCTGAAAGGCGTTAAACCGCACTCGAACATTCCCGCGAAATCTGTGGGTAGCCAGGAACACAATGGCTGGAATTACGCCAAAAACGGGAATGTAGCAGAGAATGCAGGCGGCCCGATCGCTTAGGCCATCCAGGAAATCGGAATATTGCGGATTCGTGGGGCGCGGTTGGGCCGCGCCGCAGTGGGAACAGAAAGACGCGCCGCCACTTACCTGGGACCCGCAATTGGTACAAAATGCCACTCGTCTTTGACTACGCATAAGAATAACGCGTTGTTCCCGCAGGTGGAGCCGGAAAGCTTTGATAGGATCGAGCCGATGCGAACCCTGAACGCTTTTCTAGGCCTCGCTTTTTTGGCTTCCTCGCTTGCGGCAGCCGAGAAGCCGCTGCAAATATTCTTCGTTGACGTGGAGGGCGGACAAGCGACTTTGTTCGTTTCGCCGTCCGGCCAATCTTTGCTGGTCGATACCGGCTGGGGCTATAACGCCTTCCGCGATGCGAACCGGATCGTGGCCGCGGCCAAATTAGGGAAGGTCAAGAAAATCGATTACCTGGTGCTTACGCACTTCCACACCGATCACATAGGCGGCGTACCGCAGCTCGCGCAAAAAATGCAGATCGGCACATTCGTGGATCATGGCGAGAATCGTGAAACGTCGAAAGCCGCGCAGACTTTGTATTCCGAATACAAGACGGCGATGGGAAGCGCCAATCACATCGTGGCTAAGCCGGGAGACAAGATTCCGATCAAAGGCTTGGATGTCACTGCCGTGTCGTCCGACGGTAATGTATTAAACCAGCCGCTTCCGAACGCGGGCGCAGCGAACCCTTACTGTTCGGGAGTCCAGGAAAAGGCAACCGACCCGAGCGAGAACGCCAGGTCGCTAGGCATTGTTGTGGAATTCGGAAAGCTGCGCATCGTCGATCTGGGCGATCTTACCTGGAATAAAGAATTGGAGTTGATGTGCCCGACTAACAAGCTGGGCCGCGCGGATATTTTTGTCGTCTCCCATCACGGCATGGACATCAGCAACAGCCCGGCACTGGTACACGGACTCGCGCCTCGCGTCGCGATTATGAACAACGGCTCTAAAAAAGGCGGCGTGCCTGCTGCGTGGGATGTGGTGAAGTCGTCACCGGGCTTGCTCGACTTCTGGCAATTGCATTTTGCCAATGCTGGCGGCTCGGAGCACAATACGTCCGATCCTTTCATTGCAAATGTGGACGAAGCCGACACCGGGTTCTATCTCAAAGTGACCGGGCGCCAGGACGGGAGCTTTACGGTTTTCAATCCGCGGAATAAGTTTTCGAAGGATTATCCGGCGCGGTAAAAATTGGGAATAGACAGCCGCGCCTCACGTTGCCCGCTTACTTACGTGCGCGGTTCTTTAACTGATAAATGGCGCTTCAGTTCAGCCGAAGAAGTCGCGTACTTTATCGAAAACACTCTTCTCGTGCGGCGTATTTTCGATGGGCAGCGTCTCAGCCAGTTGCTCGAATAATTTACGCTGATCGCGCGTGAGTTTTTTCGGCACCTGCACGTCGAGGTGAACGTACAGATCGCCGCGCGCGCGGCTGTTTAAGTGCGGCACGCCCAAATTGCGCAGGCGGAACTGAGAGCCGGGCTGGGTTCCCTCCGGCACGCGGATTTGCTGCGGGCCGTCAAAGGTTTCAATTTCGATCTCGGCGCCTAGCACTGCCTGGGCCACGTTGATCGGCAAAGTGCAATGCAGATCGCTTTCGCGGCGCTCGAAGACCGGATGGTCGAGCACCTTGATGACCACGTACAAATCGCCTGGCACGGCGCCCGGCGGTCCCGGGTTGCCTTCGCCGCTCAGGCGCAGCCGTGTGCCGCTATCGACGCCCGCCGGAATGTTTACTTTTAATTTCTTCTCGACCCGATGGTAGCCTTCGCCGCGGCATTGATTGCAGGCCTGGCGTACCAGTTTGCCGCGACCGCCGCAACTCGGACAAGTCTTCCGGATAGAAAGAAAGCTTTGCTGGTAGATGACCTCGCCGCGCCCGTGACACACGGTGCAAGTCACCAAGCCGCCTTGCGGCTCGGCGCCAGTGCCCTGGCATTTCGTGCAGGCTTCCATGCGAGGAATTTGCACGTCGGCCGATAGCCCTCGCATGGAGTCTTCAAAGGAAATCTCGAGATCGTAGCGGATGTCCTCACCGCGCTGCGCTCGCGCACGTCCGCCACGCCGCTGCCCAAAGATATCGCCCAGGCCGAAAAGATCGCCGAGGATATCGCCGAAATCGGCAAAGGTAGATTCGTCGAACCCGAAGCCCCCATTTCCGTTCACGCCCTGGTGACCAAAACGGTCGTAGGCGGCGCGTTTTTGCACATCGCTCAAAACAGCGTAGGCTTCGGCCGCTTCTTTGAAGCGCTCTTCCGCTTCGCGGTTATTCGGATTGCGATCCGGATGATATTGGAGCGCGAGCTTGCGGTACGCGCTTTTCAGCGTCTGGTCGTCGCAATCACGCGAGACGGACAGTACTTCATAATAATCGCGCTTGGCGACACTCATCGTTTACTCATCCAACTGGCCCGACGCAAACTACGAATTTACCGCTACCTTTACCATGGCAGGGCGCAGCAGCCGGCCTTTGAAATAGTAGCCGCGTTGGTATTCTTCCAGGATAGTCTGATCGGGGTGATCTTTTGTATCCACCATCTCCACCGCGTGGTGTATGTGCGGATTAAATACGGCTACATCAGAAGAGATCGGTTCCAGACCTAATTTCTTGAGGGTTTCGTAAAGCCGCTGATAAATCAGCTCCATACCGCGGCCGTACTCGGTACCGCCGCCCTCCATTTTCAACGCTCTTTCAAAATCGTCCAGCACGGGCAGCAAAGCTTTTATGGTGTCCATGGACGCGAATTCGAGCAATTCGCCGCGCTCGCGCTCAACACGGCGGCGATAGTTTTCAAATTCGGCTTGGCGGCGCTGCAGTAAATCCTGGAGTTCCGCCTTTTCTTTCAGCAGGCGGTCGCGCTCACGGTCGTTTTCCGGTTTCGGAATGGTAATTTCGGGCTGGTCCATGGGTTCCGGCGCGCGGGGCTCCGGCGCGCGGGTGGAGTTCGGTTGCGCTTCTTCGGTTACAACGGCGTTCTGCGGGTTATCGGCTTGCATGGGGAACAGATCACAGCTAGGGCGGGTATTCGAGACCCGCTCTAAAATTTCAGCGTAACAGAAAATGCGCGCGCTTTTAGCGGCGGGCGGCAGCAGTCTGCTTCGGAATGTCAATCGGGGTGGGGACCGCGGTAGCGGCGCCATCCGCGTTCTTGTTCAGGCCCAACGACTTGCGCAGGTCTGTGTCAATCTGGGCCCGCATGTCCGGGTTATCTTTCAAAAACTGCCGGACATTTTCGCGGCCCTGCCCAACACGCTCTCCCTTATAGCTGAACCAGGAGCCGCTCTTCTCAATGAGGTTTTGCGCCACGCCGAGGTCGAGCAAATCGCCTTCGCGCGAAACGCCCTCACCGTAAATGATGTCGAATTCCGCCTCGCGGAATGGAGAAGCCACCTTATTTTTCACTACTTTAACTTTGGTCCGGTTGCCGGTGACGGTCTCGCCGTCCTTAATGGCCGCGATGCGGCGGATGTCAACGCGAACTGACGAATAAAACTTGAGGGCGCGGCCGCCGGTCGTGGTTTCCGGATTGCCGAACATTACGCCGATCTTCTCGCGAATCTGGTTAATGAAGATCAGACAGGTGTTGGATTTCGAAACGATACCGGTGAGCTTGCGCATGGCTTGCGACATCAGCCGCGCATGCACGCCCATGTGAGAATCGCCCATTTCGCCATCGAGCTCGGCCTTGGGGACGAGCGCAGCGACGGAATCGACCACCAGCACGTCGATGGAACCGGAAGAAATCAGCGCGCTGGTAATTTCGAGCGCCTGCTCGGCGTAGTCGGGCTGCGAGACCAGCAGATTGTCCACATCCACCCCGAGCTGCCTGGCATAGACCGGGTCGAGCGCATGCTCCACGTCGATGAATGCCGCCATACCGCCCAACTTTTGCGCTTCGGCGACCACTTGCAGCGCAATAGTGGTTTTGCCCGACGATTCCGGTCCGAAGATTTCGCAAATTCGGCCGCGCGGGAAACCGCCCACGCCCAACGCATAGTCGAGCGAGATAGAGCCGCTCGAGATCGCCGAAACCGGAACGATTGCGTCCTTGGAGCCCAGACGCAGAATAGACCCTTTGCCAAATTGTTTCTCGATCTGGCCCAGAGTAGTTGTCAGAATCCGGCTACGCTCTTTTTCGTCCATGGAAGTCCTTTCGAGAATCTGAGGTGGGGGATTGCTTTTATTATAGCGTCAAACAGAAGCGGCCGGAATTGTTTCACAGCCCTGCCGGCCCGGGATTTCCCCGGCTGGCGTAATAACCCTTGCGGGCCCGTACAATGACATCTCTTCGCTTCTTCACCTTGATCTGGACCTTGTGGTAGAGGCCATCGTTCTTCAACGGCTCGGGCCGGTAAAACAGATTGTATTGGTGGCGCAGCTCGTTAGCGATATTTTCGAACGACTGGTTCAGATCGGAAGCCTCAAACGGGAAAAAGGAAGCGCCGCCGGTTTCCTCCGCGAAATAGCGCATGACCTTGTCACCTTCCGTCTCGATATGAGTGATATTGGTCGAGATAGTGTATAGGACGGTGTCGGCGCGCTGGGCCATTTCCAGCGCCTGGTCGCGGCTGTAGCGGCTCTCGTTGTCGTCGCCATCGCTCAAAATCACAATCGCCCGCCGGAATTTGTACATCGGCTGATCGCGTATTAACTTTTCCTTGCAGGCGAAAAAGATCGCGTCGTAGAGCGCGGTACCGCCGCCGGGACGCAAGTTACGCACGGCATTTTCGAGAACCTGGGTGTCGCCGGTCAAATCGGCCACCAATTCCGCTGCCGTATCGAAGCTGACGATCATGGCCTTGTCCTGTTTACGGACCACGCTGTTGATGAAATTGGTCGCAGCTTCCTGCTGGAACTTGAAACGATCGCGAATGCTGTTCGAGGTATCGATTAAGATCGCCAACCGCAGCGGCAGATCGCTTTCCGAGGTGAACTCGAGGATTTTTTGAGGCTTCTTGTTTTCGAATACCTGAAAGTCGTCTTGCGTGAGATTGGTGATGAAGCGGCCTTTTTTGTCGGTCACCGCAAACAACATGTTGACCCGCGTGACTTCCGAGCGGATTACCTCGCCTTGGGATGGAGGTGAGGAATTTTGCACGGCCGGGGCTGCGCAGTACAAGGCAAGGCAGCCGGCAGTCAGGGCCAGCAACGAGACGGCAAGATACTTCATTGGAGATTGACTCTATTCTAAGCTGTGCCGGCCGACTGCGCCTTGCCCGCTTACTTACGTGCGCGGTTCTTTAATTGGTAACGGCGCTTCAGTCAGTGCTGGAGGCTCTCGAGCACGGCCGCCAGTTCTGGAGCAAGCGGGCTTTCGACGCGAATTATCTCGCCTGTAGAGGGCGAGCGAAATTGCAAGCGATGCGCATGCAGGAAAAACCGGCCCAGATCGGACCTCGGCGCGCCATAAAGCCGGTCTCCAAAGATCGGATGGCGCAGGCTCGCTAAATGTACCCGGATCTGATGCGTTCTACCGGTGCCGATGCGAACTTCCAGATAGCTGAAGCGATCGAATGCTTCGAGCAAGCGGTATTCAGTCAGGGCCGTGCGGCCGGAAGCTAGCTTGGTAGTCATACGGGTGCGGCGTACCGGATCGCGGGTAACGGGCGTGGTAATCCGGCCCTGCGGCTTGGTTCTACCGTGGACCAGCGCCAGATAGACCTTTTCAACTTCTCTTGCCTGAAATTGCGCGGCCAAGGCGTGATGGGCGCGATCGGTACGCGCCACGACCAGCGCCCCGCTGGTTTCCCGGTCGAGACGATGCACGATGCCCGGCCGCAGCTCACCGTTCACGGCCGAGAGCGGCCCGAAGCGATGCAATAAGGCGTTCACCAGCGTGCCGCTGGTATGGCCTGCGCCCGCATGCACGACCATGCCGGCAGGCTTATCGACGACGATGACGTCCGAGTCTTCATACAGAATCCGAAGCGGCAGATCCTCAGCTTCCGCCTTGAGCGGCGCCGGGCCGGCGGGTGCAACCTGTATGGTTTCGCCGCCGCGCAGTATGTAGGATGCACGGCTATCGGCATCGTTTACCTGAACGCGCCCAGCTTTGATCCACGACTGCAGGCGCGCGCGGCTGAATTCCGCCAGGCGCTCGTGCAGGAAGCTGTCCAGGCGCTTGCCGCTATCAGCGGGCGAAGCCGTCAACTCCATATCAGCGCTTATATCCGAATTTTTGCAGCAATTCGACGCGCGCTTTGGTGTGGGCTTCGGTTTCCACTCCTTTGGGCGAACTGCCGTCGATGACACCCAGGACGCCGCGGCCCTGCTCCGTCTCCGCGACGATGACTTCCAGCGAGTTGGCGGTCGCGCAGAAAATGTTCACCACTTCCGGAACTGCCTGAATACGGCCGAGGACGTTGATCGGAAATCCGTTGCGCAAAGCCACAACGAACGCATGTCCCGCCGCGAGAGCCGTCGCATTGGCAATTGCGTTCTGCTTCAAAGATTCGTCGTTGCCGTCCACACGCGTGAGGCAATCACCGGAAGCTTCGTTGAAAGCGATGCCGAATTGAAGATGCGGAGAGGTGTTGACGATCGCCTCGTAAATATCCTCCACGGTTTTGATGAAATGGCTCTGCCCGACGATGATATTGCCGTTTTCAGGGATGGTGAGGCGGATGGTCTTTAATTCCATGAGCATCACTATAGCGATAATCGGCATAGGTGCCCGAAGCCTTCACCGACTCGAGCGTGCTCGAGCACGTCCGCAAGCTCCCTCATGCGCGCGCTACTTACAAGCAACTCGTTCGCGAACTGCGGCTGCACGGCGAAAAGCGCGACGATCTCGACAAAGTCCTCGACCGGCTTTGCGATAGCGGCTTGCTGGTGGAGCTGCGCTCCGGTCATTTTGCCGCGGTCGGCGAGAACGCGGATTATGTGGCCGGACGGCTCTCGATTCATCGCGACGGATTTGGCTTTCTGATTCCGGATACCGGGAAGAGCGACGTGTTTCTGCCGCCGCACGAGGCCGAAAAGGGCATGAACGGCGATCGCGCCCTGGTGCACATCACACGAATGAGCGGCGAAGGCCGCGCGGAAGGCGAAATCCTGCGCATCCTGCGCCGCGCGCACGTGACAGTGGTGGGCGAGTTTCGCGTCCGAAAACGCGGCAACTTCGTCGCTCCCTCCGATGAGCGTTTGCAGCAGTGGATCGAAATTCCGGAAGGCATGGAGCTGCCGGCCGCTTCCGCATCGCCAGCCAATCGGGTGGGCCCCGCGCCGCGCACGGTGGGCTCCCACGAAGATCTCGATGGCATGGTCGTGAATGTGGAGATCCTGGAATTTCCCGAGGATGGCCAGCCCGCAGTGGGCCGCGTCATCGAGATTCTGGGCTTTCCGGACGAATTCGGCGTAGACGTCGAAATTATGATCCGCAAGCATCATCTGCCGCACGAATTCCCGCCCGACGTGCTAGAGCAGGCGCGCGCCGTGCCTCACTCGATAGGCGCGGGGGAAATGGCCAAGCGGCGGGATTTTCGCGACGTCGCCATCGTCACGATCGACGGTGAAACGGCGCGCGATTTCGACGATGCCGTCCGCGTCGAGCCGCTGCCGAACGGGCATTACCTGCTGCAAGTCCATATCGCCGATGTAAGCCACTACGTGCGACCCGGAACGCCGATCGATCGCGAAGCGCTGCTGCGCGGCACCAGCGTGTATTTCCCGGATCGCGCAGTGCCGATGCTTCCGATCGAGCTTTCCACCGATATTTGCTCACTAAGGCCGCAGGAAGACCGCCTGGTATTATCGGCGCTGCTCGAAATCGATCGCCAGGGTGAGATCGTGGCGCAACAGTTCATGCGCGGCGTGATTCGCAGCGCCGAGCGCATGACCTATACCAACGTATTTCGCGTGCTCGAAGGCGATGCGGCTATGCGCGAACGTTATGCGAAGCTTGTTCCGCATTTCGAGCATATGCGCGACCTGGCGCTCATTCTGAATCGTAAGCGAACGAAACGGGGCTCCATCGATTTCGATATGCCGGAAAGCAATATCGAACTCGATCTATCCGGGCAGATGATCGGAGTGACGCGCGCCGAGCGCAACATCGCCCATCGCATTATCGAAGAATTCATGCTCGCCGCGAACGAGGCTGTCGCCGGCGAACTGGAGCACGCCGAAATTCCTAGCCTGTACCGCATTCACGAGATACCCGAAGCTAAGCGCGTTATGGAATTCGAGGAGATTGCCGCGCATTTCGGTTATTCGCTGGGCATCGGCGCTATTCCCGTGAAGAGATATCCAATCGCCCAAAAACGCCGCGATGGGGGCAAGACGCGTAAGGACATCGTTCTACCGCAGGATCTTCGCATTTCATCGCGCAATTATCAGCGCCTGATCAACAAAATTGCCGGGAAGCCGGAGGAGCGGATACTCAGCTATCTCATGCTGCGCTCGCTCAAGCAAGCGCGTTACAGTGAGCGGAACGAAGGTCATTTCGCGCTCGCGGCGCAAGCCTACACGCATTTTACTTCGCCCATCCGGCGTTATCCGGACCTGGTAGTGCATCGCATCCTGGCGCATTACCTGGACACGAAAAGCGGCTTGCTGGAGTCTCGCGCCCTGCGTGAAATCGGCGACGACACATCGTTTACCGAACGCCGCGCAGCGGAAGCTGAACGCGAGCTGATCGAGTGGAAAAAAGTCAAATTCATGGAAGACCGGGTAGGTGACGAATTCGATGCGCTGATTATCAGCACCACCAAGTTCGGATTTTTCGTGGAATTGACGGAACTGTTTATCGAGGGCCTGGCGCCCATCGAAACGCTACCCGGCGACCACTACCGTTATCACGAAAACGGCCGCAAAATCATTGGCGAGCGCACGCGCAAAACCTATTCCATCGGCGACCAGGTTCGCGTCCGGCTTGACCGGGCCGATAGCTTCGATCGCAAACTGCAATTCGCGATAGCGGCTGCCGTTGTGCGGAAGAAATCGAAAAAGCGTTAGGCCGATTGCGCCGCCAGGCGCGCCTGCGCATCATCGTAGCTTTCGCCGTAAATCGATGGCACCTTCGCGCCCATGGGCCGCAGATACACCGAAAGCTGTCCGCGATGATGCGCCGAATGCGTAATCGCCAACGTGACAAAGAACACCGATGGCATTTGAGTCCGGCCTCGAAAATCTATGACGTGCACCAGGTTTGCTCCGTCTGCTTTCGAGATACGCGCATAATTCTTCTCAAACGCCTCGTCGTACCAGCGCAGCACGTCGGCGATGGTCTTGACGGATTCCGGACGCTTGCTGACATCGTAGTCAAAGCCGCTCGCACCTACGCCGCTGAGCATCATATTCTCCGCTCCGGCGATGTGCGCCGCCAGATCGAAGGCTGTTTTGGCGATTGCGTCCGGGCGATACGCAGCTTTGTCCTCCGGAATGGCCCGTAAAACTTTCTTGGTTGTTTCGTGCTCTCTGCGAAGAAAAGGCAGGTTGAACTGCAGCATCGCCTGCGCCTGGTCGGGTTGCAAGGTGTCCATTTGGAATTACTGTAGCAGCGCTTAGCTGTTAGATTTTTATTCCAGGACGCGTACGAATTCTGCAATCACTTGGTACTTGCCTTCTTCTTCATCCAGATCCCACGAAGGATAGTCTGGATTGAGACTTTCCAGCCGAATGCGCGTTTGCTGAAAGCCTTCCTCGGTGACGTGCTTTTCGCTGCGGTAGCGCTTCACCGTGTACTGATTGTCGTCGGCGAGCTCGGAGTTTCGCACGAGCACCAAACGGCCGTTCCGCGAGCCCACCACATTACGGCGAAATACACAGAGACTGCCGCCGGGAATTTTCGGCTCCATGGAATGGCCCTGGATACGCGCCACGAACATGCCTTCTTCGAGCTTCAGATCGGCGGGCATCTCCAGCCACTCTTCCGCTTCGATGTCCTCCGGATTGGTTAAGAATGGCCCGGCGGCGACGGCCAACGAATAACGCGGTAAGTGCGTGCGAAAACGCAATATTTCGGCGGGGACGTGCGCGCGATACAGCTCGCTTAGTGTTTTATCGAAATCCCGTACGCTGATGGCTTCGCGATCGGTGACCCGGATAGCGAGCGACGCCTCCGATTCCAGCCGTTCGAGGACTGCCCTGCCGCCGCTTCCGTCCGCTTGCGCGGTCAGATCGTCTTCGAGCTCGGCGAGTACTTCGGCATCTTCTTCCGCCGCCAGCCGTTCCCAATCGCGGCGCAGCCGAACACGTAACGTATCTGTCGCAGGATCGAGCAGCAGGACTCCGATCGTCTCAACGCCGCGCCCCGGCAATGCGGACACAAGCAGCGAGTATTGAGCCCGCTTAGGGGCAAGGTCGCGAATATCCAATACACGCGCTGGCATCGCAGAAGTAGCCTAGTCAACAGCTTATCGTCTTGCGGTCATGCAAACGATACCTTAGATCGATGGAAAGTACTATGCCAGCATAGCTGAGAGCTTCCCCGATCCAACGTATAGCTGTTTTCAAGGATTTATGGCGTGGCGACGCTCGCGTAATATCCTTTGCGGGCCCGCACCTTCACGTTCCCCAGATCCACCACAACCTTCAGGTTCCGATAGAGCTTGTCGGAGGGATTGTCCGACACGTAGCGAAGAATGTATTGGGTTGTCACTTCGCCGGCGATATCCGCCACAGCGCGGTACATCCGTCCATCTACTGCCGACCGGTACGCTCCGGTTCCTACCGTCAGCGCGTAGTTCCCGTCGTCGGATGGGTGCGAAAGGTAGCCGTCGGTATCTTTGTAGACTTCGCCGAGCGGATACACCACCCGTCCGCCCGTTTCGGTGGCAAGCCGTACCAGATTGTCATCCGTCGGATTGGCGAAGCCGAAAGCCTGGGTACTGATGCAATAGATCGTCACCAGATTGCGCTGCGCCAGCTCGACGACCTGGGCGAGGGAATGCTTGCTCGCATTATCGTGCCCGTCACCCACAATGACGATCACGCGCCGCGGCTCGATGGGCTCACCTTGGATGAGCTTTCGAGTGGTGCAGGCAAGATAGATCGCGTCGAACATCGCGGCGCCGCCGCCCGGTTTCAATTTGCGGATCTTCTCGACCATCGGTTCGGGATCGGCAGTCGTATCCACGGCAATTTCGGCGTCTTGCGCGAAATCGATCAGATAGCCGGCATATTTCTTGTCGCCGGTAAGCAAATTCTGAATCAATTCGATGGTCGCGTTCTGGTAGTTCTTCCAATGGATGCGGCTGGCCGTGCTCATATCGAGCAGAAACCCGACCACGACAGGCTGGCTGCGCTCGCGCGTGAAGAAGCGAATTGCCTGCGGCTTGTTTTCCTCGAAAATCTGAAAGTCCTTCTGGTCGAGGTCGGAGACAAAGCGGCCCTTTTCATCGGTAACTGTCACGGGAACAATCACTTCGTTGACCGAGACGCGGATCGAGTCTTTATCCGTAGTAGTAGCCCCTGAATGGGGAGGAGGGGGCGACACGGTGACCGCCGTTTCGCTCGAGCTGGATGTTTTGGGTGTCGCGGCCTGCTGCGCGAAAAGCGGCGGCAGGAGAAGAAGAGTCAAACTGAGTCCGGCCGCGAACGTCGCCGGCTTACAAAACCTCATCTGGGGAGAACGCCTAGTTCGAATTATATCCACCGCCACGCGAAAAATTGGGACAGACAGCCGCGCCTGCCTTGGCCGCTTACTTATGTGCGCAGTTCTTTGACGGCGCTTCAGTCAGTCCCCAATTTTTCCTGATTGGCGTGAGACGCGCTTGCGCTCCTCAGCGTTGCACTCTTCCCGAACCGCCGCCTTTCAGCAAAGCCTGGACCTCCTCGACCGTAAAACGATTGAAATCTCCAGGAATCGAATGCTTCAGGCAGGAAGCGGCGACCGCAAACTCCAGCGCCTCCCGATGGGAGCCGAGTTGGATCAATCCATAAATGAGCCCGGCGGCAAAGCTGTCGCCGCCACCGACTCGGTCCACAATATGCGTGATTTCATAACGGCGGCTCAGCAGGAAATCTTTCCGGTCGTATAGGCAAGCCGACCAGCCGTTATGCGAGGCGTTCTTGGATTCGCGCAGCGTGATGGCTAATAATTTCAGGTTGGGATAGGTGGCAAGCACCCGTTCGCACAACTCACGATATTTTTCGCGTTCGAGACTGCCTGATTCCACGTCGATATCGACATGTACGTTAATGCACTTCTGGCAGTCCTCTTCGTTGGCGATGCACACATCGGCGAGTTTGACCAGCTCTGGCATGACTTCGCCGGCTGCTTTGCCCCACTTCCATAGATTCTTCCGGTAGTTCAGATCGCAGGAGATGCGAATGCCTTTATTCCGGGCCATGCGAAGCGCTTCGAGCGCCAGTTCGGCGGCGGTCGCGCTGATAGCGGGCGTGATGCCGGTGATGTGGAACCAGGTGACATCGGCCAGCGCGGCATTCCAATCGATGCTTCCCGGCTTAGCCAAGGCGATGGCGCTGTGTTCGCGATCGTATAGGACCTTCGAAGGCCGCTGGTTCGCGCCTGCTTCTACGAAATAGATACCCATGCGTCCGGGTCCGCGAACAATTCTTCCCGGGTCGACACCGAAGCGCCGCAGTTCTGCGATGAATGCATCGGCAATGGCATTGGCGGGAGGAAGAACGGTGATGAACCGGCTTTTGAGATTGAACTGCGCGAGCGAAACGGCGACGTTGGCTTCGCCGCCGCCGAACGTGGCGAGTAGTTGCGGCGATTGCAGTAAGCGTTCAAAGCCCGGCGGCGTGAGCCGCAGCATGATTTCTCCGAAAGCCGCGATCGATGGTGTCATTCACCGGAGATTGTAGCGCTCGTGAGGACGCTGGGCGGCGATTTCCGCCACCGGCCGGCGATGCGCCGGATCGCGCGAGGGGCCTTCGTAGTCCCAGAGGATTTCCCAGCCGGAAAAAAATTTTCGCAGCTCACCGGGCGCGGCCCGTTTCTTGCTCCATGTTTCGCCCGGCTCGGGCGTGTGCACAATCGCGACCACAATCCCGCCCGGCCGCGCCGCAGCCTTTGCTTTGGCGAACAGATCGCGCTGCAGATAATAGGCAATCACGATCAGATCAAACGCTACTTGTGGCAAGGCAAAAGCGGAATCTGTGAGGTCAGCCACCCTGGCGTCAACATCGAGACTGCGTGCCGCAGCGCGCCGCCGAACCAATTCCACAGCCGTTTCCGATCCGTCTACGGCGGTAACGGTCCAGCCACGCTCGGCCAGGTAGAACGTGTGGCGGCCGGCTCCGCAGGCCAGGTCGATCACGGTTCCCGGAAAGAGCTTCTCCGCGGTTTCCACAACCAATGCCGTGGGCTTCTCTTCTTTCCCGCGTTCGCCGGAGCGATATTTTTCCTCCCAGCCGGGAATATTCATGGCCCTATCATGCCAGGGAAAGTATTTTCTCCGATCCCACAATATCCCGGCTGCGTATTCGTCTAGTGGAGTAGATGGAAGAAGTGCTCGTCCCGGACGGAATCAGTACCGACCAGAACCGGCGGATTTCCGAAATTCTCGCTCGGGAGCAGGCCAGGCTGCGCCAATTTATCCGGAAACGAGTCCCGGACGAAAGCGACGCCGAAGATATCTTCCAGGACGTTTTCTATGAGCTCGTCGCCGCTTACCGGTTCATGAAACCAATGGAGCAAGCGGGTGCGTGGCTCTTTCGCGTAGCGCGTAACAGAATTATCGATCTGTTCCGCCGCAAACGTCCGGCCGTATTGGGAAACGATTCTATTCCGTTGGCGGAAGACGGTGAGGCGCGGCAATGGGAGGAGTTGCTTCCATCGGCCGATGCTGGGCCCGAGGCTCTCTACGCGCGCAGCATCTTGCTCGAAGAGTTGGATGCCGCGCTGGACGATTTGCCGCAAGAGCAGCGTGATGTCTTTATTGCGCATGAAATAGAAGGAACAAGTTTTAAGGAAATGAGTGAAGCGACAGGCGTTAGCGTCAATACGCTGCTGTCCCGAAAACGATATGCGGTGCTCCAGTTACAGCGCCGCCTGCAAGCCATTTACAGCGAATTTGGGAAGGATTGAAGGAAGAAATGAAACGTTACCGTTTTGTGAGAGTTTTGAAAATTGCTTTGTTCGGGGCAATAGCCGTAACCGTTTTAAGTTTCGTGGTAATGACCCTTTGGAATATTCTGATGCCTGGCATTTTTGGCGTTCGGCCTGTCAGTTTCTGGCAGGCGCTGGGATTGTTGGTGCTTAGCAAGATTCTATTCGGGGGGTTCCGTTCCTTTGGCGGCGGCCCACGCTGGCGACGGCGCATGATCGAGCGCTGGGAACAGATGACGCCCGAGGAGCGGGAGAAATTCAAACAGGGTATGCGCCGCGGCTGCGGTCCTTGGCGAAATACGGAAGCACCCAATCGCGAAGCGGGGGCGCAAGCATGAATTTTCTCAGCTTTGCTAAAACAGAACTCTCCGCGGCTTTGGCTAGAGGCGTGCGGCAGTGCGTCTTGATAGGAACACGCGCACCGCTAAGTGAATCTTTCCCAAGCGCGCCGGACGGAACCTTGCAAGTGTTCGTAGTGGAGGAAGAGCCGCTCGCGGCGGCGCTGGAAAAATCCGCCTTCGACAAGCGCGAAGCCAGCCTGTTTATCTGGCTGGGTAGCGCCGGCTATCGCACGGCCGAAGCCGTGTTTGCCGCGCTCGCGTTCATCGCCTCGCTGCCGAAGGAAAGCGGCGTGGTGTTCGATTACACGGAAGAGCGCGTATCTCTCGGGTCGCTCGCTCATAGCGCGCTGGATGCGCTCGCGAGCCGGGTTGCGATGGCGGGCGGCAGCGTCAAATATCTGATCCAGCCGCAGGCCGTGTCGGCTTTGCTCCGTGGATTCGGCTTTCAGCGGATCATAGATCTGGCGCAAGAAGAATTGCCGGTAAGCGGCGGGCATCTGGTGAGCGCCGCAATTTGAATATTGCTATTCAGGCTCGGTTGCCGGCGCCTTCACGTTAGGCGCAAGAATCGCCTCTATCCCAGCCGAGGCGTCGATGGCCGGCAGGCCTTCCACGGTCTGAATAGTAAACGTGCTCTGCGGAAACGACGTAGTCTTGATCAGAGCCGATTCGGCATACACATTCAAGGGGAACGCATTCACCTGAACCGGAACTTCGACCGGCTGGATGGCCGAAGCCGCGCGGTGTAGCCGCAAGAACGCCTGGTGCGCGTCATCGAGGAAACTGCCGAAAGTAAGCTGCAGGCCGGTGAACACAAGCTGCCGTGAGTTGACCAGCGTGGCTCGTTCTTTTTTGAGCCACACCACCTCGCTTTGCGGCGCTTCCGAAAGCTGGCCTACCGCCTCGCACATGCTGGACTCGCCTCGCGGATCGCGCACGGCCTGCACCAGGTTAAAGGCGACCTTGGGAAAGATCTTCAGAACACTCGCGCGCGTGCCTTCGTAGTCTTGAATGCGCGAAGTGAAGCAGGTCATCCGGAGCAGGCGATCGGGCGTCACACGGGCGGCGCCGATGGCGTGCTTTATTTTTTCGAACGCGTCGCTTAACGTTGCGCCGTGTTGACCGGCGATGAAGGCCAGCCCGTTTTGATTGAGCGAGCGCGGGGTGGAGACCACCGCTTCGATTACGACTTGCGCCGCCGCGTCGTCCAGCCCGCCGACTTGCAAAATAGTGAGCACCGGTAGCGGCAGTCTGTGATCGCTGAAAATTTCACCTGTCTCCGCTTCTACGCGGCGCGCATCGCCCGCCCCGGCGACGAACGCCCGCAGTTTCACGATCGTCTCGCCACGCGTGTCGCGGATCAGATCGTTCAGACTGCGGCGTATCTGCGCCGAAAGCCCGCCCGTCTTCAGCAGTGGCGAAATATGGAAATCGAGTGATGCCGTGTCGGCGGCCAATGCCATGGGCATGCTGGGCGGCAGCGGCAGAATTTGCGGCTTTGGTTCTTCATATTTCTTCTTGTTGCGCTGCGCGTGCATATCGGCGCCGACTAGCGCCAGAAACGCCGCCACACCGATTCCCGTCCGGATTCTCCGCCACATGCGTTGTCAGTTCTAGCCTAGCCGAGAAGGCCCACAGGACGAGCAAACGCCTTCTCAGTACCCAAATTGGATGCCTTCGCCAGTCCAATTTGGTATGCTCTCAATGTGGAGCAACGCTGGGCGGATATTGCGCTCGACCCAACATCGGACACGCCTCTATACAAGCAATTGGCTGAGGCAATTCGTTCTTTGGTCGAGCAAGGCGCGCTACAAGCCGGCGAAAGGCTGCCAGCCACTCGCGAATTGGCTGGGCAGCTTGGGCTGAACCGGACTACCGTGTCCGCCGCCTATGCAGTTCTCGAAGAATCCGGGCTGCTGGAAGGCCAAGTCGGCCGCGGGAGCTTTATCGCGCAACGTCCTGATTCGCAGGCCAATCTAGGGCTGGATTGGGAGGCCCTCCTGCCACCGCTGGAGTTTGCGGGCGGCACGGGGCGGAAGGTCTCCATCAGCTTCGCCAGCTCACGGCCCAATGCCGAAGCATTTCCGCTCGCGGCGTTCCGACGTCTGTCTAAGGAAGTGATCGAAAGCCCGGAGGCCGCCCAAATTCTGCAACTGGGCTCCCCACATGGATATCCACCGCTGCGGCGCTATCTTCTCGATCAGGCATTGACTGATGGGGTGGCGCGGCCCGGCGATGATCTGATTGTCACTAACGGCTGCCAGCAGGCGCTAGATCTTGTCGCGCGCGTATTTCTTGCGGGCGCCGATCCCGAACACCGTACAGTGGTTCTCGAAGATCCGGCCTATCACGGAACCGTGCGTGTCTTCGCGCGCGCGGGTGCAAATATCTTATCTGTCCCGGTGGATGCAGCGGGCCTGGACGTGAACGCACTCGAAGAGACATTGAAGCAAGCGAAGCCGCGCCTGGTCGCAGTTACACCGAGTTTTCAGAATCCGACCGGCGCCACGCTTTCCTTCGACCGCCGCAAACGTCTGCTCGAGCTGACGCGGCGTTTCGGCGTGGTGTTGATCGAAAGCGATATTTATAGCGAGCTGCGGTATGAAGGCAGCGCATTGCCTTCGCTCAAGCAGCTCGATGCTTCCGGCAATACTATCCTGCTGGGCAGTTATTCCAAAGTTTCTTTCCCGGGATTGCGTGTGGGCTGGATCATCGCGCCGCGGCCCGTGATTGCACGTCTGGCGGAAGCCAAGCAACTGAGTGATCTGCACTCCGATCAGCTTTCGCAAGCCGTGCTGCTGCGTTTCGCGCAATCAGGCGAGCTGGCGCGCCACCTGGAACGGACACGCGCCGCCGGAGCCGAGCGACTGGAAACGGCGCTACGTGCCTGTGCACGGTATCTGCCGCCCGGAGCAACGTTCACCCGGCCCGCCGGCGGCATGAACCTGTGGATTGAGCTTCCCGCGCCGCTCACGGCCGAAACGTTGCTAAGCCGCGTGGAAGAACGCGGCGTGAACTTTCTCCCCGGGGGCTATTTCTCGGCGCGGCGGCCGCACCCGCGCGGATTGCGCATCAGTTTTGGCGGCCTTTCGAGCGAACAGATCGCCCGCGGTATACAAATTCTGGGCCAGACAGCGGCGTCCGAACTGGCGGCGCACACCGCCAACCTATCTCTCGAGCCGGTGGCGGCTCTCGTGTAAATGACTATCAAGGAGAATTCGAAATGAACTTCCAAAGCGATCAGTTCCGGGTAAACGTCGGCTTGGCCGAGATGCTCAAAGGCGGCGTCATCATGGACGTCGTAAACGCGGATCATGCCCGCATTGCCCAGGAAGCCGGCGCCGCCGCGGTGATGGCGTTGGAGCGCGTGCCCTCCGATATCCGCAAAGAAGGTGGCGTAGCGCGCATGTCGCAAATTGCCATCATCCGCGACATCATCAAGGCTGTTTCGATTCCTGTCATGGCCAAAGTGCGTATAGGCCACTTCATGGAAGCCCGCATCCTCGAAGTATTGGGCGTCGACTACATCGACGAAAGCGAAGTGCTCACGCCCGCCGACGAGGAGCACCATATCGACAAGCGCGGTTTCAAAGTGCCGTTCGTATGCGGTGCCCGCAATCTGGGCGAAGCGCTCCGGCGCATCGCTGAAGGCGCGGCCATGATCCGTACCAAGGGCGAAGCGGGCTCCGGCAATATCGTTGAAGCGGTTCGGCACATCCGCACCATCGTGAAAGAAATGAAGCAACTGACGGTACTCGGCAAGGAAGAGCTGGTACATGAATCGAAAAATTTGCAGGCTCCGCTTGAACTGGTGCAATACGTGGCCGAGCACGGCAAGCTTCCAGTGCCGAACTTTTCGGCAGGCGGAATCGCCACCCCGGCCGACGCGGCTCTTGTCATGCAGCTCGGTGCGGAAGCGGTCTTCGTCGGCTCCGGCATTTTCAAATCCTCCGACCCCGAAAAGCGCGCCAAAGCCATCGTGAAGGCGGCCACCTATTATCGGGATCCGGTGAAACTGCTCGAAGCAAGCGAAGAGCTGGGCGAAGCCATGCCGGGACTCGATATCGCCAAACTTCCCGAAGGAGAATTGCTGCAAACACGCGGCTGGTAATCCATGGCGCCACTAGTCGGCGTGCTGGCTCTGCAAGGGGATTTTGAGGCGCATCGCAAGGCGCTCGAGCGCGCCGGCGCGCGTGCGGTAGAGGTGCGTACCGCCGCGGACCTCGAGCAGTTAGACGGTCTGATTATTCCGGGAGGCGAGAGCAGCACCATGCTCAAGCTTCTCGATCTGGAAGGCTTGGTTCAGCCGCTTCAGGAATTCGGAAAGCAGAAGCCGATTTTTGGAACTTGCGCGGGCGCCATCCTGCTTGCGCGCGAAGTGCTAAACCCGCACCAGCCTTCGCTCGGCTTGATGGATCTCACCGTCGAGCGCAATGCCTACGGCCGGCAGATCGATAGCCGCATCGCAACGATCGATGTGCAAGGCAAGCCGGCCGAAGCCGTGTTCATTCGTGCGCCGATCATCCGGCGCGTTGGTCCCAACGCCAAAGTTCTAGCCGAATACCGGGGCGACCCGGTAATGGTCGAAGAAGGAAAACATCTGGTAGCGACCTTTCATCCGGAGCTGAGCGCCGGTGACCGGATTCACCGCGAGTTCGTGGAACGGCTCGGCAAATAACCCAAGTTCGTCACCTTGAATGTTGAAGACCGCTACCTGCGGTCACGGTTCGGCAACTTGCTGAAAGGTTCGAGCAGTTTTCTGAGCCACGACCACAGAGAGTGGTTGTGACGAACTTAGGGATAGCTTTCGACGTTGAGTTCCACGAACGAAGCTGCGTTGCGCGATCGATAGATCCTTTCCTTAGCTTTCACAAATTGTTCTGGCTTGGCGTTAGGAGTGTCGACAAAGGTCTGCGGATTGCGATCGGTAAGTGGAAACCACGAGCTCTGTACCTCCACCATGATGCAGTGGCCTTTACGAAAACAGTGATACACATCGGGCATGGTGAAGCGGATTTCTTCCACTACGCCGGGCCGAAGCGGCTCGGGATGTTCAAAGCTATGGCGGAATTTGCCGCGGAACGGTTCGCCGCGCACAAGCTGCTGGTATCCGTCAGGATGCACATCGATCAACTTGACGTCGAAATCGGAATCGCTGCCGGTTGTTGATACCCGCAGGTCGGGCGAAATCGGTCCCGCAGCCGTGAAATCCCGCTCCAGCGGATCGGTCACGTAATGGAGCACATCTTTGCGTTTTGCGACAAAACGCTGGTCAGCCACCATATAGGATTTGTTCATTGTTAGCGTGGGCGCTGCAAAGGCCGGCACGGGATTGTTCGGATCGCTCACGTACTCGTCAAAGGCATTCTGTTCGGCGGGCAGATCGAACGACAGTTTTCCGCGCGCGTGCAGGTAGAGCCGCTGCGCGCTCGTGGGCGGAGGCCACCGGTTGAATTGCTTCCAGACGTTGGCTCCGGTTTCAAACACGATGGCTTTTGCCAAACCCGAATCGGGCGCGCCCTTTAGGTAATGCCGGAAGAAGTTGAGCTCGATGGATCGCAGATACTCCGCCGTGGGAGCGCCGAAGGATATGTCCCCCAGCCTCTCACCTTTCGCCAGTTGCCAGCCGCCATGCGACCACGGGCCCATGACAAGCGTATTTGCAGTTGCGGGCGATTGACTATTGATCGCGCCAAATGTCTTGAGCGTTCCGGATAAATCTTCCGCGTCATACCAGCCGCCGACCACCAGCACGGCGGGAGCGATGTTCCTGAGATGCGGCAGGATGTCGCGGCTTTTCCAAAACGCGTCGTAGCTCGCGTGCGTGTAGGTATCGATCCAATACGGATTTTTGAAAAACAGATATCTCTTATCCGAGTTCGCCACCGGACCCATCTGCAAATAGAATCGATACCCGTCTTCCGTATCGTAATCAAACTCCTCCTTTGGCGGCGAGGAAACAGGATTGTTCTGCTTGGGAAAGCCGGCGTAAAAACTAAAGTTAGCAATTAGGAAAAGCGCGCCATTGTGATAGGCGTCATCGCCCATGAATAAGTCGGCCATGGGCGCCTGCGGCGAAGCAGCCACTAACGCAGGATGTGCGCGGATCATTCCGGAGCTCGTATAGAACCCGTCATAGGAAATGCCGATCAGGCCAACTTTGCCGTTGTTGTTCGGAACATTTTTGACAAGCCAGTCGATCGTGTCGAACGCATCGGTGGTCTCGTCCGTATCCGTAGGTCCGGTTAGAACATCTTTTACCGGGCGAATATCGACGAATTCCCCTTCCGACATATAGCGGCCGCGGACATCCTGATAGACGAAGATAAATTTGTCTTCGGCAAACTGGCGCGAAGGACCCAGATGGTCCGGGTAGGCGTCGCCTTCGTAAGGACCCGTTCCGTAAGCTGTCCGTGTGAGCAGGATGGGGAATCGTGTGGAACGGTCTTTCGGAGCGTATACGGTGGTGAAGAGCTTGACGCCATCGCGCATCGCGATGCGGTATTGAAATTTCGTGTATTGAGATTGGACATCGAATGTTGTTACTGCGAGCGTTCGAGCAGTTTTCTGAGCCACGACCGCAAGGGAGTGGTCGTGACGAACTTGAGCTTGCGCCGCCAGGGCAGCTAGACTTGCGAAGAAAAATGCGGCTAGGCGAGATCGAGAGCTACTACTTCGTGAAGGCCGATAGAGGGCACGTCGAGAGAAATAGCGCCATTCTCCTGGCGATGCGGAGCATCTGTGCCGGCAACCAATAGCTTGACTTTTTGAACTCGCCGGTTCGCCGGAACCTGGATATGTACCTGCTGGCGCGATAGCGGGATGATTTCGCGGACCGGCCCTTTCATCATCATCGGGTTGGTGAGATTCACCAGATGAACCGTCA
>JAICIH010000024.1 GCA_025924475.1 Bryobacteraceae bacterium
GCTGCGATCGGTTCGATCGCAGTAAATCGCCATGGCTTTGCAAGGTCGAAGCTGACCGGAAAGTTCCGGATGCAAGTGGGAAACGCGGAGCGCGCCATCAGATAGCCGCTCAGCATGAGAGTGTCGGCTTCGCAATCGGAGAAGGAATCGAGATCGGTGCGGATGCTCGCAAGCAGCTCTTGTACATCGCGCCGCATACTGTAGGATGTCAAAACGCCCGGCCCACTCCGTGGGGAGAGATCGTGGCTGCCCAGCCAATTTACCGATTCGCCCGTCAGGTCTTCTTTGAGATGGACGTAAAGGAGCCCGTGCAGGGCGCCCGAATCGCGCAACGCGATCAGGTATTGAAACTGTGATTCACGAACACGCGCCATCAGGGCGTCGTTCGAGCGCTTCACCACGTCGAGCCGCGCACCGCTCGGTTCCAGCGAGACGCTGCCTTGACCGCAGGCATCGCTTACCAGCAGCACGGTGCAGTTCTGTTCGAGCAGGCTCGCCGCCCCTTGGTTATCGTATGCGCCACCGTCGACCAAGCGTGTGACATAGGTGAGCGGTTCGGCGCAACCGGTTTTCGTGCCGTAGAGGTGGTCGAACGATAGTGGGTCGAAAAAACCGGGAACGCAGGCCGACGCGGCGACCGCCTCGCTAAGTTTCACCTCCCGATGCGCGGATGGAGCATCTTCGTAGTACATCCGGCGCAATCGATCGTTTGCCTCGATCTCGCTTGCAGCGGCCCGCGACGGCGGTTCGCCCATGAAACTGGCGGTGAATTGCCAGTTGTGATTCGTGTTCAGGGTTGTGGCGTTGAGAATCAGAATTGGCACTTTGTGACGGCGGCGCCAATTGTGATACTTGGGTTGGAAATCCGGATCGCCTTTCGGATGAATTCTTATGTCGGAGATCCGCCTTGGCTTCTTGCCAAATTCGTCTTCGACCAGGGCGAACAGCTCACGATCGTAAAGGCGCCCCAGGCGATCGGTCATCGACGATCGCCGCGAAGTCAGTACGTGCCAGTTGGAGCCGAATTCCATGAACATCCGCAAGCGGATATTTCTCTGGACACCGGATAGAAACTTGCGCTCGATCCGCCGCACCAGCTCGATGTAATCGTCGCGGCTGAGTTCCTGGTCTGTCTTCTCCTGAAGCAACTTGCGCAATTCGAGGTAGTAAAACGCGCCGAGTATGGAGCCGCCGGAGACGCAGGAAAGAACTTCGACGTGACGCAGCATGTCGAGCTCGGCGAGACGAGCGAGAAATCCGATGTGAAACAGCGAGGCGCGAAACCCTCCGCCCGAGAGCGCCAGGCCGACCTTGCCAAGAATGAACGATAATGCGGCCTCGGCATCGCCGCCGAGCAAAGCCTGCACTACCTGCCACGGTTTTGAGCCGGCCAGATGATCTGGAGCGATGTTCATTTCCGCCGCGATCAGGCTGGCGAGTTTTGCAGTTTGCCGCGCGGTGGATTCGAGCTGCCACTCGCGGGGCTGGTGCGCGGCGGCGCGTTGCATCAAAGCAGTTGCCTCGGGAAATTCTCGCAGACCCAGATGCGCTTCGCCCCATGTGACGGCAAACCAGAAATTTTCGAGCAGGGCCGGATTCGTCTCGGCGAGCGCGCGCAGCGTGTCGCGCACTCGCTCGCGAATGGGACGCGCGCCCTCACGGCCGAGAAGATCGAGCACGAAGGCCGCATTGATGGCGGTATAGCCCTGATCGAGCTCAATGCCGAGATTCATGCCCTCGACGTAGAGCGCCAGCGACGCTTCTAGTTGATCGCGCAATCCAAAGGCGCTCCAACGCATTTTGGCGATCGAGCCCAGAATGCCGAGCAACTCCTGGCGGCGCTTTGCGTCGTCCTTTACCTCGGCGAGCAACTCGCGGGCCAGCGCAGCGGCATTGTTCAAGCGGCGGTCGAGCGGCTGATCGGGACTTTTATACGTTGAGACGATAAGCGCCCGCAGCACTTCAAAGCGCAAGTCAAAGGAGACGCCATCCAGGAGCTGGCGCGCGACTTCCAGCACGCGGCGGGCGTATTCGATATTGTTCTCTTCATCGCGCAGAGCGAGCGCCAGCGCGAGCAGATCCGCGGGATCGCCGGCCGGGGCGGAAGAAAAGATGACGCGCGCCTGCTGCTCTCGATCCGATGGTTGGGCGCTCATGCGATGTGTTCGGGCCGCGCGCCCAGCCCAACCGCTCTCCCTAGAAGACGCTGCAGCCCGGGAATGTGAGTGGTCGCTTTCAACTGCCACGGAGCTCGAATGGGCCCAGAGTTTTCGAAAATCTTTGCGAAAGCTTTGTGAGCGTTGATTTGCATAAATTGAGTAACGCGAGTCGGGAATTCACGCCGTTCTTGCACACGCGCCAGCACGTTTTCCGGTACAAGCCCGGCTCGCAGATGTTCGGTGAGGATATTTGCTGCGGCGATGGCGTCCTGAATGGCCAGATTAATACCCACGCCGCCCGCCGGTGACATGGCGTGCGCGGCATCGCCAATACAGAGGAGGCCCGGCAGATGCCAGCGCTTCAGACGGTTAATGCGTACGGTGAGGAGCTTAATTTGATCCCAATTCTGTAGCTCTTGAACCCGGTCTCCAAGGTACGGTGCGATTTTGCGGAGGTCGTTATGAAATGTTTCCAGCCCGTCCCGCTGGATTTTCTCAAACGCGCCTTTCGGAATGATTAGCCCCGATTGGAAGTAGTCGCCGCGATTGATCAGCACGAGCGCTTTGCCGTAGTTGATATTGCCGAGTACCTCTTCGGGATCGTCTGCTTTCCGGCTGATACGGAACCACAGCACATCAATAGGCACTCCGAATTCGAGCACTTCCAGTTTCGCGGCCTGCCGGATCGTCGAGTGGCGGCCGTCGCAGGCCACGACCAGACCGGCGCGAACCTCGAGCGGGCCGTCGGGCGTATGCACCGCGACTCCCCCGGCGGTTAGGAGGCTGGTCGCTTCGTGCTGCATGAGAAGCCGGAAGGTTGGGAAACTCTTGGCACGGTTCGAAAGGAAATCGAGAAAGTCCCATTGCGGCATGAGTGCGACGAACTTGCAATGAGTGGGCAGATGCCGGAAATCGGCTGCTTTAAATTGGAAATTCCCCACCATCCCGCCTACAGAAGTGAGTTGCTGGTGGGGAATCTTTAATAGATCCTCGAGCAATTCCAGCTCGCGCATGACTTCGAGAGTGGAGGGATGAACGGTGTCGCCGCGGAAGTCGCGAAAAAAGTCTTTGTGTTTTTCGAGTACGGTAACGGAAACTCCGGCGCGAGCCAACAAATAACCAAGCATGATGCCCGCGGGTCCACCGCCGGCTATGCAGCAAGTTGTTTCGATTGACCGAATTGGCATATGGTACCACCGGAGGCTAGGGTGCGAAATCTCTGTAACTCTTACACAACCTTGCCGAAGAGGGAGTTGTGGGGAATCGGGTCTCCCTTATACTCCTGTTGTTGGCGAGCGCGGATTTTGTCCATGCGGACCCGCTCTATACAATCGAGACCTTGGGCGCGCTAGGATCGGGCGCCGCACTTCCGACCGGGATTAACAACTCGGGCAGTGCGGTGGGTTGGATCACGGATTGGCAGGGAAGCGTAAATCCGGTGTACTTCGCCAATGGTCAGACGACGCCCTTCGGAAGCAACGGCCAGGCAAACGCCATCAACAATAACGGTGTGGCGGTGGGCACGCTCTTTGGGAGTGGCGGCCCCGGAGTAACCGAATGGGCAGGCGGGCAGACCACTTCGTTGGGTATCGCGGGCTACGGCACGGCAATCAACAGCTCCGGGCAAGTTGCCGGCGGATACATTCGGCCTGACGGTCAATTGCACGCTTTTAGCTGGAGCGGCGGAGTTCTGGTGGATTTAGGAACTCTCGGCGGATCGTCGAGTTCAGCCTATGGCATCAATTCATCCGGCCAAACGGCGGGGTCGAGCATGATGGCCGACGGAACGTTCCATGCTTTCTTTTCGAATGACGGCAGTCTCCAGGATTTAGGAACGCTAGGCGGCGCGAACAGCTACGGCATGGCATTGAACGATGCGGGACAAGTAGTGGGCAATGCGCAGACCGCAGAGGGTTACAGCATGGCGTTTCGATGGGACGGCAAACAGATGAAGAATTTGGGAACGCTGGGCGGAACGCAAAGCTATGCTTACGGAATTAACAGCGCCGGGGATGTCGTTGGTTATTCCTGGACGAGTGATGAAGTCACGCACGGGTTTCTCTACCGCAACGGAATTCTGGTTGACTTGAATTCGCTGCTCCCCATCGGATCGGGCTGGACGATTGATGGCGCCTATGGAATCAACGATGCCGGCCAGATTCTGGCCGTGGCTACGCACGATGGCCAACGCTTTGCGGTAGATCTGGCTCCCACGCTGGCAACGCCGGAGCCGGCAAGTGTGGCTTTGGTGTTATTGGGCCTGCTGGCCGCAACAAGCCTACGCCGCCGCGGGTGACCTTGCTTAAATAGGAGTTTCCAATGAAACTCCAAAGTTACACGATCAGCCAGGGCAAGGATCGCGCGCCGGCCCGCTCTTATTTGAAAGCGATTGGCTTCACCGACGAGGACCTGAAGAAACCCATCATCGGAATTGCCAATACCTGGATCGGCACCATGCCGTGCAATTACAATTTGCGCGAATTCGCCGCGGATGTAGCGCGCGGGGTGCGTGAAGCGGGCGGCACGCCGATGGAATTCAACACCATCGCCATCAGCGACGGGATCACAATGGGCACGGAGGGGATGAAGACGTCGCTGATCAGCCGCGAAGTGATCGCCGATTCGATCGAGCTGGTGGCGCGCGGGCATATGTTCGATGGGATCGTGGCATTAGTTGCCTGCGATAAGACGGTCCCAGGAGCCGCGATGGCGCTGCTGCGGCTCAACGTGCCGGGCGTGATCTTGTACGGCGGAAGCATTCTACCGGGCCGCTATAAAGGCAAGGACATCACCGTGCAGGACGTCTTCGAGGCAGTGGGTGCGAACGCCGCAGGCCGCATCAGCGATCAGGAGTTGTTCGAGATTGAAAACGCGGCCTGTCCGGGACCGGGGGCTTGCGGCGGGCAATACACGGCGAACACGATGTCGACCGTCATGGAGATCATTGGCCTATCGCCAATGGGACTGAACGGAATTCCGCAAGTAGATGTCACCAAGCACGATGCGGCGCGCCAGTGCGGCCGAATCATCCTGGATGCGGTGAAGAATAATCTGCGTCCGCGCGACATCGTGACCCGGGCGGCGATCGACAATGCTATTGCGAGTGTGGCGGCATCGGGAGGTTCGACCAATGCTGTCCTTCATCTGCTTGCCATAGCCCGCGAAGCGGGTGTCCCGCTGAGCATTGACGATTTTCAAGAGCTTAGCCAGCGCACGCCGCTGCTCGCGGACTTGAAACCGGCGGGTAAGTACACTGCGGCGGACGTACACAAAGCGGGTGGCATTCCGGTTATCGCGAAACGGCTGCACGAGGGCGGATTCGTGCATTCCGATGCGATGACAATTTCAGGAAAAACATTCGGCGAAGCAGTGCAAGCTACAAAGGAAACTCCCGGGCAGGACGTGATCCGGCCGCTGAATAACCCGATCAAGAAATCGGGTGGTTTGGTGATATTGAGAGGCTCGCTTGCGCCCGAAGGTTGCGTAATTAAAGTAACAGGGCTCAACCGAAGCGCGCAGACTGGCCCGGCGCGAATATTCAATACGGAAGAAGCCGCCATGCAGGCGGTACTAAGCGGAGCGATCCGGGATGGCGATGTGGTAGTGATCCGCTACGAAGGGCCGCGCGGAGGCCCGGGCATGCGGGAGATGTTGGGGGTCACGAGCGCCATCGTCGGTAAAGGACTTTCGGAGACCGTGGCGCTTGTCACGGATGGGAGATTTAGCGGTGCTACGCGCGGATTCATGGTCGGCCATGTGGCGCCGGAAGCGGCTATGGGCGGTCCGATCGCGATGGTCGAAGAAGGCGATTCGATCACCATCGATATCGAGAAACGTACTATCGATTTGAACGTTCCCGCCGCGGAGATGGAGCGACGGCGGACTAAGTTCCAGAAACCGGCACCGAAGTATACATCCGGCGTCATGGCTAAATATGTCGCCTTGGTTGGTTCAGCGGCCGATGGTGCGATTACTTCGCAGCCGGAGTTGTAAGGCCACGAATGAACACGAATTCACGCGAATTCGAGAGATATCTGGGGGACTCGTCTGGTTATCGGGGAGAAGCTGAGCAGGATTTTCTGCCGGCCAGCGCAGAGGAATTGCGGGATGTGGTGCGCTCCAGCGCGGCGGAGCGCATCCCGCTGACCGTGGTGGGCGCAGGTACCGGCCTGACCGGCGCGAGTGTTCCGCATGGCGGCTGGATCGTTTCGCTCGAGCGCTTTCGAAAAATCGAAATCGAGCAGGGACGAGCGCGCTGCGGCACAGGCGCGACGCTACGCGATTTACAAAAAGCGGCGGCGAAGACCAGGCAATTCTTCGGCCCCAATCCCACGGAAGATTCAGCATCGATCGGCGGCATTATTAACACTAACGCCGGAGGGGCGCGCAGTTTCCACTATGGAAGTGTGCGGCGGCACGTATTGGCGCTTGAAGTTACTTTCATGGATGGGCGGACCGAGCGGCTGGAACGCGGCCAGAAAGTCGATTTCTCATTTGGAGCTATTCGACGGCCGGCGACCACGAAAAATTCGGCTGGTTATTACTTGGAGCCGGATCTCGAATGGATGGACCTTCTTGCAGGGAGCGAAGGAACCTTGGGAATTATTACGGAAGCCGAATTGCAATTACTACCCGAGCCAGGAGGAATGTTAAGCGGGGTGGTATTTTTCCCTTCCGAGGATTTGGCAATGGATGCGGTGGCTGCCTGGCGGCCGGTTCAGGAATTGCGATTACTTGAATTTCTAGATCAGGCCGCGCTCGACCTGCTGCGGCCGCGATATCCGGAAATTCCGGCGAAAGCGCGAGCGGCCCTCTTAATCGAGCAAAATCTTACCTCCGAAGACGATCCCGAAGTGGATGCCTGGACCGAGCGGCTGGTGCAGCAGGAGGCGCTGGCGGAGGAATCCTGGTTCGGCCTGCGTGAAGCCGATCGGGAGCGGTTCAGAGAATTCCGGCATACTCTACCCGTGGTGGTGGTGGATACGGTACGCCGCAACGGTTTTCCAAAGACCGGTACCGACTATGCTGTGCCGCTCGAGCACGAACGAACGCTGCATCGCTTTTATAAGCGCCGTTGCGAGGAAGTGGTGCCAGGACAATATTCTATTTACGGGCATGCCGGCGATGCGAATAATCACGTAAATCTATTTCCCCTGACGTCTGAACAGGCCAAGCGCGTGGAGGCGATGATGTACGAATTCGCGCAGTTTGTGGTTTCACTAGGTGGAACTGTCGCTGCGGAGCACGGCATAGGCAAAGGTAAAACGGATCTACTCGAATTGATGTACACGGCGGCGGAAATCGGAGTTATGAAAGATGTTAAAAGGAGTCTCGATCCGGATTGGCGGCTTGGCCGGGGAACCATTTTCCCGGTTTGAGTTATGCGCGCTTTGGTACAACGAGTTTCCGAGGCCAGCGTACTAGTAGATTCTTCAACTGTCGGTCAAATTCAGAAAGGCCTGCTGATCTTTCTCGGAATTCGACAGGACGATACGGAAGCGCAAGCCGAGCAGTTAGCGACTAAGATAGGCCAGCTTCGAATCTTTCCTGACGCCGACGGTAAGATGAATCTGAGCCTTCACGATATTTCGGGAGAGATGCTGATTGTCTCCCAATTTACGTTGTATGGCGATACACGTAAGGGAAATCGACCGTCGTATCTTGACGCAGCCAAACCGGAAAAGGCGCTCGCGTTGTATGAATGCTTCATCGAAAGGTGTCGAAGTAGGGGATTTCCGGTAGCGACAGGTGTTTTTCAGGCGCACATGGAAGTACGGCTGATAAACGACGGTCCGGTGACAATCTGGTGTGATACCGAGAAATAGATTGACTAATTAGTGAAAAAGTTTTGGCTATGTGCTACTAAGAAAGGTATATGGCAAAATATTCCTCCGGCCCTAACCGGGAGATTTTAGAAGCTGCGCTGCAAGGATTAGAAGCTCAGAGGCAGAAGTTAGAGGAACAGATAACGCAAGTGCGCGGGATGCTGGGCCGGCGTGCGGGAAGGCCGAGTAAGTCGGCCCAGGCCGCAAGCTCTGCTGGCGCAGGCGCACCAGCGGGTGCGAGGCGCAAGCGGGTATTGAGCCCGGAAGCGCGTAAGCGAATCGCGGCAGCGCAGAAGAAGCGCTGGGCGGCATTCCGCAAGAAGCAGGGATAACTGCCGCTACTCCCACGGACGCAGGCCTGGTTGGGGTCGCAAGCGTTGGCGCGTGTTATCGTGCCGGTGCGCGATGAGGAATTATGATCCTTGGTATTGGGACGGACCTGGCCGAAGTGGAGCGTATCCGTGACAGTATCGCCCGATTTGGCGATCGTTTTTTAAATCGCATTTACACGGCAGGCGAACGGGCCTATTCCGCCAGCAAGGCGAACCCGGTGGAACGCCTGGCAGCTCGCTTCGCAGCCAAAGAAGCGGGCATGAAAGCGATCGGAACAGGATGGAGCCAGGGTGTGACGTGGCAGGATTTCGCAGTGGTGAATGAGAAATCGGGCCGTCCCACTCTGGCGCTTGCCGGCGCGGCGAAGCAAAAGGCGGACGCTATGGGAGTGAAGCGAATTTCGCTTTCGCTGACGCACACTTCTGCTATGGCATTAGCGGTGGTGATTCTGGAGAGTTAAACGGACTGGGAGTTGGAAGCCGCCACGGAGCGGGTCCGAAGTTGGGCATCTTCGAGACGCTTGGCTTCCTGGTAAGTAAAAATCATGCGGTGGATGACAGTGATATTACCGAGAACCGCAATCACCCACAGCACCGGCGCCATGCGATCGAATAGCGCTCCAATAATGAAAAGTACGATGCGCTCGGGCCGCTCCATAAACCCCACCTTGCAGGTAGGAACGATATTTTCGGCGCGAGTTCGTGTATAGCTGATCATGACGGAAGCGGTCATGACTATCGCGGTCAATACCACATAAAACGGCCGGTTGATGGTGCCGTAGTACACGAGCAGGCCCATAAGCAGCCCCAGGTCGGAGTAACGGTCCAGTACGGAATCGAAGAAGCCGCCGAAGCGGGTGACTTGATTGGTAGCTCGGGCGACACGGCCGTCCACCATATCGAACAGGCCGGCAAAAATGATCACGCAGCCGGCGATCCGAAAACTACCGATGGCAAGAAAGGTGGCGGCGGCGATGTTGATGAGCAATCCAAGGAACGTCAGAACATTGGGATTGATTTTGGATAGCGCCAGCGCGCGGACGATCAGCCGTATGATTTTGTTTGACCCGATGCCGATCGCGCGAGTATAGGTCATTGGATTAATTTCTCAAGCTGTGGGGGCGTCATGGATGGTGGTCAAGCGGAGGATCTCCATTTCGCGGACGCCGTCCGGTATTTGAATCTTTACCGTGTCACCGACCCGCTTACCAAGCAGGCCTTTGCCAATGGGGGAGCTGGTGGAAATTTTGCCGTTTGATACATCCGCTTCTTCGCTAGTAACAAGGCTGTAAGAAAGCTCTTCATCCTTGTTGAGATCGAGCACGACTACGTGGGAGCCAAGGCCCACGCGATCGCGCGGCAGCTTACTCAAATCGATCATGGAAAACTCGCGCAACCGGGCCTGAAGCTGGCCTAATCGCGCGTTCACTAAACCTTGACGCTCTTTGGCGGCATGATATTCCGCATTTTCGCTGAGGTCGCCATGGGCCCGAGCCTTCAGAATTTCTTTGGGTAACTCGTTTCGTAGTTCATATTCGAGCGCCGCAATTTCGTCCTGAAGCTTTTTCTTTAGATCTTCCATGCCAGGCTGCTTCCATTATATGGAACGCGTTACAGACGTAAAGCGAAGCCTTTGGGAGTTCGCTCGACAACAGGTAAGTCAAGCTGTTACAATAACCTAAGGAACCCCCGCACTCTCATGGCCAACAAACCACCTTTCGCCCAGGGCGCCCAAGTCGAGCATGGAAAGTTCGGTCTCGGCTCGGTGATTTCGGCGAACGACGATTACATTGTGATTAAATTCGACGATCACGGCGAGAAGAAGTTCGTCACATCGATCGTGCTGCCGGCCCTGAAAAAGAGCGATCGGCAGCCGCCGGTAGAAAAAAGACGCGCCAGCCGGAAGAAGGCAGCGGCTCCGGCAGCGACCGGAGCGTAGAGAACCAGCGTGAAAATCGGCGTTGTCGTCTTCCCAGGCAGCAATTGCGATCACGACGCCTGGCACGCCTTTGCGGAGACCCTCCGGCAGGACACGGTGCTTTTGTGGCACGATTCGGCAGCGCTTCAAGGAGCGGACTTGGTTGTCCTTCCCGGCGGATTTTCCTATGGAGACTATTTGCGTTGCGGGGCAATCGCGAAGTTTTCGCCGGTGATGGGCGCCGTCAAGAAATTTGCGCAAGAGGGTGGGCTGGTGTTGGGCGTCTGCAATGGTTTCCAGATACTTACCGAAGCCGGACTGCTGCCGGGCGCTCTGGTGCGCAACGCGGGCTTAAAGTTTGTCTGTAAGACGGTTCCCCTGGAGGTTGCGACGACTGACTCTCCCTTCACGCATCGAGCCGTAAAGGGACAGACGCTCGCATTGCCGGTGGCGCACGGCGAAGGCTGTTACATCGCCAGTGAGCAGGTGCTGGATGAATTGGAGGCGGGAGACCGGGTGGCATTTCGTTATCGCGAAAATCCGAATGGTTCGATGCGAAATATCGCGGGTATTTTGAATCGCGAGCGTAACGTGATGGGATTAATGCCTCATCCGGAGCGGGCGGCCGATCCGTTAATGGGCGGCACGGACGGACTCACGATATTCGAATCGGTGTTGCACGCCGGGGTGGCAGCTTCGCGAGCATGAGCGAAACGCGGATCACGCCGGAAGTGATCGCCCAACATCAACTCAGCACGTCCGAATATCAGAAAATATTGACTTTGCTCGGACGTGAGCCGACGCTGACCGAATTAGGCATTTTCGGAGTGATGTGGAGCGAGCACTGCTCTTACAAGAGCTCGCGCATTCACCTGAAAAAGCTGCCGACTGAAAGCAAGCGCGTGCTGCAAGGCCCCGGAGAAAACGCCGGCATCGTGGATATCGGAGATGGGATGGCGATTGCCTTCAAAATTGAATCCCACAACCATCCGAGCTTCATCGAGCCGTTTCAGGGCGCGGCCACCGGCGTGGGCGGCATCCTACGGGACATTTTCACGATGGGCGCGCGGCCTATTGCGGTGATGGATTCGATCCGCTTCGGCAGGCCTGACGATGAAACGACCGGCGCGCGGAACCGTCGTCTGCTCGAAGGCGTGGTGTCCGGCATCGCGCACTACGGAAATTGTTTTGGCGTGCCCACCGTGGGTGGCGAATGCGTTTTCGAAGAGAGTTACGACGGCAATCCGTTAGTAAATGTTTTCGCGCTGGGCGTATTCCGGCACGATGAAGTATTTTACGGCAAAGCCAGCGGGGTAGGGAATCCGGTAATCTACGTGGGCGCCAAGACGGGCCGCGATGGCATTCACGGCGCATCTATGGCTTCGGCGGAGTTTACTGAATCCTCGAAGCAGAAGCGGCCGAACGTGCAGGTGGGCGATCCGTTCACCGAAAAGCTGTTGCTCGAAGCCTGCCTGGAAGCCATGCGCACGGGCGCGATTGTCGGCATTCAGGACATGGGCGCCGCCGGGCTGACATCCTCGACATGCGAAATGGGCAGCCGGGCGGGGACCGGAGTGGAAATCGAGTTGTCTCTGGTACCGCAGCGTGAAGCCGGAATGACGCCCTACGAAATGATGCTTTCCGAATCTCAGGAACGCATGCTGCTGGTAGCCGAACGTGGCCGGGAAGACGTGGTCTTTGGCGTCTTCAAAAAGTGGGGGCTGGACGCGGTCGAGATTGGCCGTGTTACGGCCGACGGCATGCTCCGCGTAAAACAGAACGGCATCGTTTTCGCTGAAATACCAAACCGGGCGCTAGCGGATGAGGCGCCGAAATACGACCGCCCGCGTACGCGGCCGCTGCGTACGGCGCCACTTAATGGACCTGCGGTGCGCCGCGGCAATTGGGGCGCCGATTTAAAAACGCTGCTAGCTTCCGGCGATGTTTGTTCCAAGCGCTGGATTTATGAACAGTACGACCACCAGGTACGGACCAACACCGTGGCCGGGCCGGGCGCGGAAGCGGCTGTGGTTCGTATTAAAGGAACGGACACGTCCATTGCGATGTCGCTCGATGGCAATGGCCGATATTGCGCGCTCGATCCACGCGAGGGCACGAAGCTGCTGGTAGCCGAGTGCTGCCGTAATCTTTCGACTGTGGGTGCGCTGCCTATCGCGACCACGAACAATTTGAACTTCGGAAATCCCGAGCGGCCGGAGATCATGGCGCAGATCGTGGAGTCGATCGAGGGCCTCGCCGAAGCGTGCCGCTTTTTCGACGTGCCGGTGACGGGCGGCAACGTCAGCCTGTACAATGAAACGCTCGGCACGCCGATTTTCCCGACGCCGGTCGTGGGAATTGTAGGAACTCTGCCGACCAGTCTGCCTATTGGCATTTCATTTGCGAAGATAGGGCTTCGTGTACTTCTGCTGGGCGGGTTGGGTACGGCGGATGCGCGTGAGCTTGGCGGAACGCAATACGCCAAGGTCATCCACAAATCGCTTTGGGGCGTCCCGCCGCAGCTCGATATGGAGTATGAGAAGCGCGTGCAGGCGGCGATTCGAGAATTGGTGCGTGGGGGCTTGGTTGCGTCGGCTCACGACCTGAGCAAAGGGGGGCTCGCGGTAGCCTTGGCCGAATCGAGTTTTGGGCCGGAGAATATCGGCGCAGACATCAAGCTCGATTCCGATCTGCCGCCGGAGTTGCTGCTATTTCACGAGGGGCCATCCCGCATTCTGGTTTCGACCCCGAATCCAGAAGAAGTTTTTCGCGTAGCGAACGCAAACGGCGTACATGCAATTGAAATTGGCGTTACACTCAAAGCGAGAGTGACGATTTCGAATCGAGGCGAAGTCCTGTTAAACGAACGGGTCGACGAGTTGAAGGGGCTTTGGAATAATTCTCTCGAACACCTCCTCCATAATTCCGTAGCGGTGTAGAATGCATCCACTCGACGAGGAAATCAAAGAAGAATCGGTCTTCGACAAGCTGCACGAGGAGTGCGGCGTGTTCGCGCTGTATGGGCATCCGGAAGCGGCCAACCTGGTGTATCTGGGTTTATATGCGCTGCAGCATCGCGGGCAAGAGAGCGCCGGGATGGCTTCGAGCGACGGACGCAAGATTCACAGCGTCCGCAAGATGGGGCACGTTGCCGACATTTTTACTCCGGACGTGTTGAACGAGTTGCCGGGCGAACTGGCAATCGGCCATACGCGCTATTCCACGGCCGGCGATACGACGATCAAGAACGCGCAGCCGCTGTCGGTGGCTTGCAGCAAAGGACAGGTGGCCGTTGCGCATAACGGCAATTTGACCAATGCTATCGAGCTGCGGCGCGAGCTCGAGGAAGACGGGTCGATATTCCAGTCCACAAGCGATACCGAAGTCGTATTGCACCTGGTGGCGCGCTCGCGGGAGCGTACTTTGGCCGGGGCGCTGCGCGATGCTCTGCTGCAGATTGAGGGCGCGTTCTCACTGGTATTTCTGGCGCAGGACCGGATCATTGTGGCGCGCGACCCACATGGCTTCCGGCCGCTCGCGATGGGCCGGTTGGAGCTGGCGAGCGGCGGCTTCGCGACAGTTTTTGCATCCGAGACCTGCGCTTTCGATCTCATCAACGCGACTTACGTCGGCGACGTGGAACCTGGCGAGATGGTGATCGTAGGCCCCGAGGGAATTACCCGTGAGCACTATACGACGCCGGCCGCCCCGGCCCATTGTGTGTTTGAGCACGTGTATTTTTCGCGGCCCGATTCGATAGTGTTTGGCAAACCCGTCGCCGAATCGCGCGAGAAGATGGGACGGCTGCTGGCGCGCGAGCATCCGGTGGAAGCAGATGTGGTGGTGCCGGTGCCCGACTCCGGAGTCGCGGCGGCGATTGGCTATTCGGCGGAATCCGGAATACCGTATCGCCAGGCGCTCATCCGCAATCACTATGTCGGACGTACGTTCATCGAGCCTTCGCAGGCGATTCGCGATTTCGGAGTGAAGCTCAAGTTGAATCCGGTGCGCCATCTGCTGGAAGGAAAGCGTGTGGTCCTGGTGGACGATTCCATTGTGCGCGGCACCACCAGCCGGAAGATCGTGCGCATGGTGCGCAACGCCGGCGCGCGCGAGGTGCATCTTCGTATTTCTTGCCCGCCGACCGTTTCACCGTGTTATTACGGCGTCGATACTCCCGTACAGCATGAGTTGATCGCTCACCGGCTCAACATCAAGGAAATCGAAGAATTTGTAGAAGCGGATTCGCTCGCCTATCTTTCGCTCGATTCGCTGAGGGATTCGGTGCGCGACACCGACCAGCGTTTCTGTTACGCCTGCTATACGGGGCATTATCCGACGCTGGTGCAGATTGAAGAAATTGCGTTGGCGAAGACGGGTTGTTGCTAGTTATATTCTCGATTTAACGAATGAATTGAATTTTCGCGCTAAGCGATCCGACTAGCGGATCGAATTCATGGTGGTCCGCCGTAAGAACAGTTCCTCCGATTGACTCTGCCAAAGCGACCGCAAAACAGTCGGCCAGAGAAATTCGACGTTTATCGGCCTTTATCCGCCCGGCTGCTTTATAAAACTGCGGCGAGATATCTTCATTGGCGCGAACACCCGCTGCAAATAAATCTTCCAGAACTTCTTCGGCCGTCGCTTCACCGTCGGCGCGAAAGAAATCATAGTAGACTTCGCATAAATTGATCGAATGTGCCACTATGTGATTGCCATCGGCTTGGAGGATCTCACGCACGACCTCACCTCCTGGCTCGGCGCGAAGAAAAGCGATCATCGCACTGGCATCCAAAATGTAAATCACCGCAGAGAATGGGTTTCCAGTTCCAAATCCGCCGCCTTACGAGCACAAAAGTCTTCTGCCGAGGTTGAAACATGTGCGTATTTGCCAAAAATGCGATCTAAAGCAGCGCGCTTGTCTTTTGCCTCGGCGGGCGCAAGTTCACCTTCCATCCAGGTCTTCAACTCACGGAGTTCGTCAGGAGACCAGTCGGCCAACTGCTTTACTATCTGCTCGACCCTTGTGGACATGTCACCAATATATTCAGTGTAGTTCCTTCAAAATCAAATCGCGCACCTGCTCGGTAAGCGCGCCTCTCTCTTTCAGTGACATTGGCCATGTCTCAATAGGTTTAAGGATACGCAGCGTAACATCGCCGGAAAGGACCACACCTGCGCCATACGGGAGCAGCTTGCGGGTTCCGATGAGCACCAGCGGCACCACCGGCACGCGTGCACGGATAGCTATATAGGCCCCGCCTTCTTTAAACGCTCGCATATGGCCATCGTGAGAGCGGCCTCCTTCGGGAAAGATCAGCAGTGAAATTTTCTTCTCCTGGATCACTTCGGCGGCGCGCTGCATGACCTTGACTGCGGCGCGCGGATCTTCACGTGGGACCGGGATGTGGCCGGCGCGGCTGAGGTGGGTGCCTAGAAACGGAATCTGGAACAGACCGCGCTTGGCCAAAAAACGGAATTGCACCGGAATGTTGGCGAGCGCGACAGGCGTATCCATGTAGCTTTGATGATTCGCGATGAACACATAGCTGCCGCCGGGATCGATATGTTCCAACCCTTCCACGTGAACGCGCGCGCCGCTTACGGCGAGCAGCATCTTCGCCCAGCGGCGCGCTACGCGAATCTGCAGCGCTCCGGTCGCATCGAAGAATGAAACCACTAAGCTGATTGCGCCATAAAAAATAGTGGCGAGAACGATTGCAGGATCGGCAAAAAATATGCCGCGCAGCCTTTGCATGCATGCCCATTCTACGAGACGATTCACTCGCTTCCGGTCAGCAGCGCGCGCGCTTCGCCGACCAGAAACAATGATCCGGTGAAGAACACGATGGCTTCCGAAGGGGCGATCCGGGCGATTTCGATTGCTTTGGAAACCGTAGCTGCGGTTTCGGCATTCGGGTGACTTGTGAGTTCGAGAATGGCTTCTGGCCGGAGCGCTCTTGGAAAACTTGGCGCGGTGAGGATCAGCTTGGCGGCCAGAGGGAATAATTGCTGGGTTACTTCGTCGATCGCTTTGTCGCGCATGGCGCCATATACTAACCAAACCGGACGATTGGCGCAAAATTCACGAATGTACGCGGCGAGCGCGGCGGCTCCGGCCGGATTGTGCGCGCCGTCCAAAACGAAATCCGGATTCTGTGATACGAATTCTAGGCGACCGGGCCAGACCACCGTCTCCAAGCCGGCCTGGATAGCATGTTCCGAGATCTGCAAGTGCCGGCACGCGAGAATAGCGGTTCTCGCATTGTCGATTTGATGCCTCCCCGGCAGCACGCAGTAATAGGCCTGGCCGGACAAGCGGAACTCGGAACCACGCGGAGTCATTCGAATATCGGAGATGGTGTGATCGGCGGTCCGAATGAGTTCGCAGCCTAGCTCACGGGCGCGAGCAGCGATGACGGCCTCCGCGCCGGGCAGTTGAGGGCTCATGAAAACGGGAACTTGCGGCTTGAGAATGCCGGCTTTTTCCACCGCGATCGATCCGAGCGTGTTGCCGAGATATGCTTCGTGATCGTAGGAGACCGGCGTGATGACGCAAAGCTCGGGACGGACCACATTCGTCGCATCGAGCCTTCCGCCCAGACCTACTTCGAGCACCGCAATGTCGCAGCTCTCGCGAAACAGCAGCAGGGCCATCGCCGTAACCGTTTCGAAGTAAGAAGGATGAGCGGCCAGTCGGTCGTTTGCCAGCAGTTGCTCAGCCGTGGTGTGAACTGTCTCGAAGGCGGAGGCAAACTGCGCTGGCGTTACCGCACTGCTATTGATGTTGATGCGCTCGATAGGCTCGATGAGATGCGGCGAAGTGTAGAGGCCCGTGCGAAATCCAGCTTTGCGAAGAATGCTCGCGATGGTAGCGCAGGTAGAACCTTTACCGTTCGTGCCGGCGACGTGAACAAAGCGCTGCTCGTTTTCCGGGTTGCCCAGGCCGGAAAGAAGCGTGCGCATGGGCTCCAGAGTGAACTTCGCGCCTGGCTTGAGCTCGTTGCCCAGCGAATAAAGATAGCGAACGGTATCGGGGTAGCTCACTTGGCTCCAGATTGGTAATGCCGATAGCATAGCCGGGCCAGCAGAAATAGCAACAGACAGCCTCCGATCAGCTTCGCTTCAAACAGCCATACCGAGCGCATATCGCCGGTCGGCAGAAAAGAGAACACAATAGCGATCGCGGAGACAAACAAACCGCAGAAGGCGGCGAGTTTTTGGCCGAACCGCCAGGCCGCCGCGAACATATACACGAAAGGGATGAATAGAGAGATGACAGTGAAATCGACTGTGAGCTGGTAAGCGCCGCGAAACGATTCTCCGAGTTGGCTGATGAGAAGCAGCAACGCCGCACCCGCGCCGAGCAGCAGAATCGAGACATGAGGTGTGCCGTACTTAGGATGCAGTTTGGCAAAGGCGGGCGGCAGTAATTTCCCGATGCCGAGAACAAACGGCAGCCGAGCACAAGCGCCCACGTACGTTCCAAGCTGGCCGCCCACGCTCAGCAAAATCGCCACGGCGATGCTCAGTGGAACCCAGCGCCAGCCTAACAAGCTGGCAGCTTGCTGGCCCGCTTGCGCCAGACCGATCACCGGGCTCACCTGGTCCGGTTGCAGAAGGACCAGTATCGAGCTGGTAGAGACAATATAGAACACGACTACCAGTGCGGCGCTGATCCAAGTGGCGCGCACAACCGCCCACCGCGGATTGCGTACTTCGCCCGAAAGAATCGGACTCAGCTCGAGACCGGTCATCGCCATAGCGAGCTGTGACCAGAAATTGAGCTTATCGAGATCCCAACGCGGCAGAGCGTGGAATCGCGTCGCCGGCTCGCGAAACAGCAATACAGCGCCAGCCGATACGACTAGGATGCCGGCGATGGAGTACGCACCGATGCCGCCGAAATTATCGACCCACTTTGCCACTTTCAGCCCCACATAGTTCGCCGCCAATGTTCCGATCAGAAGAACGAGCGCACAGGGCAAGACATACCAAGGATCTTCCGCCCATTTTCCCCAGCGCGGATTGAACGCGTAGGTGATCATTCCCACCATGGAGATCAACACGCCGGGAATCCAGAAAACGTTGTTGAGGTAGTAAAACCAGCCGCAGGCAAAACCATGCCAACCGCCAAACGCTTCGCGAGTCCAGACGTACAGGCCTCCCTCCTGCGGAAAGCGATGGGAGAGATTGGCGACAACGAACGCGCAGGGGACGAGAAAAAGCGCTGCCGCCAGCAGCCAAAGCAGAAGAGTTCCCGGACCGACGTGCGCCGCCACGCCGATCCACCGGGTGCTGACAATGGCAGCGATGTTGAAGAGCACCAGGTCGCGCAGACCAAGCTCCCTGCGAAGCGCCGGTTCGGGAGTCAATGCCACTTAGCTTTCCCAGAGACGGACAGAATCGTAGGGCGGGTCTCCTGACCCGCGCCGGACGTCCTCGTCCGGCTTGCCCTGTTTGGAATTATTGACCAGGCCGACGAGGACGTCGGCCGCGGACGAGGACGTCCGCCCTACAGTGCGCGTCAGAAGAGGCCGAACCAAATCAAAGACATCCTTGGCGATGATTTCGTTGCCGCGGCCGTTGGGATGAATGCCATCCGGCCGCATCAAACTGCTGTCGCGATAGACGTGAACCAAAAGGAAAGGCATCAGCGTCAATTTATATTTTTTGGCGAGCGCTGGAAACATCGCGGTAAATGGCGCAACATATTCGGGTCCGTAATTGGGCGGCAGCGTGATGCCGAGAAGAACGATCGGGATTTGCGCCGCTTTCAACTTTTCGATCATCTCTTCGAGATTCTTGCGGGTTGCTTCCACCGGAATGCCGCGCAAGCCATCGTTACCGCCGAATTCGAGCAACACCAGCGCGGGATGGACGGCAATCACGTTGTCGATACGGGCGAGTCCATCGGTGGAGGTATCGCCGCTCACGCCTTGGTTGTCGATACGGTAGTGATAACCGTTCTCATCGAGCAGCCGCTGGAGGGCGTCCGGGTAATTGGCGGGAACGACGCCGGCCGTCAGACTGTCACCAAAGGCGACAATCACCGGCCGCCGGTCTTCTACGGCGGGCTTGGCGGAACTTTGTTCGGCCGGGGCACGTTCTTCCTGATGAGGGGCTTCCGTTTTCGAGCCGCAGGCGGCGAGGAACAGACAGGCTGCCAGAATGAGAGTAGATCGCCGCGTTTCCACATAACTAAATTGACATGCCTGCTATTGAGGTACGCCAGCTCTTTAAAACCATCGAAAACTCCGCCAGCCGGGTCGAGATCCTGCGCGATGTGAGTTTCAGTGTGCCGCGCGGGCAGTTTCTCGCCATCATGGGCGCTTCGGGAAGCGGCAAAAGCACGCTGCTTGGCCTACTGGCCGGCCTGGACACCGCTACGTCCGGCGCAATTGTCCTCGATGGAACCGATATCACGCATCTCAAAGAAGACGCGCTGGCGCGTTTACGGGGCCAGAAGATCGGTTTTGTGTTCCAGTCCTACCAGCTTGTTCCCACCTTGACGGCCGAAGAGAATGTACTTCTGCCCGCGGAGTTGAGCGGATTCAACGGGCAGTCGCGAGAGCGGGCACATGCGCTTCTCGAGCGCGTAGGGCTGGCAGACCGGATGGGGCACTATCCGGTGCAGCTATCCGGCGGTGAGCAGCAGCGCGTGGCGCTGGCGCGCGCTTTCATGACGCGCCCGCCCATTTTGATGGCGGATGAGCCAACTGGTAATTTGGACAGCGCGAATGGTCGGCATGTGCTGGACCTTTTGGTCGAGCTGAACCGCGAAGAGAGTACGACGCTGGTTCTGGTGACACACGATCGCAAGCTGGCCGAGCATGCCGACAGGATTCTGACACTGGGCGATGGGCGCGTGCTGAGCGATGAACTCGTTGGCCGCACGGTGGAAGCCTAGGCATGTTTGTACGGACGGCCGCTAAAATTGCCTGGCGCGAGCTGCACGCATCACCGCAAAAATTTACATTCGTGATTCTTGCTGTTGCGGTGGGAGTGGCGGCCCTAAGCGGTGTGAAGGGCTTCGGCTATGCCTTCCGAGGAATGCTTCTGCGGAACGCGAGGCAATTGATCGCAGCGGATCTGCAGGCCCAGACCTGGACCGATCCCACATCTAAACAACTCGAGAAAATGGCGGCTGTCGGCGAGCGCTATGGAGCGGTAACGCGCGTGACGGAGACGGTGTCGATGGCCGCTTCCACCCAAGGGCGATTTCCGCAGATGGTAGCGGTGAAGGGCGTCGATCCCAACGCGTATCCGTACTACGGCAAGTTGACGCTGAAGCCCGCCCAGCCACTGGCCGAACTGCTGAATGAAGATTCGGCAATCGTAGTCACGCCAGAGTTGTTGCTGCGATTCAAAGTCTCGCCCGGCGATACGATGCGGCTGGGCGGAAAAGAATTTCATATAGCCGGAATTCTTGAAGCGGAACCCGACCGCCTGGCGTCCGGATTTGGTCCGGGCATGCGCGTGATGATGAGCCGCGCTGGGCTCGAGCGTACCGGCTTAGTGCAATTTGGAAGCAGGGCGGCGCAGCGGTTCCTGTTCAAATTACGTCCGGATGTCGATCTGGAGGCCGTCAAGCGCGATGTGAAATCGGCCATACCGCGCGTTTTTATAAGCGACTACCGCGAAGGCAGCCCGGTGGTGGGGCGAGTGGTCGATCGCACCTCGACATTTCTTAGTCTGGTGAGCTTGATTGCCTTAATCGTGGGATCGCTTGGCGTTGCTATGGCGATGTATTCGCATCTACAGCAGCGCATGGATACGATCGCCGTCATGAAGGCTGTGGGGGCGCGCGCCGGCCAAATCATGCAAATTTATTTGATCCAGACGCTGTGGCTCGGACTCGCCGGCGCCGGCATCGGTATCGCGCTAGGCGCTGCGGTACAGAAATCGTTCCCGTGGCTGATTCGCCGTGTATTTGCGCTGCTGCCGGATGTGCCCTGGGATTGGTCATTCAGCCTGCAAGGAATGAGCCTGGGTGTGCTGGCCACACTGTTATTCACCGTGCCGCCTTTACTTGGGATCCGGTCCGTGCGGCCGAACCTGGTGTTTCGCCGCAACATGGACGATGCGGCTCAAGAAAGCCGGCGGCATTGGCGCGATAAGCTGCCGGCGTGGTTGGGCGCCGCGGCCATCGTGATCGGCTTTTGCCTGGTGGCGATTTGGCTGAGCGGTTCGTGGAAGATGGGGCTTTACTTCGCGGGTGGCCTGGCTGCCAGTATTCTGCTATTGACTGGCGTAGCGGCTTTGCTGCTCCGTGCCATTCGCGCGTTGGTGAGCGCATCGCGTTCCTCATTACCTCTTGCGTTCCGGCATGGCTTCGCAAACTTGTACCGGCCCGGCAATCAGGCGCGCAGCGTGCTGGTGGCGCTCGGCATCGGTGTCATGTTCACGCTGACAACTTATTTGCTGCAGCGTACCGTGCTGCGGCAGGTCGAAAGCGAGGGGCCCGGGCGGGAAGGGAATTTGTTCATGCTCGACATTCGCAAGGCGGACGAAGTAAGCCGCCTCGTCGAATCCCAACCCGGCGTTACGGGAAAAGTGCAGTTGGTCGGCTATATCGTCTCGCGCATGCTCGAACAGAATGGTGTGCCGATCGAGCGGCTGGCGCTGAGCAAAGCGCGAAAGGACGAGTTGCAGACAGTCCGAATCACCAGCGCTAAATCTTTACCGGACGGTTTGGAAGTCCGTGAAGGCGCTTGGTGGCGGGCCGAAAGCGCGCGGCCCCAACTGGCCGTATCGGAGCGCGCGCAGCGCGACTTTCATCTGCGCCTGGGCGATCGAGTGGTATTTCAGATTGCCGGGCGGAGAATCGAAGCTCCTTTAGTTGCGGTTTTCCGGCGCGATCAGAGAGCGCCGGTGCGGTTCGAGCTGGTATTTCCGCTCAATGCCTTAGAAGGCATGCCCGTGGTTTACTATGGCGCCGCGCATGTCGATCCGCCGCACATCCCGGCGGTCGAGGCGGCGATCTTCGAAAATTTTCCGACAGTGACGGTCATGAATCTGGCCGACGTGTTGACTCGAATTCAGGAAGCGGTCGATCAGGTAGCTTTGGTCGTGCGCTTCCTGGCGTTGTTTGCTATCGCGGCCGGAGTAATCATTTTGTGCTCGAGTGTAGCGGGCACGCGCTATCGACGCATTCGTGAAGTGGCAGTTCTCAAAACGCTCGGAGGAACACGCCGCCGTATCAAGAGCATTTTTTCGGTTGAGTTTTCGATTCTTGGCGCGGTAGGCGGTCTGGTCGGCGCGGTGCTCGCGAATGTGTTCACGCGCATTGTCGCGGAGAAATTCATGGAAGCAGGATTCGAGTTCGATTGGGGCGCTTTGTTCCTCGCCATGGCCGGAACGGCACTCTTAGCTAACTTGGCCGGTTGGCTGGCGAGCGGGGGGATTTTGAATCAGCGCCCGCTCGAGGTGCTGCGTGGAGAATAGCCAGTCACAAATTTACTGCGAATTTATTCGAGCAAGGTAAGTCCCTTTAAAATAACGGCTTGCACGCTGAAAGCGAAGCAATGGATTAGCTGCTTGTGCGAGCCCGTATGCCTAAGTTGAGAGCGTGAATAAGCAGGAACTCGCACGGCTGCTCGCGCGGCAGTCGCATCGTTCGTGCGCGCAGGCGGCGGACTATGTAGACACGCTGGTACATCGATTGATCAAAGGTTCGAAGCATCCGCCGGAAAAAGCGGCAGTAGAGCGCTCGGCTGCGGCCTGCGCTTCGACTCCCAAGGCCAAAACGTGAAGCAGCGACTGGAAGGTAGGGCATTGCTGCGCCTGGTCGATCGCTGCCTGCGCGAAGGCGCGTCCATCGAAATCGACGGTATGGGATCGTTTCAGCTCAATACGGAGCAGCGTGTGGTGTTCGAGCCAACGAGCCGCGGGCGAGTTTTCCTGGCGTATGCGGAAGAGGATGGGGCGGAGGTGCGAAAACTTTACGGCGCCCTGCAGCGGGCCGGATTTGAGCCGTGGATGGACAAGGAGAAACTGTTGCCCGGTCAGAATTGGCCGCGAGCAATCGAACGTGCCATTGAGTTATCGGATTTCTTCGTGGGCTGCTTTTCGCATCGCTCTATAGTGAAGCGCGGGCATTTCCAGCGCGAATTGGGCTATGCGCTCGACGTAGCGGCGAGCATTCCGGCAGAGGACATTTTTTTTATTCCCGTCCGGCTGGATGCCTGCCATTTGCCGAGTCAGATCGTGAAAACCGTCCAATACGTCGATTTATTTCCCGACTGGGATAGAGGCGTGAAGATGCTGATCAAATCGTTAAGACAGCACTGGTCGGAGAGAACAAAGAAGCTGGCGAGTTAAATTCTAGCGCGGCAATTCTGAGAATTTCCTTCTTAGAATTGCCGCGCCTAGAGGAGCTTTCAGCGGTTAGCCCTCAGCTTTTAGCTAAAAACCGCTGAGCATGCGTTTTAAGCTGAGAGCCGATTGCTGAAGGCTAAAACTTCCGTCAAAGATTTCCACTATGCTTGGTTAGAGTTTGCGCTTGGCTTCGTGCGCTAGTTTCGAATCGGGAGCGAGAGAGATGACTTTTTGAAAAGCGGCCTTGGCGGCCTCTTTATGCTTCAGCTTTTGCTCCGCCTCGCCAACTTTGAAGAACGCTTCCGGAGAGCTGGGATTATAGCGGGTGGCGTCCTGATAGCGGTTGAGCGCAGCGCGGTAGTTTCCTTTAGACCAGTAGAAATTTCCGACTTTGATGTTCCGCTCCGATTCGAGCGGATTCAAAACGTATTTTTTGGGAGCGACCGATTCGTCTTCTTCGGGCGGGTTCGCTTCATCCGGCTGCTGTGCGAGGCCTCGAATCGGCGATCCGAGAAGGACTAGTAACAATACGATCGGCAACAGCGTACGTGCCACAATTGAATTATAGCTGCCGATGGAACTTCGTGAGAAAGTAGCGCAGCTTCCTACCGAGCCGGGCGTTTACCTATATAAAGACGGGCAAGGAAAGGTCATTTACGTGGGCAAGGCGAAGAATATTCGCAGCCGCGTAAGGAGCTATTTCAACGACGACCGTCTGGCGGAAGCGAAAACAGGCGGGCTCATCGCCGAAGCGCGCGACCTGGATTTTATTCAGGTAGACAACAACAAAGAAGCGCTCGCGCTCGAAAACAACCTGATCAAGCAGTACAAGCCTCGCTTTAACGTTTTGCTGCGGGACGACAAGACGTTTCCGTACGTGAAGCTCACAAATGAAAAATATCCGCGAGTCTATGTGACGCGCCGGATTTTAAAGGATGGCGCGAGCTACTACGGACCCTACTTCCCTGGTAATCTGGCGCACCGGCTGGCGCATTTCATTCACAGGCACTTTAAAGTGCCGTCGTGCAAAATTGACTTTTCGCGCCGGCATTCGCATCCGTGTTTGCAGTACCACATCCACCGCTGCCTCGGGCCGTGTGTCGTTGGACTGACCACGGACGAGGCTTATGGCGCAGCGGTGCGTGACGTTCGATTATTCCTGGAAGGCCGGCATCGCGACCTGGCGCACGAGTTGGATAAGCGCATGCAAGCGGCAGCCGAGGAAATGCGCTTTGAAGAAGCCGCTAGCCTGCGCAACCTGGCGAATACGGTTCGCGAAATGGAGCAGAAGCAGAAGATGGCGGCCGTGGAGGGTGAGGATACCGATATCCTGGCCTATCATGGCGAGCCGCCGCTGCTTGCGGTAAATCTGTTTCACCTGCGCCATGGCAAGATCGTGGATCGCCGCGAATTCTTTTGGGAAGATCAGGATCCGTTCAACGCAGCGGAATTTTTCGAAGCGCTGCTGAAACAGCTTTATGTCGGCAGCGCATACGTCCCGGCGCGTATTCATATTCCAGTCGATTTCGAAGGGCGCGAGGAACTCGAGGAATTTCTCTCCGAAGCGCGCGGCAGAAAAGTAGAGATCGCCATCCCGCAGCGCGGATCGAAGAAAGCTTTGATCGCGCTGGTAGAGACAAACGCCAAGCATAGCTTCGATCAGCGCTTCCGGGTATTGAAGCCCTCCTCGAAAGCGATACAGGAAGCCGTGCAGGAAGCCTTGAATTTGCCTGCGGTTCCACGTCGCATCGAATGCTTCGACATCTCGCATATCCAAGGGACGGACAAAGTGGCGAGCATGGTGGTCTGGGAAGACGGGCGCATGAAGAAGTCCGATTACCGCAAATTCATCATTCGTACGGTGGAGGGCAACGACGACTTTGCGTCCATGCGCGAGGTGATCACACGGCGTTACTCGAAACTGCAGCAGGAGCGGCGGCCTTTCCCGGGTCTGGTCATCGTAGACGGCGGATTAGGGCAACTGCACGCGGCCGCGGAAGCGCTCGAGGCGCTCGGCATCACGGATCAGCCGCTCGCCTCGATCGCCAAACGCGAGGAATGGATTTATGTGTACGGGCAGGAAGACGAACCGCTGATTCTCGAAAAGTTTTCGCCCATTTTGCATTTAGTGCAGACGATTCGTGACGAAGCGCATCGCTTCGCCGTCACGTTTCATCGAACACGCCGCAATGCGCAGCGGTTGACATCAGAGCTGCACGATGTGCCTGGGGTGGGAGCAAAAACAGTGGAGAAGCTGCTGCGGACGTTCGGCAGCCTGGAACGCGTTCGGCAAGCCTCGCAGGAAGAACTGGCGAGAGTCGTGGGGGCGGCGGCGGCCAAGCGCCTGTGCACCCATTTCACTTCGAATGGCAGCGCCGATCTGGTGCAACTAAAACCCGTGGAAGAGCCGCAGCCCGAGCATGCCGGGTAAACCGGCCGCCTGAATTTCCGCGGCGGTTTTTTCGATTGGGTATTCAACCCGGCAAAGGGTGACCAGTTTTTGCTCGGAATCGAAGAGAGCATAGGCGGCGCGCGGATCGCCATCGCGTGGCTGCCCTACCGATCCGGGATTTACCAAATAAAGCGTGTCCGGTTCGAGTTGGATTCTGTATTCCTGTTCCTGCGCTCGCGGGCGCGATAACGGGCCGATTCGCCCGCGTTTGGAAAAGAAGCCTCCCTGCACATGCGTGTGTCCGAAAAATGCAAGCGGCAGCTCGAAATATGCGAAAGACGGCATTGCTTCCCGCGATTCGGTGACATATTCATCCTCGTCCGCCGGAGATCCGTGCCAGATATGAAAATGGTCGAGCTTCGCGGGGCCCTGGGGCAGAGCGCGTAAATAAGCCAATTGCTGCTCATCCAGGCGGCGCATAGTCCAGCGTGCGGCGGCTTGGGCTACATCATTGAACCATTCCAAATCATCGATGCCGGCCACAACCTTGTCGTGATTACCGCGCACGATGGCTTGGCAGTTGGCCCGGGTCCATTCGATGATTTCCGCCGGATGAGGGTTGTAGCCGACCAGGTCGCCGCAGCAGACAACCTGCTCATACTGGCCTTGCGCCGCGGCAAGCACCGCCTCGAGCGCATACCGGTTGGCGTGCAGATCGCTTACGAGGAGGTATCGCACAGGCGAATCAATGTGATCTCAGGCGGCGCTCCCAACCGGACCGGAACGCCGATCGTGCCGAGCCCGGAGTTGACGTACAACGAGGAACCGGGCAGCTCGTAAAAGCCTTTCGTATACGGTGTTGCCAGATCCGCGATGTTGAGATTGGCGCCTGCGATCGCAAGATTGATTTGGCCGCCATGCGTGTGACCTGCCAGAGTGAGATCGAAACCCTTGCGGGCGGCCACCGGAAAGACATCGGGATTGTGCGAAAGCAGCAGGTTGAAGGCACCGGGTGCGACGAGGTCTTCAACGTGTTCCAGATATGGCCGGACGTGGCGCTGATGATCTACGCCTACCAGGTTAAGGCGGCTTTCGCCGAAAATGAGCGATGCGGCCTGGCGGCGCAGAAAGCGGACATCGAACTCGAGGGCTTTGGTGGTTGTATGGTTTTCAACGCGCGCACGCATTTCGTGGTTGCCGAGGCAACCCCAGACGCCGGAGAAGGCGTGCAGTTTTCCCAGCTCCCGCAGGCAGGCATCCAGCGGATCCCATTTTGTGGTGATCAGATCTCCGGTGACAAAAGCGAGATCGGGGCGCAGCTCGTTTGCCGCGGCCACAGCACGCTCCAGGTCGTGGGCCGAGAAGAAATCGCCCATATGGATATCGCTGATCTGTACGAGACGCAATCCGCGGAGATCCATCGGGAGGTTTTTGAATTTCAAATCGACTTCCCGAATATCGAAATTCTTGCGCGTGAGAATGCCGGTGCAAAGAACAGCGGCGGGTGCGGCGCACACCGCGGCGGCCGACGCGGTCAACCAGGCGCGGCGCTCGGGTCGAAACCGCGGTTGGAAAACCCTGTCTTTGAGCCACAGGACGATGGCAACGCCGGTCAACAGCCAGCACCAAAGAATCAAGGTCCCCGACGCGATGACGAGCGTATAATCCGATGGAAAAAGACGGCGGACATAGGGAAAGAGGCTTTCCTGGCTGATGAGGAAGAGACACGCTTCACAGAGGAACAGGATGGCGTTCAGGGCTTGGCTGATTCGAAAACGCCGCACGAGATAGATTTGTGAGGCGATACCGGCCGCGATAAAGAGAGTGGAAGGAAGTGCGCGCAGGAAGGCGTTTTCGATGCCCAAGCTCTATTGTATCGGTACAATGCAATACGATGTCACTTGTTGTAGTTGGGTCCGTGGCGTACGATGCCATCGAGACGCCGCACGGAAAACGAGATCGAACGCTCGGCGGCTCCTGTACTTACATTGCATTGAGCGCGAGTTATTTTACAAAGACTGGAATCGTCGGCGTAGTAGGCGACGACTTTGCTCCGGAAGACCGTGCTCTTTTGGAGCAGAAGGCGGTTGGGCTCGAAGGACTGGAACAGGTGACGGGCAAAACGTTCTTCTGGTCGGGTGTCTATTCGGCCGATATGAACGATCGCACCACGCTAGATACGCAGCTCAACGTCTTTGCTGACTTCCAGCCAAAGCTCCCGCCGGCATACGTAAACCGGCCGTATTTGTTTCTCGGAAACATCCAGCCCGCCCTGCAATGGGACGTGCAGCGGCAGATGCCGGCGGCGCGTTTCGTGGGTGGCGACACCATGAATTTCTGGATCAACCACACACGTGACGAGCTGCTGAAGACCATTGCTCAATGGGATTTCCTGTTGATCAACGATAGCGAGGTACGGCTGCTCGCCGGCGAGAGTAACCTTCGAAAAGCCGCCCAAAAGGTTTTGGATATGGGCCCTAAGGCGCTTGTGGTCAAACGGGGCGAATATGGCGCGATGTTATTCCGCAAAGATACTCTATTTATCGCGCCGGGTTACTTACTGGAAGATATTTTCGATCCGACCGGGGCGGGAGACTGTTTTGCTGGTGGATTCGTCGGGTATCTCGCTGAGCGAAGTTTCGATTTGCACAACGGTAACTTCAGCGTGGACGAACTGCACCGGGCGGTGATTTACGGTTCGGTGATGGGCAGCTTCTGCTGCGAACAATTCGGCGTGGAGCGCTTCCGAACGCTGACACGCGCGGAGATCGATCGACGCTTTGACGAATTCCGGCGATTTACGGCGTTCTAGCGTCCAAGCCGCGATTGCCGCCGTACTGCTTTCTGCGCTCATAGCGGGAATGGCGGCCTGGGTTTACCGTCACGGTTACATTCTCTATTGGGGAGACGCGCAAGCGCATCTGAACGCCGGCCGCAGTTGGATCGACTCGCGTACGCCGGGATATGACCAAATAGGCACCGTGTGGCTTCCGGTTTTGCATGTTCTGTGCCTGCCGCTGGTGGCGAACGACTCGCTTTGGAACAATGGACTGGCCGGAACGATTCCGGTTGCGATCTGTTTTGTAATCGCTGGCGTATTTCTCTTTTTGGCGGCGCGGGAAGCGTATCGCAATTCGACTAGTGCCGCGATTGTGCTCGCCTGTTTTGCTTTGAATCCAAATGTGCTCTACTTGGCGGCGATTCCGATGACGGAGATCGTATTTCTGGCTGGCCTGCTTGTGACGTTGTGGTGTCTGCTTCGCTTTCGCGCCACGCAAGAGCGACACTATCTGTTTATCAGCGTTGCGGCATCCTGGTGGATGAGCCTGACGCGCTACGATGGCTGGTTTCTAATCCCGTTTACCGCGCTCAGTTTCGCCTGGTTTGCTAAATCGAATCGCTGGCGGATCTTGATCGGATTTGGTCTGGCCGCAAGCCTGGCTCCCGCTTATTGGATTGCGCATAACTGGTGGGGGACTTCGAATCCTCTCGATTTTTATAACGGACCGTATTCGGCGGCTGCCATTCAGGGCGCGCGTGACTACCCGGGCTATCATCACTGGACCACGGCGGCGCGCTATTACTTCGAAGCGTCCCGGTTATGCGCAGGATGGCCGCTGATCTTATTGGGCGTCGTCGGCTTTCTGTGCGCTATCATGAGGCGGATCGTTTTTCCGGTTCTCTATTTGCTCCTCCCGCCGCTTTTTTATGTGTGGAGCGTTCACTCGTCCAAACTGCCCATCCACGTCCCTACCTTATGGCCGTACTCCTACTACAACACCCGCTACGGAATTGCCGTGTTGGTCCTGGCGGCATTCGCATGCGGCGCTATCGCGCTGGTGTTGCCTGCGCGCGCCCGGCTGCTGAGTCTCGCGGCGCCTGTTCTTTGCTTATTGCTGTGGACTTGGCATGCTTCGCCGGAAAACTGGATTTGCTGGAAAGAATCACAAGTCAACTCAGTCTCGCGAAGGGCCTGGACCACCGCGGCGGCCGGCTTCTTGCAGAAGAACTATCAGGAGGGCGAAGGCATTCTTACGGGAACCGGAGACTTGCCAGGGATTTTCTGCAAAGCCCGCGTGCCGTTCCGCGAGACTCTGAACATCGGCAACGGTCCGGATTGGCTGGCGGCAACTTCGCGTCCCGATCTCGTTCATCGGGAGCGCTGGGCGCTGGTGCAAGCGAATGATTTTGTCTGGCGGGCTCTGCAACGGAGCGGGTCTCCCTACCGGTTGGTTTGGAGGGTTGAGGTCAAGGACGCGCCGCCGCTCGAAATTTACAGGCGATGAAGATTCCATTTACGAAGTTACACGGAGCGGAAAACGATTTTCTGCTGACTTGGGCGGACGATGCGAGCGGCAATCTACCGGAGATCGCACAGCGTATTTGTGCACGCAACACCGGTATCGGCGGCGACGGCTGGATGCTGGTGTGGCGCGACGGCGTGGGA
>JAICIH010000025.1 GCA_025924475.1 Bryobacteraceae bacterium
CGAAGGCCGCCCGCAAACCGCGCCCGGAACCGGACCCGGAGCCGTCTATCGCATCGTCATGCCGGGATATTTCGAAACCATGCGGCTCCCGCTTCGCCGCGGCCGCACGCTCACGCAGAACGACGATATGCGTTCCCCAAATGTCGTCCTCATCAATGAGCGTGCCGCGAAACGCTACTGGCCAAAAGAAGATCCCGTCGGCCAGCGGATTGCTGTCGACCGTGACAACACTGGCGCGCCGGTCTGGCTCACTGTCATTGGCGTAGTGACGGATGCCAGCGAGCATGACTGGGCCGCCGAGCCCGCTCCCGAGATGTACCTCGCCGCTCTCCAGAATCATGATTTTCTCGGCGAGTCTTCGCACATGTCATACATCACGCTAGTCCTGCGAACCGATGGCAATCCGGCGGACTTAGCGCCAGCCGTTCAAAACAAAATATGGTCGATGGACCGGAATCTGCCGATCTCCGATGTCTTGACGATGAACCGCGCCGTGGCCGACGCCACCGCCCAACCGCGCTTTGAGATGCTCCTGCTCGGCATGTTCGCCGCCGTCGCGCTGACCCTCGCTGCCGTCGGAATATATGGCGTCATGAGCTACTCCGTATCGCGCCGCACGCGCGAAATCGGTATTCGCATTTCCCTCGGCGCCGGCCCGGCCGAAGTGTTGCTCATGGTCCTGCGGCAAAGCATGCTGCAGGCATTGGCGGGCGCGGCGGCCGGCCTTATATGCGCTCTGCTGCTCTCGCGCCTCATGGCCAAAATGCTCTACGGCATCCGCCCCAGCGATCCCTTCACGTTTTGCGGCGTCGCCGTCGTGCTTGGTTTGGCTGCATTACTCGCCACCTGCATCCCCGCGCGTAAAGCCGCGCGCATCGAGCCCATGCTGGCCCTCCGCAACGAGTAGTGGGGCGGGTCTCCTGCTACCTGGAAGCCGATCCCACAGCCTGATGCAAAGAACTCGTGCGAGCGACGGGACTCTTCTTCAGCACCACATCTTGCCCTGACGTGAAAGCGAAAGTTCCAAATAGTCTGTCGAAATACAAGCCCACGGCGTAAGGCGGATCGGTTGGCCTTGCAAAGAAAAACACCGTCGCTGTCTGTCTCTTTTCGACGCTATTCTGAATCGAAGAAGTATAGCCCAAGGTAGTCTGATTCTCTTTCGCTTCATTGCCGCCGAAGAGGGCGGTCAGCCATCCTAGCTTATAGTCGGTGATAGTCGTGGTGACGCTCGTTTGGGTGGATAAATCCGTAGTGGAGATATCGTGCGACACGCTCAACACATCGCCGTTCGGATCAGTTCCACTCCCGACTGCGCTGGGCGGATCGTTCGGTACAAAACGCGGCGCCGCAAGTGTGGGCGACGCATTTCCTACAAACGGGTCGAGACTAAGTAGCATCTGCAGCGTAGCCGCATCCAAATTTGTCACCGGCCCGCTCTTGACTGCGCCCGCCGAGGAGGCAATCGCCTTCGCATCCGAAAGTAACTGCTGTGCGGCGAACGATCGTATCCCATCATCGCCAAGTACGGTGAAGCTGAGCCCGCTGTTAGTGATCAGCCACGCCACTTTTACGTTACGCAGGTAGACGAATCGGTCGCCCACACCGGGCCCCGAGCCGGCCGGTGTCCCCGTCGTGGTCGTGTCGGTATCCGTGACCTGAAGATCGTGTTCGGTAGTTGTAGTGAGAGCCGTGCTTGTGCTGGTTGTCGTGCTCGAAAGGATGCCTGAAAGTAGATTAAGGCCCAATATCGTCGAAGCACCAGCCTTCTTCAGCGGATCTTCTCCTACAATGCTGAACGCTCCAAGAAAACTCTGGACGCTGCTCGCCAAACCAGAGATCTTGTCGATGAATTCTGTTGTCGAGTAAGCGTCGCCCACCTTGTTTGTCGTGCCCGAACTCATGGAAGTGGAAATTTTCCTGCTGCTCGCATTCATGCTCGAGTACTCCGCAAAGTTCTTGTTTTGCGAGCCGGGGGGTGGGGCGTAAACAAGTGCGATCGGCACCGCTGGCAACGTGAAAGCGCCGCCTGTTACCATTGGGAGCCGGATGATCCTAAACTGGAGCAGCGCTTCCGCTGTGCCCGACCGTATGAATCCGTCCACCGTAGAGATCTTCCCGTCCGGCGTTCGAACACTTTGTGACAGCCCTACGTCAACCGTAACGCTCCGCTCGCCTGCTGCCGCCGATACCTCTATACCAGCAACTGCGACTGTGAACGTACCCTTTGGATTGGTCACCGAGAACTGCAGACGCAAATTCACAACGTTCGCGAGCTTGATTTCGCCTGCCGTGGACTTCAAAATCACCGGCTTCCCGGTTGCCGATTTTTCGGTCTCGGTAATCGTAACCGTTTTAATTGCATACTTAAACTTGCCGGTGGCAGCATCGAAATTGCCAACGTGCACCGTCTTATTCGGCGCTGGCAAAGGAAATGTATTGTTTGCTTCCAGCTTTTTGATCGCATCATACGCCTGCTGAGCGGTAGTGGCCATTTTTCATTTCTCCGTGTTGTTCATTCTGTGGCGGAAGAACGTAGTTCGTTACATCCTCAGCATGAAGATTGCTGAATAATTTTCAATTGGCTTTTACCCTTACCCTACGATCGATAAAACGCTGCGTGAATAGTTTCTGTCGGTGGCATGATCTGAAAGCCTGTCAGGCAGAACCGTCGTTGATCGCCAAGTGTCTTACAGCATGGCGTTCGGGTACTGATGGAGTCGGTCGTGAATCCCCCGAAACATTGGCGGTTCCGCGAACCTTGACGTAGCAGCAGCCCGAGATTCGCACAGTGTCGCCAAACGGGAGAGAGATCGCATTCGTCTCCAACCGGGATGGGAAGCTCAACATCTGGATTGTAGACGTCGGGCGCGGTGAAGATTGCGAGGCAGTTCACCTATGACCAAGCGCGTGCACCTGCCTGGTCTCTTGACGGCAACTGGATAGCCTTCGAGTCGAACCGAAGCGGTCACTATACGATTACATCAAGCCGCCGGGCGGCGGGCCAGCCATACAGGTAACCGACGATAAGTCCACATCTATTCCGTTCGCAGGGCCACCATCGGGTCCACTCGCGACGCTCGCCTTGCAGGCAGATAGGCCGCAAAAACAGCGATGCCGGCCATCATGAGACCGGCGATCAGTATCGTGAGCGGGTCATTCGCTCTCAACCCGTATAGCTCGCTTCGGATCAGATGGGACGATGCCATTGCTGCCGGGACGCCGATCGCTAGACCGGCAAGGACCAGCAGCAATGTTTCCCGCAGCACCATGCCGGCAATCTGCCCACGCGTCGCGCCTAGCGCCATGCGGATTCCAATCTCGCCAGTCCTACGATTGGTCGCGTAGGTCATCAGACCGTACAAACCAACGGCAGCCAGAAGCAAAGCCAGCGCGCCGAACAAACCGGAAAGCGAAGCGATCAAACGCTCCTGAACGAGCGAATCGTCCACTTGCTCGTTGAGTGTTTTGATGTCGAACACCGGAAGGCGGAGCTCGGTTGCCTTGACCGCGCGCTGGATAGCATTCGACACGCTAAGAGGACTTATCGCGGTGCGGACCTCAAAGGTAATGAGAGCTTCATCAGGAAATTGGAACAATGGCAGATAAATCATTGGCGTCGGCGACTCGCGCAGCCCGCGATTCTGCGCGTCTTTCACAACGCCAACGATTTCCTTCCAGCTCGGATCGCCGTTCCAGCCCGGCACGGTCAAATGTTTTCCCATCGGGTTTCTATCGCTGAAATATTGGCGTGCCATAGCTTCGTTGATGATTACTACTTTGGGGGTGCCGGCCCGGTCGGAGGGAGCAAAGTCCCTGCCTGCCAGCACGGGTATCTCGAAGGTTTTGAAATAATTCGGCCCGACGTCGTCTATCCCAACGCGGTCGGTTGCTTTGACGGACGATGGCGTGCCCTCTTGGATCTTTGGAATAAGCAAGCCGAGCATGCGGAGTGGGCTGTAAAACGAAAACGTCGCCGACCGGACACCGGGAACTCCATTGATCCGCTCGAGCAGGCGTTCGTAAAGCCGGGCTGACTGATCTAAGTTGTAGCCGATCACGCCAGGATTGACGGTAAACAAAAGCACGCCCTCTTTGTTGAACCCTGGATAGAAATTCTGCAGGTTTTGGAGAGTCCGCGCAAGCAGGCCGGCCCCAATCAGTAACACCAGGGACACCGCCACCTGCGCAACGATCAGCATCTTCCCGAGCTTGGAACGGCTTCCTCCCCTTCCGGCGCTTCGCGTGCTGTCAACCAGTGCTGATGTAAGGTTGAGCCGCGTGGCACGCCATGCCGGCAAGAAGCCAAACAGGAGCGCTGTAAACAGCGAGACCAGCATCGTAAAAGCCAGGACTGTTGTATCGGGCCGAACGTTCAAAGAAATTGGTGAATTGGAATGCGACATCAGCATCACGAGAGATCTGTCGGCCCCGAAAGCGAGGAGCAGACCAAGAATGCCGCCGCCGAGCGCAAGCAGAATACTCTCGGTAATCAACTGGCGAATCAGACGCCAACGCCCGGCTCCTGTTGTAAGTCTCACGGCAATTTCCTTTTGGCGAGCGTTGGCGCGCGCCAGCAGGAGATTCGCAACGTTAGCGCAAGTAACCAGAAGCAGAAGGAAAACGGCGGTCATGAGAATCCACAGCGGCTTGGAAAATTGCTGGCGCAGTGCGGCGAGTCCTTGTCCCGCGGAATCCACCCGAAGCTTGCTCGCGAGATAAGACTGGCGGACTGCCGGCGAATCGAATGGCAGGCCGCTTAAGCTGGCAGCGGCTTCGCGCATGCTTGCGTGAAACATCGGCTCCAGATCCGCCGCCGCCTCTTTTGGAGTGACGCCCGGCTTGAGGCGGCCCATAATGCTCAGCCAAGTGCGATATGGTGCAGCCAAAATATCCTGGCGCGTACCGGTAAATGCAAAAGACGGATTGACTTGCGCCTTCATGGTAATCGGGATGGAGACGTCAATCTTCTCGCCGGGTTGAAGCCCGAAAAATTCAGGCGTCGTCACTCCGATGATGGTGAACGGGATATTATTCAGAACGACCTTCTTCCCAATCACTCCCGGATCGAGTGCGAACCGGCGTCGCCAATAGTCGTCGCTGATGACGGCGACTGGGCTTTGCCCGGCTACTGATTCGTCCGTGGGCGCAATTAAGCGTCCCATCACTGGCTTGATTCCGAGCACCGAAAAAAAATTACCGGAAACCATCTGACCTTTGGCACGCCCGCTTTGTCCATCTACTTCAATGTTTGGCTCATCGTAGAATTTGGAGAACGCCAGCGCGCCCGAGAACACCCGGTTGTGATCGCGAAATTCCTTGTACGCCGGATAGGAGAATCCTTCGCCAACTCCCCCTGGTGTTACGACTTTGAACTGTACGAGCTGCTCAGGATCTTTCACCGGAAGCATTTTCAACAGAGCCGCGTTGATCAAGCTGAAGATGGCGGTATTGGCTCCTATGCCGAGTGCAAGGGAGACAATGACGACGAAGGTGAAGGTTCGGCTTTTCGCGAGCGTTCGCGCGGCATAGCGAACGTCCTGCCAGACAGTTTCGAAGAACCCGATGCTATTCATGCGATAGATCTCCTCTCGGATGAGAGTAGAATTTCCGAGTTTGCGGCACGCGGCCTGACGGGCCTCGTCGGAAGACATGCCGCGCGCGAGGTTTTCGTCCGTCTCGATTTCGAGATACGCGTCCAACTCGCGGGCTCGCTCGGCGTCCCATTGCTTCCGGCGAAAGAAACGCGCCCAACCCATGTCAGGTTTCCTCTTTAGCCGGCCGCAAGACCCGATTCACCGCGCGTACCAGCCGGTCCCAGCGGTTGGTGTGTTCAAGGAGCTGTTTGCGGCCCGCTGCAGTTAAGCGGTAATACCGAGCTTTGCGATTGTTCTCCGAGGTCCCCCAAAACGAGGCAATCCATCTTCGATTTTCGAGCCGGTGCAGGGCCGGGTAAAGTGAGCCGTGCTCGACTTGCAGGACCTCTTCCGAACGCTGCTCGATAGTATGGGCAATTGTGTGGCCGTGGGCCGGACCCATAATCAACGTTTGCAAAATGAGCAGGTCCAGCGTGCCCTGCAGCATTTCGCCTTCGAGGGGATGTCCTTTTCGTGCTGGCACGTTCTGTTTCTAGTATCCCATAGATCATCTACCGAAAACTTTTTGCCCCGCCGAGGCGCGTTTTCTTTTGGCCTCATCCAATAACCACGTGGTTCCCGGCATCACACGAGTAGATGTTCTGTACAGGCTTCCACTACTTGCTCTCGTTAAAGAACAGCAAACCGCCTTACCACCGAATAACGCCCCCGGCGCGTACGGGGCCTTCCCATGAGTCTCAGTTGGATGGAACGCCACATCTCGAGGAAGCAGCTTTGGCGCTCGCCAGAATTGATCCGCCTTTGTTTGCCAAAAATGACCCGGTCATCACAACCTGAGGCTCGTTTCGGCGTGTTCGGACGGCCTTTCCAGATGAATCGATCACGATGATCTCACGCACGACGACCCGCTCCCGCAGGCGCTCTATCGCATCCCGCGAGAGTTGGGAAAGCCCGCCCTGCTCGATGTCCCGCTCCAGATCAAGCAACATTGCTTTCGCGAGATTGATGGTGCGCTCTCATCAAGTGGGGCAGCCGCTTCCGCTTGCCGGCGTGCCTCCGGTCATACGAATTACTTCGTTGACATACGAATCACTTCGTATGATACTCGAAGCGTGGCCTCCCGATCTCGTTCCAAAGAGCCCGTTCCGCCGCTTCCAACCGACGCCGAAACAGCGATCCTGGCGGTGCTGTGGCGGCAAGGCGCCAGCACCGTGCGCGAGGTGCATGAAGCGTTGGGTAAGGGCAGTGGATATACCAGCACGCTGAAGTTGATGCAGCTCATGTTCGGAAAAGGGCTGGTGGCGCGCAACGAGCGCTACCGCTCGCATGTTTACGAAGCGCGCGCACCCAAGGAGCAGACGCAGCGGCAGATCGCGGGCGACCTGTTGAAGCGCGCATTCGAAGGATCGGCGAAGAGCCTGGTGCTGGGGGCGCTCGCCGCGCAGCCGGCTTCAGGCAAGGATCTGGCCGAGATACGGAGTCTGTTGGACGAATTCGAAGAGAGGAGGGGAAGAAAATGATCGCGCTACTGAACCAGCCGTGGACCGAGCGTCTGGGCTGGACGCTTCTGCATTTTCTGTGGCAGGGAATTCTGGTGGCAGCCCTCTATGCGCTCGCCCGGGCTTTGGCCGGTCACCGCATTTCGGCGCGTGGCCGCTACGCAATTGCCTGCGCTTCGCTGTTGGCGATGATCGTGGCGCCTGCTCTCACTTACTGGTGGCTTGGAAATTCCGGGCAGGCGACGCGGATCGGGGACCCTACCGATTGGGGTACCCGGCAGCTTGCCCCTGGGGTTGCGTACTCACCGATCACCGATCCCTGGCAACAGGCGATGCCGGGGATCGTAATGGTGTGGTTCGCTGGCGCCGCCGCGTGTTCCCTCCGGCTGCTCATGGGATTCATCTCCGCGGCGGCTCTGCGGCGTTCGCGTCATGCGCCGGTGCTTGCCGAATGGCAACAAACCCTCGACCGGCTAATCGAACGCATGCACGTGTCGCGAAGCGTGCGGTTGCTGGCCACGGATCGAGTGGACTCTCCTTCGGTCATCGGCTGGCTTCGCCCAGTGATCCTCGCGCCGGTGGGCGTGCTGTGTGGGCTCGCACCCGAGCAGGTAGAGGCGCTGTTGGCGCACGAACTGGCGCATGTCCGGCGGCACGACTACCTGGTGAACGTTCTGCAAGGGATCGCCGAGAGCCTGCTCTTTTACCATCCTGCGGTGTGGTGGATCTCAAACCAGATCCGGGCCGAGCGCGAGCATTGCTGCGATGATCTCGCCATTGCGGCGACCGGCGATGTGCTGGTGTACGCTCGCGCACTGGCGGAATTGGAATCAATGCGGCCGGCACATTTCAAGGCGGCGCTGTCTGCAAACGACGGTTCGCTCCTGCGCCGGATCCAGCGGCTGGCCGACCCGGTGGCGGCGCACAGGCCTGCCGGCTGGGGAGTCGCCTGGTCGTTGGGTGCTCTGCTGCTATTGGGGATCGCAGGAGTTGCGGTGACCGGCGCGCAAGGGCAAAGCCAGCCGGTGGTGAACCTCGACACCGTGTGGGCGGACACGGTGAAGCAAGGCGATATGAAGCTGGAGGTGCGCGCGTTGGGCCGATTGACCTCCGGCCATACGGCGGCACTCAAAGTGGCCGAGACGCAGATGCAGGACGTGCGGCAAGGCGAGCCGGCCATGATTGGGTTCCGGAATCGCAAGGAGACCGTTGGCGGCAAGGTTGCCGTGGTGCATCCGGAAGTGGCGAACGGCACAATGACTGTGGACGTAGTGATGGATGACGCTCTGCCGCCCGGTATCAATCTGCAGGAACCGGTGGACGGGACTATTACGGTAGGGGGGCTGACGAACGTGGTGTACGTGGGCAGGCCGGTCTTCGGCCGATCCAACAGTCGGGTTATGCTCTTCAAGCTCGAACCCGGCGGCCATTCGGCGAAGAAGCTTCCGGTGCAGTTCGGCGCGACCTCCGTGAATCTGATCGAGATCAAGAGCGGTCTGCGGCCGGGGGACAAAGTGATCATCAGCGATATGTCGCAGTATGACGGGGTAGCCGCGATTGTGTTGCGGTGATGGCTTCGGCTACGGTTCTTCGGGTGCCCAGGCCAACGATGCTCTGAACGTCGCGCGCTGCATGACGAACACGATGATCGTGGTTTTGCTTCGTGCCGATAGACCATCAAGTTCCTGAGAAGTGGCTGTTCCGGTCGAAAGACGCCCGTTTACGATTCTTGCTTCCCCTTGACATTCTATCCGACGGCGCGTAGGCGTTACCTAGAATGTCTACTAAAGAGGGCCAGAGGCCGACTCGAGGGCCGTCCCAAAATTTCTGACTTGGAGGTCGGATTCATGTTTCTCATCAAGCAGCGGGCCAGCAGGTATGCTTTGCTGGCGATCCTCATTACCTGGGCGTTCGGTCTGCCAACCACGAATGCTCAAACGTTCCACTTGTCCGACGCCACCGATCTGGTCCCGGTCAACGTAAAGGCCGCCGCCGCCGAGTACAAAGGCCGTAAAGCCGTCCTCATCACCAGGGATGTGCCCAAAGCGGGGGAGGTGTTCAAAGACGGCTTCGCGCTTCTGAAAGGCGTGGATTTTCAGGATGGAACCATCGAAGGCGAGATTGCCCTCAAGGTCACCGCCCCGGTGGGAGCGCCGGGAATGAGCAGGATGCCCGGCTTTGTCGGCATCGCATTCCGGGCGCGGCCGGACGCCTCACGCTACGACCTCTTCTACCTGCGGCCCGGGAACTCAACCTCCGATGATCAATCAATGCGGAATCATTCCGTGCAGTACACCTCCGAGCCCGACTACGGTTGGTCCAAACTGCGCCGCCAGTGGCCGTGGGTTTACGAGGCCTGGGCCGATCTGAAAACCGAAACCTGGACAAAGATCAAAATTGAGGTCAAAGGTCGCTCCGCGAAGCTCTTCGTGAACGGATCGGAGCAACCCAGCCTGGTCGTGGACGGGCTGAAAGGCGAGGATTTGCGCGGCGGCATTGCGCTGTGGGGTTATCCGGACGAGGAAGCCTATTTCTCGAATTTCCACATCGTGAATTGGCCTCCGGCCCCCGTGAAGAACGGCTCGGAGGCCGCCGGCTCGTGGCAGGTGACCCTCGGGAATTACCGGGGCACCCTGCAACTCAAACGCGATGGCAACAAGCTGGCCGGCAATTGGTCTGGCGCTGTCGGCAAGGCCCACGCCGTCACCGGGACGTGGCGCAACGGCTACATCGAGCTCAGCTTCGACACGGAATGGGGAAACCCCGCCAATCCCACAATCGCGCCGGCGTTACTGGTGGGATGGATCGACGGCGACGCGGGGAGCGGCCGCATGAGCGTCACAAATCTGGCCGATGGCCGCTGGACGGCCATGCGAAAGCCGTAGCGGCGTTACATTACAAGCGGTAGAGCATCGGGTAGAGTACCGAACGCCGTTGGATCTGTACCGAGGCCGGAGGCTGCGGCCATGACCGAGCCAAATCAGAAGAAGCGCTTTCCGGCCAGAACAATTGCTTTGGTTCTGGAAGGGCGTACGAGGGAACCAGGGTAGTTCGCCGACCGGATCGAGCTGCTCCAAGGGACACTCGACCTGCTGATCCTCCGGACGCTCCGTCCCGGGGTTTTGTCCCGACACAGTCTTCCAAATCGAAGGCCATCAATCGCAGTGCGGACACCTAATGGATGCCGAATACCGTCAAGTCAATCCGCTCTTCTTTCAGGCGACGGGAGTTCCGCTGTTAGAGGGCCGCGCGTTTACTCAGCAGGACGGTATCGGACTCCATGATAAACATCCCCATTCGGGTCAGGTGATCGTCAACCGGGCATTTGCAAAGCGCTTGCTTCCTTTAGAGAACCCGATCGGAAAACATATCGAGCTCTACTGGTTAGTTGGCAATAACACTAAGCAAACGTTGCTGAAATATGAAATTATCGGCGCCGTAGGCGATGCACTGGAACGGCCCGAGACTGCGGCGGAGCCGACCAGCGCCGTTGCGAACGCGGCACGCTTGATTGTTCCATCAACTTGATTCTGATCTCGTGTTCTTTAGTCTTCAGACTATGAGCGAATTGGTCGACGACACCATAAAAGGACGAAAATACATGACTCTTCTGTTTGGGGCGTTCGCGATTGTGGCAATCGTGTCAGCACCGTGGGCCTATATGGAGTCGTATCCTGGGGTGTTCTGCAGCGCACGAACGAGATCGCCATTCGGATGGCTATGGGAGCAAGTGCCAACAACGTACTCAGAATGATTCTCCTGAAGGCTCTCAGGCCGACAATCGTTGGCGTAATAGTCGGCGTGCCATGCGCTTTGTTGGTCGCGAGAGTTCTTCGCAGCTTTCTTTTTCAGATTCGCCCAAGCGACCCGTTTACATTCGTCATCGTTCCGTCATTGTTGGAGTTGCATCGTTCGCTTCTTTTCTACCAGCACTGCGGGCCACACGCATCGATCCGATGATTGGTCTGAGAAGTGAGTAGTTGTCTGTGCCGCCGTTCGGGGGGCGGATCAGCGGCAAGCCGCGGCGGAGCCTCTGAATGATATACAGCATTTCCGGAAACTGCACCACAGACTCCGACAACGCTGCCCTCGTCTGAGCCGGACAATTCGAGCGTCCAACATCCCCGTGCTCAGCGGTCAGCGGCCGCGATCGGAGCCCGCCTGCGGCGAAGAAGCACGGCGCCTCTCATATTCAGTAACGAACTTGCGGGCGCGCTCCACCTGAACAAGCGTCGGATTGGCATCCTTCCAAGCCGCCAGAAACTTCTTATATTCCTTGGCTGCGGCTTCCCCATCGCCGGAGTTCTCCGCGCACAATGCAATTCCATAGAGCGCGAAACCGGACTTCGGCCGTTCCAGGAGTGCTCGTTCGTAAGCGTCTTTAGCCTGCGCCCAGTCTCCGGCCGTCATCATCGCCGCTCCTGCCGTCTCACCAACGGGGCGAATGTAGTTCGGAGGCTCGTGATAACCCAGTGCTTTCTCCTCGCGCGCCGCATCGCTAAACAAGCTCTTCGCCTCCGTCATCTTTCCTTGTGTCGCGGACAGTGTGGCCCGCAGTTCCAGGGACATGATGGATAAATACCTCAGCTCCGGCTGGAGCAGCGCATCCGGGAGCACTTGCAATTTGCGTGTGCCTCCCTTCATTCCCGGTTGCGGCGAGTTATTCTTGGCCTGAGACACTCGCCATAGCTCGGCATCGAACTTATCTGAAAGCTCCTGCGCTCGGACCAAGTCCCGCGTTTCCACCGCAAGCATGCCGCCCGCGAAGCGGACCAGCTGCTGCGCCAGAAACTCCAGGTGCGGCCGCTTGTTATCGGGCGCCCGGCTCCCTAGTAGCTGAAGAGTCACTGCCCAATCGGCCGTGCGAAGCGCTACCGGCAACCGCGCGTTTAGCCGTGCGACAGAATCCCTTGCCGAATAAATATAAAGCGTTGATTCCAACTCGCCCCGCGCTCCGCTCAACTTCGCAGAGAGCGCCGTCGCCTGTGTGAGCTTTCCTTCCTCCATTAGGTTCGCTACCGCATACATAAGATTGTGTACATAATTCCAGTCGTTATCGGGCTGGACGTGCTGCTCCTTCATGTAGTGCTCATCCACCCGCATCGACTCCGCAAACGCTCTCTCTGCGCGCGCATAATCGCCCAAGCGGAAGAAAATATGGCCGGGCATGTGAACCATATGTCCCGAAGCCGGAGCCAAACTTGCCAGGATCTCCGCGCTATGCAGTGCCCGCTCCGGGTGATCGCTCCCTTCGAGCGCATGGATGTAATAGTGATTGGCGGCCGAATCGTCCGGCTTGTCCCTCAACACCGACTCCAGTATGCGCAGCTCCTCTGGACCGGAGGCGTTTGCTGCGTAAAAAATTCGCGCCTGAGTGTCTTCGGGATATTTCTGTGTCAACTCGCGCCACAGATCTTGCACGTTCGACCGGTCCGAATCAGGCGCCGACTTCTTACGAGCATTTTCGCCCGCCGCGGTTGCTTCCAGGTAGAGCCGCTCACGCCCACTTGTGCGCGCTTTCAAACGCAGCGCCTTCTCTAGCGCCTCGTGCGCATAATCTTTCGCCAGGCTGTGATAAAACGACTCCGCCTGATATAGGCCCCAGTAGCACATCGCACACTCCGGGTCCACCCGGATACTTTGTTCGAATGCGCGAGCGGACTCGTAATCCCAGAAATCATGCAGCAGATTTAATCCCTGGTTGAACCACATTTGCGCTTCCGGAGCCGCGGTGATTTGCATCTGAGCATTGCCGATTCCCGTCATTCTTTGTGGTGCCGGCAACTGCTCGGGCGGTGTCTGGTCCTGCATCTCCATCGGGTGGCAGCCGATCATCATCTGTGCGAGCACTACTGGCGGGCGTGCCAGCAGACACAACGTCGAGGCAATCGCCAAGGCGCTAGGGAACACTAAGGCAGACACTCCCATCATCTAATAGGTTCCCCAACGATATGATAAGCCCCCTAAAACGAAGCTTATCCTTGTTTAAGCATCCGAATTTTCAACAAATGGGCAAACGCCAAAGTTTGACCTAGCTCGACGATTGCTTCGAATATCTTCCGCCTTCACCTTTAATCCCTCCATCATGGAGCCGCGCAGATCGACCCCAATCAAAGTCACCTCACTCATCTCAGTTCGACGTTTCAGCCGTTCCCGTCGGCGAGCCGAACAGGATCACTCCGCCGGCAAAGCCATTAACCCGTGATTCTCATTTTCCGGAAGCGCCACTTGTCAAGCACTGAGGACCTCGACGTCGAGATTGCGAAATAGCCGTATCTGACCGCATTCGGGACTAGTACGCGATTTCGCCGCTTACTCGTATCTCAACGCCACCATGGGATCGACTCTTGAAGCCCGGCGGGCAGGTACAAAACTTGCCACAGCGCCAATCGCGGCAACCAGCCCCACAGCCATCCCTAGTGTCAGAGGATCATACGACTTTAAGCCAAACAAGAGCGAATTGGCGGCGCGCCCTGCGACGAGAGACAGTACCGCGCCAATCACAACGCCAATGAGCAGCAGCAGCCCCGCTTCGCTCATCACCATGCGGAGTATCTGGCCCCAGTTTGCGCCAAGTGCCGCGCGGATTCCAATTTCGGTGCTACGCCGAATCACGATATATGAGATGACGCCGTACAGACCGACTATCGCGAGTACGGTCGCTAGCGCGCCGAAGAATCCCGATAGTGCCGCCATGAGGCGTTCCAAAACGAGCCGGTCGTAGATTTGTGCTTGAAAAACGCGAAAATCCATTTGCATCGCGGGATGCGCCTGCCCGACTTTCTGTTTCACCGCCGAAATCATGCTCGACATCGGCGCTGATGTGCGGATGAAGATCGGGCCCCACGGCCCATCGGACGGAAATTGTTGTGTATTCGCAAACACTTGGGGCGGGATCGCCTCGCGCAGGTTGGCATATTTCGTGTCCCTTACTACGCCGATGATTTCGTAAGCTGCGGCAGGATAGTGCGGCTCAGCGACACTTCGGATTACTTTCCCGATCGGGTTCGTTCCACCACAATAATCGCGGACAAACGTTTCGTTCACGAGCGCCACTCGAGGCGACGACTCACTGTCCCGATCATTGAAGTCACGGCCCGACAGGATAGGAATCTCCATGGTTTCGAAATATTGAGTGCTGGCCCAGGTGAATTTAGAGGAACCACGAACATCATCGAGGTAAAATCCAAGCGTCCAACTGCTTCCATTGAGGGGAACGTGAGTGGACATGGCGGCGGATTGAACTTGGGGCATGGCGCGAATCTCATCGAGTAAGTCGCGTTGCAAAGGTTTCAAGCGGCTGGGAGACATATGGCTGCTCATTGCGAAATTCCGGATATCGGTTTCGAGGAGTAAGATGCCCTGCTCGCGAAAACCTGGGTTGAACGTCATCAGCTTCCGGAAACTACGCACAAACAGTAGAGCGTTGAAAAGCAAAAGCAGCGAGATCGCGATTTGAGAGGCGACGAGCAAACGCTGGAAGGAAAAACGCTCTCGTCCTGCTGTCATGCCGCGCGAACCCGCCTTCATGGCCGAGCTGGGCTCCGCTCGGGACGAACGCAGAGCAGGCATGAGGCCGAATATCACACACGTCAGAACTGCCACAGAAGCGGTGAAGAGCAAGACGCGCCAATTCAGGCCCAGCTCTAATTGCAATACATTGTCTTTGGTGCTGACGAACCATATAATCGCGCGGCTTAGCACGCGGGCCAAATAAATGCCGAGCAGGGTGCCCACGAGAGCAAGCAGCAGACTTTCCGATAGCAGTTGCTGGATCAAGCGAGGCCGTGATGCTCCCAGTGCCAGCCGGACGGAGATTTCGTGTTGACGTGTGCTCGCGCGGGCCAGGATCAGGTTGGCGAGATTGGCGCATGCGATCAGCAGCACAAGACCGGTGATGCCGAGAAGAAGCCAAAGAGATGTATCAAAAGTCTCGCGCAGGGGACTCACTCCCCTTCCGGCCGGGTAGGCAGCGAGCCGGAATTTACGGTATCGTTCGAGCGTCGAGGCTTGATAGCCAGTTGGAATAGTCGCCCCAAATAGGCCGGGGCTGGTGGCGTTGAGATGTGCTGAAGCTCGCTCTAGGGTCCAACCGGGTTTCAAGCGGCCCATCACGGTGAGCCACCAGATATCGCGTCGCCCAAAAGATGCATTCGATGACTGGAGAGTTGCGAGCGAGCAAATCGGTAGTGCCACGTCGAAGCCTGTGCCGACCTCCAGCCCCGAAAAGCCCGGCGGCGTTACCCCAATCACGTCAAAAGAATGATCCTGGATCCTCAAACTGCTGCCAATGACTGAATCGAGGCCGCCAAATTCGCGTTGCCATAGGCCGTAGCTGATCACCGCGGCCGAAGCTCCGCAGCCGTGGCGGTCATCTCGGATATCAAGCAAGCGGCCGCGAACCGGAGAAATACCCAAGACAGGAAAGAGACTGCCGCTTGCCCAAAGCCCGTGTACATTATGCGCATCGATCCCCTTGCCCAGACGAAATGTATCCGTGCCCCAGGCAAAGACGCCCAAAAAAGCTTGCTGGTGCTCGCGAAATTGCTCCCAGAGAGGATTTGTCGTTTGGGGATTGTCGCCCGCGCTTACAAAAATACCGCCGTTTCCATTTGCAATGCGCACTTCGGCTAGCTGTTGCGGATCGGGCACTGGTAAGCTGCGCAAACGAACTGCGTCGAGTAATTGAAAAATCGCGGTGTTGGCTCCAATTCCGAGCGCAAGCGATAGGATCGCTACGAGAGCGAACACAGGACTGAGCGTGAGCTGGCGAATACCGTACCGCAGGTCTTGCCAGAATCTATCCATCCAGTTCCAGACCCACACTTCCCTGCTGATTTCCTGCCAGCGTGTTACGTTGCCAAGTCGCCGCTTTGCGTAAACCGGATCTGTATCTTCGGCGAGCATGGTGAAATGCGCGTCCATCTCCTCGCGAAGCTCGGCCTCGAACCGATGTCCTCGAAGGAAAAACCGAAGGCGCCGTATCAGTTCCAGAACGAAGCGAGGCATATTCCCCCTAGGATGACGCCGCGATCACGCGACCAATAGCTTGCGAGACACGCCGGTATTTGCTTAGCTCGACTTCCAGTTGCTTCTTCCCCAAAGTGGTAAGCGAATAAACACGAGCACGTCGCTTGTTTTCGGTTTCCTGCCATTCGCCCCTGATCCAGCCTTTCAGCATCATGCGTTGCAGAGCTGGGTACAAGGATCCCTCTTCCACTTGAAAGACATCGCGTGACGAGCTTTCCACAAACTGAGCGATGCCGTATCCATGATTCGGGCCGCGGGCCAGAATCTTGAGAATAAAGAGATGGAGCGTTCCCGGAGGGATCTCATCCCGGAGCGGTTCTGCCATAGGTAGCCTACCTCAGATAGCCTATTGAAGCTGCCTGCCCTCTGTCAAGTCGTATGTGCCCCCGCCGAGGCGCGTTTTCCTTTGGCGTCATCGAATAACTAGGTGGCTTCCGGCATCACACCTCCGGGCGATTGCAGTCGCCGCCGCATACGCCTCACGGTTAGCCTGAGCTTTGTGCTAGTTGTTGTAAACGGGCCATCGCCCGGGAAGGAGTGATCCGTTGCCGAGAGTTGAAATGCAGGATGTCGCTGGCGGAGGCCGCATCTGTTTCCGCGGCGACAGCCGAGAACCAGCCGTGCTCTTTAAGGAGGGCTTCTTCTCGCGAGAACCTCAAAAGAAAATCTCGTATAACGATCCTACGCTCGCGCCGATGTTCATCCAGAAAGAACACGAGCAGTATTACAGGAATCAAGGATTCAAAACAACAGTCGGTAAGACTCTCGATCAAGCTGCGCCAACTTCTCTGCAGGCATATCAAACAGCCCTTCGGGGTGGCGGAGCAGCCAAAGATCAGTCGATTGCGCTCGTTCCCCGTACTCCCGATATCCGAACACCCAGCGCCGTGTGCGTCAGCCCCCGTTTCTCCATGGCGGTCCTATTTCCACCGAAAGCAGGGAAAAACGATAACGTTGCGGAGTTCACATGGATCTATGCGGTCTATGTTCGCCAGTTGTTCAATACGCATGCCCAGCAGGTGTGCGATGGCTTGCGGGCCATTGAGAACGAACTTGCCGTTCGCCAGCAGATTTCGAAGTACTCTGCTGCTAGCCCTTATGGGGGCGCGCCACTGTTCAACGAATACGCAGAGTCGGTTGTTCTTTGGCCGCTGTACGCCCAAGAGCTCGCAACCAAATGCATCGAATCGAAGGATGTCATCAGTGCCGTAAAAGTGCGACGGACTTGGTTAGGCGATGACTGGACCTACGGTTGCAACTATATTCTTTCCAAGAAGAGCCTGAAATTCAACAAGCGTTGCAAAGGAGCGCTCGACAAGGGCATCATCAAAGCCGTCGATAACTTTTTCAAAGCAGAACCAGCGAATGGGGCCACGCCGAGCCGCTCATCCGGGTTCCACAAGGACAACGAGAACACACGTGAGAGCATCGCTATGAAAAAAATCATCGCGATGATAAGCGAGAGGATCGACAAAATGAAGGGTGCAGCGATGGATGATTCCGATGTTTCCGATAGCGAATGGCTCGATTAGCCTCCGCATCAACCACCACTCCTCGTTGCAAGCGGCGTTCCGGGTGAACTGGCCGCTCGCCTAGGAGCGCAGCCCCATCTTCAGCCGGTTTCTTGGGATTCTCGTGGGTGATCGGCTGTGTGTAAGTTCCGATTGGTGCGTGCACGAGTGGAAACTTCGCACCGGCCCGGGCTACCTTCGAGAAAAGGTGTTCAAAAGAGATCGCGGCATTTGTGCTCTTTGCGGTATCGACTGCGTCGCCGCGTACGCTCATCTTCGCCATCTGCGCGGAACCGCTTGCCTCCGCGCTGCCGCTGAGTGGAATTTGGGCGCCCGAAAAACCTTGTGGAATGCGGATCACGTCATAGCGGTTGTGGAAGGTGGCGGGGAGTGCGGCCTTTCTAATATGCGCACGGTTTGCCTGAAGTGCCATCGCGCTCAGACGCTCGAAATGCGCCGCCGTCTTCAAGACCGGAAGGCCCGTCCAGCGCTGTAGCGCGCCTTCACCCTCCGAAGGAAACTGAACCGCACACGATCCAGGTTCAAGCAGTATTTTCCTACCGTCAGGTCACCTGGAAGCAGAGCTCACGTGCAAAGTAGCTTGAGGATATGATTGACCTGATCCGACAGAGTACCCGGTAATTCTTGATGAACTACTCACTCAAATCTGCGAATCGGAGAATTCTCGACATGCTGAGAAGAGACTTTCTGAAAACGGTTCCAGCCGTTGCGATGGCGTCTGCGCTGCAGGCAGCTCCCCGTCTGAAGGTCACTGATATTCGGCTCGTCCCGCTCAAAGTATTGCGGGAAACAGGAAAGATGGAGGCCGCCTGGAATCCCGGCGTCTCGACGATGCGGCGAGTGGGCGGCGGAGCCTATCTGGAGATCCATACCGATCAGGGATTAATCGGCATCGGACCTGATATGGCCGCGGGGGCGATTGAAGGCACGAAGGCGCAGCTGGTTGGAAAGGATCCGTTCGATATAGAACGGCTCGCCGGACCGTTGCGTTATTACGTCGGCGGTCGCGCCGTTTCAAGCATTGAAATTGCTCTTTGGGATTTGGTCGGCAAGGCCACTCAGCAACCGCTTTATAAGCTGTGGGGAGCGCAGAAGGATCGGGTGCCAGCGTATGCCAGCATGATTCAGCTCTCAACGCCGGACGAGCGAACGAGAATGGCATTACAGTTGAAGTCCGAGGGATGGAGAGCGATCAAGCTCCGTCTTCACTATCAGACAATGCGAGAAGATATCAATCTCGTGGCTGCGGTACGTAAGGCCGTCGGTGACGATATGGAGATCATGACAGACGCCAATCAAGCGCAGTCCTCGACAGGTTGGCAACCCGGAGTTGTGTGGGATTTCCGTCGCGCTCTTGAGACTGCTCGCGAATTGGAAAAACTGAATGTCTACTGGCTGGAAGAGCCTTTGCGACGTTATGAGTTTGACGCTCTTGCGGAGCTGAACCGTCTGGTCGAAATTCCTATCGCCGGTGGCGAGAATAACATTGGTGTGCACGAGTATCGAACAATGCTCGAAAAGGGCGTATTCGATATTCTGCAACCAGACATTATGGTTGCAGACGGAGTGACCGGTTTCCGCGAAATCGCGTCTTTAGGCGCCGCATACAACAAGCGCGTCATTCCTCACCACGGAGGAGGAAACTTAGGAACGATTGCGCAATTGCACTGTATCGCGTCATGGCCGAACGCGCCCTGGATCGAGATCCTTCACGACCCGCCCATCGCCGCCTACACTCATGGCTTTGCCATGATGGAAAACGCTCCGCTCGTGGACAAAGAGGGCTATCTGAATCTCCCGCAAGCTCCAGGCTTGGGAGTCACGATCAATAAAGAGATGCGCATGTAGACGATGCCAATCCTGGCTGGGGTTTGGCCGACGGCATTTGCATTTGGCGGTGGAAGCGAGTTCACGCCTAAGTGCTTACGAGGCGTTGCAACTCTGTGACGCTCCGTTTCACCGCCGCATCCTCATCATCGTTGTAATCAGGATGCAGAAAATCGATCTCTACCGCCAATAGCCCGTCAAACCCGGCCTTGGCCAATTTTCCGGCAAGCTTGCTGTTATCCACCACGCCATCTCCAATCGGCACAGAGGAGAAGAAATACCATTCATTCGCCGGAACGCCGCGCTGGATCTTCAGATCTTTAATGTGCGCCGCGTACACACGCTCGGCCAGTTTGTCCATACCCTGGATCGGATCGTCCAGCAGCCGCACAAAATTGCCGGTATCGAAATTAATCCCTAAATAGACCGAATCGACCGCATCCAGCAGTTGGACCATCTCACTCGACGTGAAGTCGATATGATTCTCCACCGCCATCCGGATTCCATAATCCGCCGCGATTCGTACGGCGTCGCGAAACATCCGTGCAAGCCTCTCGAGCTGCGGCGCATGCGGCTGGTCGCGAAATCGCAAGCTGCTTCCCACCACCCGCATTACCTTGGCGCCGATCGCACGCGCGCTTTCGAAGCTGCCGATCATCTCCTCGTACGCCTGAGTGTTCGCGCCGCCCTCAAGCCCGTCGGGATGCCCCCACGCGTACACTCGCTCCATGCCGCGGCTATCGAGCATTTGGCCCAGATCCCGTAAGTACCCGGGATCCCGGCTCGGCAAAAAACAAGACTCCAGCGATACGCCATCTACTCCCAATTCCTGCGCGCGCCGGATGAAATCTTCCACCGTCATGGTGCGATCCGGGCGCCGTTGTTGCGGATAAACTTCGCCAAAAAAACGGTGATAGCAGTAACTGTCGATTCCGACCTTCATCTCTCCACCCGCCTCAGCCTAACACCGGCCATCGCCCCCCCATGTACTTTCCCGGAAACGGCCCCTGCCTGTATGCATCGACAATGTGAGCGATGGATGACAGCCGCGTAGCCACCCCTCACCTAACGATCCGCGATATCAAGCGGCTAATCGTCTTTGCCGTCTTATTACTGATTGCAATCGCCATCGGCTTTTTGACCGTTTGGTATGCCTGGCGCGTTTTCTTCCTCGCTTTCGCGGCGCTGTTGCTGGCCATCATGCTCGACAGCTTTACCACTTGGACGCAATCCAAGCTTCATCTCCCGCGAAAACCAGCCTACTTCCTCGTCGCCGGCACGATCGTCATGCTCGCCGTTCTCATCGGATGGTTTCTCGTCCCACAACTCCTTCGTCAGGCGGCGGAAATCGCGTCTCTCATCCCGAAATCGCTGGAACAAATCAGGCAAATTTTGGAAAAACAGACTTGGGGACCTTACCTGGTCCGATTCGTCCAGCGGGAGAGCGTCCGTTTTAATGCGGAGCCCAAGCTGACTACCGCCGCCAGCAATATGGCGGACGCCGTTGCGGGTGCCATCCTTGTTCTGGTTGTCGGCTCCTACGCCGCGCTCAATCCCCAAACCTATATCGCGGGACTGTTACGTATCCTGCCGGAGAAGCGGCGCGAGCGAGCACGGCACGTCGGCGCTCAAGTCCTATATACCTTGCGTTGGTGGCTGCTCGGGCAGCTCGTGCCGATGGCGTTCTTAGGCGTGTTGACGATGCTCGGACTCTGGCTTCTCCATGTTCCGCTCGCTTTCACGCTGGGCCTGTTGACGGCGGTTATGATTTTCATTCCCTACTTGGGAGCGCTGGCTTCCGAGATTCCCGCCGTTCTCGTTGCCTTGCAGCAGGGGCCGCGAACCATGCTTTATGTCGTGCTTCTTTACTTATGCGTGCACGGTCTCGAGGCCTATCTAATTACGCCGCTGATTCAAAAGAAAGCCACGCGATTGCCGCCCATCATTACCGTGCTCGCCGAATTTCTGATGTGGATCGTGGCCGGACCGCTCGGCGTCATCATCGCGACCCCATTAGCGGCCGCGGTCCTGACGTTGATCAGAACCTTATATCTGCACGAATCGCCCGAAAAACGTAGATGACGGAAGCTTTTAGCGTTCAGCAATCAGCTCTCAGCTTAAAACGCATGCTCAACGGCTTTTTAAAAAAGCTAAGAGCTGACGCCTGACTGCTGAAAGCTCTTACTCTCACGCCGCAGGAGCATCCTTCGGCCCCTGTGGCGCTGCCGGCGAATCTTCCGACCGCGATCCCGATCCCCGCGGCAGTTGCTGCGCAAAGTCCATCCGAAGCGTGCTCAACAGATCCACCGCTTCTTTAGTAGTCAGCAAATTCTGCTTTGTGCGAGTAATTAGGTTATCGGCCTGTCCCACCAGCAGCCGGTAAAAGCTCGATCTTTGCCCGAACGGGAACGCCTTTTGCGCGGTGACCACAGCGCCAACAATGGCCCCGAGTACCGCCGAAACCTCCGGTCTCTTCACAAATCCCGCGGCGACCACCGCGATGGAAAGCAAAATTCCGACGACGCTGAGTACAATGTCCCAACGATTGTTGAAGTTGTAGCGGCGCTCGCAATCGGCGCGGAACGCCGCGATTTCTTGCAAAAGCCCGTTCGCTCCCGCGCCCGGTGTAGACGGAGCCGGCATTACGTGTATATCTTCCGCGTTTGGATTCACCCTGCCTCCCTTCAATTCCCTGCTGCGGCAACAGCCGTGTATTACGATACTCCAACAGGAACGGCAAACGATTGCAACCCGGCCCGGCGCTCTCCAATTTTCAAATCGGTGCGATCTCAGCGGGCGACATCGTTTTTGTCTATCCTCGGCCGGCCCGTCTTCGCAAGTTGATCGTACGCTTCCTCAACCTGGTCGGACAGCGTATTTTGGCTTCGCTTCGCAAAACGGACCGTCTGGCCCTGAGGATGCCGGTTCGCTCCTTTTCCCATGTCATGCTCGGCGTCGGCGGCGGGCTCATCATCCACGCTGACGGCAAAACCGTGGCGGTCGAAATCGTAGCTGATGCCCTGCACCAGGAGACCAACGAGGCCGCGCTCTTTCTGGTCTATCGCCGCCGCGACATCTCTCCCGATCTGGCCAACAAAATCGCCAAATGGGCGGTGCGTTACTACCACCAGAAATACCGTTTCTTCTCGTACTTCGGCGAAGGCGCCGAAGGCGATACCACGCAATTCTGCTCCCGCCTGGTAGCGCATGCCTACCGCGCGGCCGGGCTTCCGTTGGCGACGCTCCCGGATCACAGAGTTCTGCCTCTCGATCTCTATCGAATTTGTCAATCTGATTCTTGGACCGATATCTCGGCCGCATTTGTTCAGCCGGCGCCCGATCCTGCCGCCGATGCACAACTGGGACCCATCGAGATCCCCGGTCGCGGTGAAATGCCTCTGTCGGCATTTATCCGGCATGCGGATGCGCTGTTACGCAACGCCGCGCGTTTAAATAAGGAGCAAATCGAGCTGCAGTACGAAACCACCCGCTTGCTCCTCGAGAACGAAGCCCTTCTCGCAAAGTTCTGCGCGGTGCAGTTTGATATTTCGAAAAAAATCCGCATCGCGCCGGACGCCATCAATGACATGGTCGCTCCCCGCATTGCCCGAGTCCTCGCACAGCTCGATTCGCTGTTGGCTCTTTCCCTATTGCCGGATATCGAGCTCCTTGTGACGCAATCGTTCCTCAACACCGGCGACGGCCAAACCGATGTCCCCCTCTATGCCGGATACCTGCCGCCCTCCGCCATCCACGAAATGGAAGTAGCCCGTACCATCGTGACCATCTATACGTACCTGTTCTTCGCTGAAACCGGACTGTTCACCATACTCGCCCACCACACACCGCACGAAAAATTCGAGCCCTTTCGAGCCGTCAAACGCGAAGACCCCGACAGCTTCCTCGCCGCCCTGCAGCCGTTCCACAACTTCTCGCTCTATCAAAACCGGCCGGACACTTTCGCGTGGGTCGATTTGGAGACCGATCGCGCCACTTGCCGCGCAACCTTTGCCAACATTCTCGCCGCCCTCCAGGTCATCGAAATTTTGCGCAATTCTCAATCCCGAAGCACCGCTGGCCCGTAAACCCGTCACCGTTACACGCGATTAGCAAATTTACGCTGACTTCAATGACGGTTAAACCGGTCCAACGCCGCATGAGGACTAAAATGCTTTGCCGGCTGTGTCTCTTGTCAGTGGCGCACAGTCCGTGGACAGCATGATCTCGTTTGGCAATCAAACAGGTGGATTTGATCTGCTGTCCATCGAAAGCAGTGAGCCGCTGCACATTCGCCTTCGAATGAAGGAGAAGGGGCGGATCGACTACAGCATTGGGCAACTTGCTGGCGAAGGACGGTCAGCCACCCACCGTGGAAACCTTTGGCTTGCGCATTCTGCCGCCAGGAGTTGCGCCAGTAAGTGTGACGCTGGATGCGGCGCTTCGGAAGCGAGTGGCCGACGGTATTAATAGCAATCTTGCGGAATTCAATATCGATCACGAAGTAGCCCAAGAGATGCAAGAGGCATTGCAGGCACATCTAAAAGCGAGAGTATGACTCGATCACGGACGGCGACGCTTTTGCCGCGAAACTGACAAAAGACCTGCGAGCGGTGAGTCACGACAAGCATCTGGGCGTGAGCTTCAGCCCCTTCAAGATGCCGGACCGCAGGGAACCAACTCCTGAGGACCGCACTCGGATGCAGCAGCAGATGAAGCACAACAACCGCGCGTTCCGGAAAGTGGAGGTTTTGCCGGGCAACATCGGCTACGTGAAGTTCGATGGATTCATGCCTGCCGACGTTTGCGCGCCAAACGGTGTGGCCGCAATGGGCTTTGTGGCGCACACCGGCGCCCTCATCTTGCATCTGCGCGACAATGGCGGCGGTGATCCGGCGATGGTCACCTTCATCGCGACCTTCTTATTCGATAAAAGATACCAATAGGTAGTAAATGATATGCCATTCACGGTGCGAAAAGTTGAAAATGATCTCTATACGGTGACCGTTACGCCGCCTCACTCTAAAAATCCCTGGTCAACGACAGAACGGCTTTCAGGCCGCCGTCTGATTGAGGAACTCAAAAAACAGGGATGTCATCCGATAGACATTGCAGATGCACTGAGCGAGGTAGACCCTAATTGGGTTTCAAAGCTTGCACCGCTTAATGATTAGGGTGGTGCTAATGACGTGACCCTTTGTCCGTCCCGTATGCTGACTTTCAACGGAGTTCCCGCTACCTCTTTACATCCCACAAGGGGTATGAGAAGCTTCCTCTGTGCAAACCACACGAGCGGAAGCGGCCGAAAAGAAGTCGGAAATTCTTCAGGGCACGCTCGATTTGATGGTTCTAAAGACGCTGGCCGCGATGGGACCGCTCCACGGCTATGGAATTGCAAAGCGCATTGAGCAAATCAGTGCGGATGTGCTGAGCGTCAATCAGGGGACCATCTATCTCTGTCTTGTTCGCCTTGTGAACAGGCGCTGGATTTTATCTTCTTGGGGCGCATCGGATAACAATCGCAAAGCGAGGTTTTATTCCATTACAAACGCGGGCCGCAAACAGCTCGCCGCCGAGGCCGCCAACTGGGAGCGCATAGCCGCGGTCATCGGTCGCTTGTTACAACTGGCGAGCGCGGGTTAACAATATGTTTGCTCGTATACAAGAGTGGGCATCTCGCGTTGGCATGTTCTTTCATAGCCGCAAAGTAGATGCCGAGATAGACGAGGAACTCGCGTCCCACCTTGCGATGCTCGAAGAGGAAAGTATCCGTCGGGGCATGTCGCCCCGAGACGCTCGCCGAGCAGCCCACCTGAAACTGGGGGATACAGCCCAGCTTCGCGAGGCGCATCGTGACTCGCGGGGGCTGCCGCTGCTCGACACCTTGCTCCAGGACATTCGATATGCCTCACGCTCTTTGATAAAGATTCCCGGTTTCACTGCGGCTGCCGTGCTGACCCTCGCCATAGGCATTGGAGCCAACACCGCCATCTTCAGCATTGTCGATGAGGCCTTGTTCCGGCCTCTGGATTTTCCCCATCCGGACGAGTTGGTGGATGTCTTTGCGTTTGATAGAGCATCGCAAAAATTTCTATCGAGTTCCTTCCCGGATTATCAAGACCTCCGCGCAAGAGTTACAACCTTCCAGGCGCTTTCGGCATTCGTGCGAATGCCAGCCAACGTTTTCTGGAACGGTAGGAATCAAGAGCTTCCCGTCGAAGCCGTAACTGGAAACTTCTTTTCCATGCTCGCGTTGAGTCCGGCGGCCGGCAGGACGTTCCGCGACGAGGACGATTATCTGGCCAGCCAGCCGGTAGCGCAGTCGGTAGCAATGATCTCTGAAGAAATTGGCGATGCAAGGTCGATTGGACAAACGATCCTACTGGAGGATAAGCCGTTCACGATTATCGGAATCGTTCCGAAGCGTTACCGCGGAACGAATCTGAACTGGGGCGCTCCTCCGAAAGTTTGGATTCCGCTGCAGGCGACAGCACTCGTGCGGCCGCGATTCCGCACAATGGGTCTTTTCGAACACCGGTCTATGCGTTGGCTGCTTGTAACAGGCAGACTCAAACCGGGTATTCGCCTGCAGCAGGCCCAGGCGGAGGTACGCGCGATTGCGGCGGGCATCGCACGAGAAGCGCCTAAGGACAACCGGAATATCTCGGAAAACGTTTTCAGTGCAAGCCGTGCGAAATTCTGGCCGGCGTATCGAGCGTCCGTCACTCGCTCCCTCGCGGTCTTTGCGGGAGCTTCGGGACTGGTTCTGCTTTTGACCTGCGCAAATCTCTCCAATCTCTTGCTAAGCCGGGGCCTCGCCAGGCAGCGAGAGTTTGCGATTCGCATGGCGATGGGCGCCGGCCGCAAACGTCTGGTGCGTCAACTGCTGACGGAGAGCTTCTTGCTTGCGCTGCCCAGTTGCCTGGTGGCCCTCGCCATCGCTTATGGCCTCGGCCGGCTTTTAGCGCATTTCCCAAACGCTTTGGGCTTGCCCCTGGCGCTCAATGGCGGTGTCGAGAATCGCGTGCTGTTTTTCTGTATAGCTCTATCGATCGTCACCACAGTGCTCTTCGGCCTGTTACCCGCTTTCGAAACCACGCGGCCGGATGTGCTGCCCGCTTTGAAGGAATCCGGCCGTACGCTTTCTGGCGGCGGCCGGCGCTATCTTCGGAATCTGTTGATGGCAGTGCAAGTGGCGTTTTCAATGGTTCTGCTCGTAGGCGCCGGATTGTTTGGGCGTAGTGTGATGCGAGCCTGGTCGGTCGATCCCGGCTTTCGGCTTGACCGACTCTGGACCGCCGGCTTCAACATTCCGCCGCCCGGATCGGCGTCGACGGAACGGTTGCGGCGCTCGCAGTACGATCTCGTCCGGCGCCTGCGGGAATTGCCACTCCTAGAGTCGGTCACGCTTGCCTCCGATTTGCCGATGGATCGCTTGCATTTCGTGACAAAAATACATACACCCGACGTTGCGCTTAGCGCCGATCAGCAGACCGTTGGTCTGGAGTTCTTTCACACCATGGGAATCGCGCTTCTCCGCGGCCGCGACTTCGATGCACACGACAATTCGGTCGCTCCCAAGGTCGCGATTGTGAATGAGAAGCTGGCGGGACAGTTATGGCCTGGTAGGAACCCGCTCGGGCAGATCCTGACGGCACAGGACACGACGATGCGGGTAGTCGGCATCGTTCGCGATGTGAAATATGGATCGGTATGGGAGTCGCCGCAGCCTTGTCTGTACGTCGTCGATGCGCAATCGAATCGTGCCGCGAGCTATCTTATCCTTCGCCTGAAAGGTCACGCGGCCGCATTTGCCTCAACTGTCACGCAGGAATGGAATCGCCTCATGCCCCGCTCGCCGCTCGCTGATTTCCAAAGTGGAGACGAATTGCTGGACATTGCTCTTGCGCCACAACGCGTGGCGACCGGAGTATTCGGCGCCTTTGGATTGATGTCTGTTGTGCTCGTATCGGTGGGTTTATACAGCGTGATGGCTTACGCCGTGGCGAGGAGAACACGCGAGATTGGGATTCGGCTGGCGCTCGGCGCGAAACCGGCAGTCGTAGTGAGGCAGGTTCTCGGCAACGTGTTGGCGGTAGCCGCCATAGGTGTTTCCGTGGGCGCCGCGATCAGTCTGCTTCTGGGCGGCGTTGTCGCGAGTCAAATCAAGGGTGTCTCTGTTCACGACGCCGCTATGTTCGCGTCAAGCGCGGCTCTGCTCGGAGTGGTCGCATTTTGCGCCGCCGTGATTCCCGCCCGGCGAATGTTGCGAATCGACCCGCAGCAGGCTTTGCGGTCGGAGTAGGATCGAATCGGGTGTCGCTTGCGATGAAATTTTCATATTTCGCATCTACCCCGCGGCGGCCTCGCCCGCGAATACGTCTTGCCCGAATCGGTCTATTGCTTACCGGGCCGGGTTTAGCATGCTCACCAATCATTCTTGGACAAACAACGATCCAAACCAATGTGAAGCAGGTGCTTGTCCCGGTAGTGGTGACCGACAAAGCGGGCTACCACATTACTGGAATGCATGCATCGGATTTCCGCATTACGGAAGATGGTATTCCGCAAGATATCGTCTCAATCAGTACATCAACAGCGGAGAATCAATTGCCGGACGCACCGGATGCCCGTACTCCTCCTGCAAGCAGTGCAAGTAGTGCATCCACCTTGTCGAGCGCAGCATCTTCTCCGAAACGAACGTACCTGATTTGCATTGATGCTCTCCACTCCACCTTTTCTAATTTCGGAAGAGTGCGTCAGGCGCTCAAAAACTTTTTCGATGACGAAAAAGCCGGGGATTCTCAGTACGCCCTTATAGCGCTTGGAAGGCAAGCCCAGGTTATTCAGGATTCGACTCGCGACCCCGCCGCGGTTCTTGCAACCATCACCAGCAAGAACTTCACGAAGACCATCATCGATTCAGAGAGCGCCAAGCTGGCCAATGATATTCAAGAGTTCACATATTTCATGCGCGATTTTTACTGCACGCATTGTGCTTGTGAGGCCTTTAACACACCTGAGCGGCCCGGTTGTCCGGTTCAGCAAGCCCGTCTGCAGGGATATTTACTTAGGTCTGGTGAGAGGACGAGATTTCTTGACGAGAACTTTTATCGGGCTCTGCAGCAAATTGTCACCGCAACCGGAACTATGCCGACTACTCGAACCATACTTTTCATCTCAGATGGATTCAATCGATTCCCAGGGCGGGAACTTTATGCTGTGATGAACGGCTTCGCCCCCAAGGATCATCGGTTTGAATTCAACCCGCGCGACACGAATGACCGCCTGCAGAATATATTGAAGATCGCCGTCAACCAGAATATTCGTTTTTACACCATCGATTCGCGAGGACTATATACAGGCGGCTCATTAGGCGGAAGCACCTTCGATGCCAGTACAGGGTTGGGCGCGTCCATTCCGCAAACTGTCGATCTCAATAGAATGACTGTCGCGCATCAAAATACGGATGTTTTAGCGGCGTTGGCCCGTCAAACCGGGGGACTGTTTTTCGAAAACAACAACGATCTGTTGAAGGGCATTCGGCGGGCATTTGCCGATGGGCGCGAGTATTACGTTCTCGCATATGTCCCGAAGAACAAATCGGACGATGGCACATTCCGGCATATAGCAGTCGAGATTAAGAATAAGAAGCTGCATGTCAATGCCAAGGCAGGATACTGGGCGCCCACACAATAACCTCCTCTTCGCAGCAGCATTCCTTCAAAACTCTTCCACGTGACAATAGCCTCGGTCGCCCCATTCGATGAGACGAGGCGCATCCTCGGACCACCAGACGAGAACGCGCCCGGCCAACGAAACGTTTTCGGCGAGCTGGACTACAGCGTCCGCGATCTGATCTGTCGTGAGCAGGCGAGAAGGTACGCCGCGCGACTTGCGCTCTTCGACCGTTAAAGAC
>JAICIH010000026.1 GCA_025924475.1 Bryobacteraceae bacterium
AATCATGCCGGCCGATTTCAAATGGATGTGGGGTCCAGTAGATATCTGGTTGCCGATTTATGCCTATCCCAACTATTCGCTCGACCGCGGGAACACAACTGTTATTGCGATCGGCCGGCTTGCGGATGGTGTATCGATCGAGCAGGCTCGGGCAGAGTTGGGAACCATCACACACCGGCTCGCGATGCAGTATCCCGATACGAACCGCGATCGGACAGCGTTCATAACGCCGCTCAAGGGCGTGTTCCTCGAGAATCTTCGTTCCACTCTCTGGCTTTTACTGGCGGCGGCCAGCTTCGTTCTTCTGATCGGCTGCGCTAACATTGCCGGTCTGTTGCTGACCCAAGCGGCCGCCCGGCGGCACGAGTTGACGATTCGCGCTTCTTTAGGCGCAAGCCGAGGCCGCATTATCCGGCAATTTCTTACAGAGAGCCTGGTGTTGTCTGTGGCAGGCGGAGTGGCTGGAATTCTGCTGGCGCAGGGCGGCATCCGGTTAATTGTTGCATTTGCCGGAAACCGGCTCGCCGACCCATCGCAAGTGAGAATCGACCCGGTCGTTTTGCAGTTTCTGCTGGTGATCTCGGTAGGCGCTGGTATTCTCTTAGGGCTCGCTCCAGCGTTGATGGCACGCACGGAGGCGGACACTTCGATCCGCCAGCGTGGAGCCGGCATGGCCCGCGGCAGGCTTAGAAATATTCTCGTGTCGATCCAGGTGGCGATCGCTTTGGTGTTGCTGGTAGGCGCCGGCTTAATGGGAAAGACGATCGCGAAGCTCACCGTCGTAAATCCAGGGTTTCGCACTGATCATCTACTCACGCTGGAGTATCGTTTACCCCGCAGCAAATATCCCAATGGCGCCCAGCAAGCTCAATTTCACGAGGAAGTGGCCCGTCGTGTCGCATCGATTCCTGGGATCGTATCGGCCGGTATGATTCGCGCGCTACCGTTCAGCGGCAATGGCGGTTCTGTGATAGTAAGCTTCAACGACCGGCCGCCTGCCCCGCCCGAAGCGCCATTTCTGGCACGCGGGAACACCGTTACTCCCACGTATTTCGAGACGGTTGGCATGCCGATACTCGAGGGCCGCCCGTTTACTGCCGCCGACAGCGCCACCTCTGCGCCTGTGGCTATCGTAAGCCGTTCGTTCGCGTCGCGGTTTTGGCCGCATACGAATGCGATCGGACGCGCGGTCCGTTTCGAGCAGAATCCGATCGCTACGGTGGTGGGTATTGTTCCGGATACAAAATACGATTCCCTGACCGATCCGCAACTCCCGCAAATTTATATTCCGTACGCGCAGGCGCCCTTCATATTTGCGACTCTGGTTGCCAGGACCAAGGGCGATCCGCTAGCTGCGACACAAGCGGTTCGCCGCGCCATCTGGTCGATCGATAAAGACCAGCCGGTGTGGAAGATTCGTACGATGGAGTCGCTGCTCAACGCCGCCATCGGAGACCGGCGCTACACGGCGTTTCTTCTCCTGTGTTTTTCCGGGCTAGCGTTAGCGTTGGCCGCCATCGGACTCTATGGCGTGCTGGCCTATGTGGTGAGCCAGCGGACGGCGGAATTCGGAATCCGCATGGCGGTGGGCGGCCAAGCGAAAGATATATTGGCGCTGATTGTCCGGCAGGGCGTGATTCTCACGGCGAGCGGAGTACTTGTTGGCTCGGCCGCGGCTTTGTTGCTGATGCGGTTGCTTCGCAATCAGGTCTATGGCGTGGATATCGCCGATCCAGCGACATACGGTTTCGTATGCCTGCTGCTCCTCTCGGTAGGAGTATTAGCGTCTGCTATTCCGGCCTTGCGCGCGAGTCGTGTAGATCCGGTTATTGCGCTGCGCCACGAATTGTAGTTGCGGAATTGCGCTCAAGCTTCGTGCCGCAGGGCCGCTACCGGATCCAGACGCGCGGCGCGTCTTGCCGGCAGCCAGGCGGCAAGCAAGGCCACAATCGAAAGCACAACCACGATGCCGGCGAGTGCGATGGCGTCAAACGAGGTGGCGGCAAAGACCTGGAATCGAACGATCCGCTCGAGGGCCATGCTGCCTACCAGACCGATCGCGAGGCCAATGGCTGCAACTTTGGCCACCATGCGGAGCACGATTGCGAGCACGTCGCCGCGCCTGGCTCCGAGCGCCATGCGCACGCCGATTTCGTGCATTCGCTGCGCGACACCATAGGAAATCACGCTATAGATTCCGATCGCGGCGAGCGCCAAGCCAAGCGCCGCGAAGGTGCTGAAGAGCGCCATGTTGAAGCGCGGCTGCACGGTTTGAAATCCTAGGATCTCTTTCAGTGTGATGGGCTGCGACAGCGGCTGGTCTTTATCGAGTTCACGCACTTTTTGCCGCACTGCGTTTAGAACCGTCATCGGGTCGCCAAAGGTTCGCAAAGCCAGCACACGCGAAGGAGGCGCGAGCAAGGTGTAAGGAACGTACACCCCGGGCAGAGTTGCTTCGCGCAAACCCGCATTCGTGGTATCGCCGAGAATGCCGACAATTGTAACGTCGGGCGTGACGCCGGTGGGAACCAATAGCTGCGGCCGTCCGGGATTGCTCAGCAGGTTAATACGGATGCGCCTGCCGATAGGGCTTTCTCCTGCCGTCCATAATTTGGCGGCAGTCTGATTGATGAGCGCTACATGAGTGCCGTCCGCCACTTCCTGCGCTGTCAATGTTCTTCCGCGCTTGAGTGTAATTCCCAGCGCTCGCGGATAGTCGCTACTGATAAAGCTGACGACAATGCGGCGGTCTTCCGCCGGGAGTTGTCCATCGATCGAATAAGCGGAACGCGGGCCGCCAAACGGCATGCCGCCATTTCCCAGGGCGGCGGCTTCCACACCGGGCAACCCACTGACGCTTTCGAGCAAACTGCGGGCGAACGTATTCCGGCGCTCGAGCGTTGCATAGCGTTTCGGCGGAAGCGGAACATCTACCATCAAAGTTTTTTGCGGCTGAAAACCGGGATCGATTTGCGACAACTGCGCGAAGCTGCGGATTGCAAGGCTGGCGCCGGCGAGCAGGATGACCGATAGCGCCACTTCCGCGGCTACCAGCCAGCCGCGCACCTTTTGCCCACTGGCGCTTCCGACGGCTCCTCTGCCACCGTCCTTTAATGTTCCGGCCAGGTCGGGCCGGGAACAGCGGAACGCGGGCGTCAAGCCGAAAAGGATTCCGGTCACCAGCGATACGGCTAGCGAAAACACAAGTACGTAGACGTTCATGGTGATGCGAGCTTCGTTGGGTTTGTAGAAATCGGGCATCAATGCGGCAATCGCTCGCGTGGCGCCGATCGCGAACAAGATACCGAGCGCACCGCCCAATACCGACAGCAGAATGCTTTCCGTGAGTAGCTGGCGTATCAGCCGCGGGCGGCTGGCGCCAACGGAAAGGCGTACCGCAATCTCGCGCGCCCGGGCTGTGGTGCGCGCCAGTTGCAAATTGGCCACGTTCACACAAGCAATGAGCAGGAGAAATCCGACTGCGACCAACAATAGATGCAAGCTCGATTTCATGGCGCCGCTGGCAACCGTGATGTCCAGGTAGTTCAGCAGCGTGCTGCGGAATCCGCCTTTTGGGAAGTTTTGCGGCTTTTCAGCGGCCAGCTGTACATTCAGGCTCTGCAATTGCTGCTCGGCTACTTCTTTTGTGATGCCGGGTCGCAGCCGCACAATGGCGTTCAGAGGAGTCTCATCGGCGAGGTCCATACCCATCGGAAGCCAGAACGCGTCGTCGGTGAACCAGCCGAAACGCGGCGGCATCACGCCTATTACGGTGCGCGGTACATCGTTCAATATCAATTTCTGGCCGATGGCATTACTGTCGCCGTTAAATTTGCGCTGCCAGAACCGATAATTCAGTACGACCACCGGTTCGGGCGTGCCGTCCGGCCGGATATCGAAGGGTTCAATCGTACGTCCAATGAGCGGTTTGACTCCGAGGAAGTCAAAGGCGTTGCCGGTGACTAAGACGCCATAGAAACTCTCCGGGCTGTCAGTGCCGGTGAGCAAAGTAGATTCATAGGTGGTCGCCATCGCCGTTGCGACGCCGGGAAGGTTTCGAATAGCGAGAAGTTCGCGGCGCCGATATTGATGCCATCCATTCGATGGTTCTTTAGGGCTGATTACGGCCGGAGCCCATATTTGATCGGGATTTTTGTAAGGATAAGGAGCAATGAGAACGCCATAGATCACACTAAACAATGACGTGCTCGCGCCGATGCCGAGCATTAGCGACAGTAGCGCGACGATGGTAGATCCCGGAGTATGAACGAGTCCGCGCAGTCCATAGACCGTGTCCTGCCAGAGCCGTTCCAGCCAGAGCCAGCCCCAGACCTCGCGGGATTCCTCCTTGGCCAGGGAGACATTGCCAAATTTCCGGAGCGCGGCGGAGCGCGCCTCGCCAGGCGGCATTCCGGCCGCAATATTCTGCTCCGTTTCGAAATCGATATGCTGTTGCATTTCGTCGTCTAAACGATCGCTTCGCCGTCTCCACCAGGTCATAGGTTGAAACTCCTTTCAATTGGTTTCGCCGGATGGCGGGGTCAAGATATAGCCGATGGCAGTCGAAAATTCACGCCATTTCGAAGTTTCCAATAAAAGCCGGCGGCGGCCTTTGGCTGTGAGGCGGTAGAACCGCGCTTTGCGATTGTTATCCGATTGCCCGTCGTCCGCCAAAATGAGACCCTGCTTCAGTAGCCGCTGCAACGCCGGATAGAGGGAGCCGTGCCCCACCTGAAGTATTTCTTTGGACCGGGATTCAATGGATTGCGCAATGGCATGGCCGTGCGCGGAACCGGCGGCGAGCGTCTGCAAAACCAGCAGGTCGAGAGTGCCTTGCAGAAGATCCATGGGAAATTTGTCCTTCTAGTCGGGTGTCGACCTGTAGCATATCAGAAAACGCGGCAAATTAAAATTCAGGTAGAGAACCGAGCCGCGCGCGTCAGCCACTTGCTTACGCGCGTGGTTCTTTAGAACCTTGGGATGGAATACCGGCGCATATTAATCCGCGCGACAAACTGGGTCGGTGACGCAGTGATGTCGATACCGGCTCTCGAAGCGCTGCGCGAGCGCTACCCGGGAGCCCGGATTTCGATCTTGGCGCGTCCCTGGGTGGCTGGCCTATATGGACGCGAGCCTTTTTGCGACGAGCTGATTCCTTACGAGGCGCCGCGCGGATGGAAGGGACTTGGCGAGAAAAACCGGCTTGCGGCTGAGCTGCGCAAACGTCGATTCGATGCCGCGATTCTTTTACAAAATGCATTCGAAGCGGCGGCGCTGGTGCGCTGGGCGGGCATTCCCGTTCGCATCGGCTATGCGCGGGATGGGCGAGGATGGCTGCTGACCCATCCGATTCCTACCCCCCTGGAAGGCGAGACGCCGCGGCATCAACGCTTTTACTATCTCGAATTGCTGAAGCGCGCGCGGTTGATTGACAGTTATCCGCTCGACAGAGCCATTCGGTTATATGGCGCAGCAGCGGCGGCCGCGGCGGGGCGCGAACGATTACAGCGAATTTTTGGTTCGAGGCGTGTTATCGGCGTCAGTCCGGGAGCGGCGTATGGCGGGGCGAAACGGTGGCTACCGGAACGTTTTGCGGATGCGGCCTTGCAAGTGGCGCGGGAGCGTGGCGCGGGCGTGGCGGTGTTCGGATCGAAAGACGAAGCCCCGATTTGCAACATCGTGCGCGGGCGAATCGAAGCGGAAGGCGTGGCGAGCGCGAGCTTGGCGGGTTCCACGGCTCTCGGCGAATTTATCGAAATGGCAGCGGCTTGCGACGTGTTCCTGACCAATGATTCCGGTCCGATGCATATCGCTTCCGCGTTAGGTGTTCCGACCGTGGTGGTGTTTGGCGCAACCGACGAACAGGCGACAGGTCCGACCGGTGAGCATAGCCGCATTGTGCGCGAACCGGTAGACTGCAGCCCGTGCTTGTTGCGGGAATGCCCGATCGACCATCGCTGTATGACGCGGGTGAGCGCGGAGCGCGTAGCGCAAACAGCGCTCGAATTGGTAGGAATAGAAAGAGCCAACAGATAAGTGGATACGCGAGAGAAAATTGTGCCATTAGAGGAACTGCGCCGGCGAATGGGGGTAGGGGAATGGCGGGCCGTAGCGGGATTATTTGATCCGTTGACGGCAGCCTTGGCACAGCGTTTGACAGAAATTGGGAATGGCGGCGGCAATCTGGCCGCGATCGTCTTAGACGAGCCGGGCACGTTACTTACCGCGGAGGCGCGAGCGGCGCTCATCGCCGGATTGCATCCTATTCGCCTTGTTTCGATCGCGCGCCAGGAAGAATGGCGGGAGGCTGTCGGAAAAGCGAAGGTCTTTGAAGATCCTACGCGCTCCGATGAATTTGTTCGGTTTGTGCTGGATCGGCAGAATCGCTGATGAATTCCATCCTGGCCGTCCGGTTGGGTGCGATGGGCGACATCCTTCACGCGCTTCCGGCAGTGGCGAGTCTTAAAAAAAGTTTTCCGGAGAAACGCATTATTTGGGTAGTGGCGCGCAAATGGATCGAGCTGCTCGAGGGAAACCCAAATATCGACGAGCTGGTTCCGTTTGACCGCCAGAATATCGGAGCGCTCGCGAAAACGTGGCGGCGCTTGCGAGCCATCCGGCCGGAGATCGCGATTGATTTCCAGGGCTTGATCCAGTCAGCGGTTGTGGGCAGATCGGCGCGGCCAAAATTGTATATCGGTCTGACGAAGTCGCTAGCCCGCGAGCCGCTGGCTGCCGTGTTTTATACACGGCATGTGAAGGCAAAGGGTCCGCATCGCATCGAGCGGAATCTGCAACTCGCCGCGGCGGCGGGTGCGACACCGTTAGCCTTAGAATCCTGGCTTCCACCGGGACAGTCCGAAGGTGAACTGCCAGCCGGACCTTTTATATTGGCAAGTCCGCTGGCCGGTTGGGGGAGTAAGCAGTGGCCGCTTTCCTACTATGACGAATTAGGAAAGCTCCTGCGCGCACAGGGATTGGAACTGGTAGCAAACGTGCCTGCGGAACGCGAACGCGAGATCGAAAATCTTCCACATGTTCGCCTGCATTCTTCTTCCATTAGCGGTTTGATCGATGCGACGAGACGAGCCGTGGGAATTGTCGGCGTAGACAGCGGGCCAATGCATCTGGCGGCAGCTTTGGGCAAGCCGGGAGTGGCGCTGTTCGGGCCTACCGATCCAGTGCACAATGGGCCATTCCGGAGCCGTATGACGGTGTTGCGCGCGCCGGATGCGCAAACGACGTACAAGCGGCGCGCCGAATCAGATGACAGCATGAAAAAAATTTCGGCAGAGCGCGTGGCGGAGGAACTTCTGCGATCGATCGCGGTGAGCCGGCCGTGAGCGAGCCGCGTTATCTGTTTCCAAAACGATATTCCGATTTTGTGCAGCGCTTCCGCGTGGCGGGCGGCTTTTTGTTGCTGGTTGTGTTTACCTGGTTGCCGCATCCTACGCGCGCATCGCTTATCGCGGGTTTGTCTATCGCAGCCGCGGGCTTGTGGTTGCGCGGGTGGGCAGCGGGTCACTTGGCGAAGAACGAGCAGCTTGCGATTTCGGGACCGTACGCGTACATACGCAATCCGTTATACGCCGGAACACTAGTTGCCGCGTTGGGTATGGTGATCGCAGCCCGATCCATTTGGTTGGGAATTCTGTTTGCCGTGGTGTTCCTATTTGTATACCTGCCGGCGATCGAACTCGAAGAACAGCATCTTCGCGTCATTTTCCCGGAATATGCGGCCTACGCGCAGCGCGTTCATCGCTTTCTTCCCTTTGCGAAATGGAAGGGACCGCCTGCGCGATTTTCATGGAAGCGCTATTGGCGGAATGAAGAGTACAAAGCCGCGGCGGGCTTTCTGATAGCGGCCTTATGGCTTGTGATACGCTTTCGCTCATGAGAGTTGGCTGTTTTACCGCGTTATTGGCGCAATTTCCATTAGAAAAAGTTTTGGAGAAGTTGAAGAAGCTCAACATCTCGACGGTGGAGCTCGGCACAGGCAACTATCCTGGCGATCCCCATTGCAAATTGTCGATGGCGCGCAATTCAAAGGAGCTGAAAGAATTCAAGAAGAAGCTGGACGACGAAGGATTTTCCATCAGTGCCCTAAGCTGCCACGGCAATCCGCTTCATCCCGACAAGGCGGTCGCCAAAGACTATGTGGAGACAAGCAAGCGAACAATAGAACTCGCCGAGAAGCTGGGCGTGCCGGTGGTCATCGATTTTTCCGGCTGCCCCGGAGATTCGGAAAATGCGAAATATCCGAACTGGGTGACGTGCCCCTGGCCTCCCGAATATTTAGACGTGCTCGATTGGCAGTGGGAAAAGAAGGTCGCGCCGTTCTGGGAAAAGCACGGCAAATTCGCCAAGGATCATGGAGTCAAAATTGCGATCGAGATGCATCCGGGATTTGTCGTGTACAACCCCGAGACGATGTTGAAGTTGCGCTCCATTGCAGGCCCGAGCGTCGGATGCAATTACGATCCGAGCCATATGTTCTGGCAGCAGATCGATCCCATTAAGGCGGTACGCGTATTGGGCGATGCAATTTTCCACGTCCATGCAAAGGACACCCAGATCTACGATTTCAATCTGCCGAAGACGGGCGTTCTCGACACTAAGAAATACACGGATGAACGCAATCGCGCCTGGATCTTCCGTTCCTGTGGCTACGGACATCCCTATGGTTGGTGGAAAGAGTTCATTTCCACATTGCGCATGTACGGCTACGATTATGTCCTCTCGATCGAGCATGAGGATTCGTTAATGTCGCCGGACGAAGGGCTCACGAAAGCCGCCGAGTTCCTCAATCAGATCATGATTCGCGAACAACCTGCCGCGGCCTGGTGGGTGTAGAACGATCCTGTCTCGCTAAAATAGTCGGGACAGGAGAGTCATGTCAGGTAAAAGAATCGGCATTTTGACCGGTGGCGGCGACGTCCCCGGTTTAAATGCCGTGATCAAGAACGTCGTATATCGCGCTACATCGGATAACCACGAAGTAACCGGAATTCGTTTGGGATGGAAGGGACTCACGGATCTGAATTTCGACGATCCGGAGAGTGTCAAGCGCTACGTGTTGCCACTCAGCCGCGAGAACACGCGGCGAATCGACCGGACGGGCGGAACGTTTCTGCATACCAGCCGCACCAATCCGTCGAAGATGAAAAAGCTTCCGTCTTTTTTGAATTCGGCGGATTTTCCGGCAGGGCAAACCACTAAGAATGGCGAGACGGTAACGACCTATGACATGACGAAACGTGTCCTGTCGAATCTCGAAAAATTGCAGCTCGATTCTCTGGTTGCGATCGGTGGCGACGACACGCTCAGCTATGCCGCGGTGCTCGACAAACAGAATTTCAACGTGATCGGAATTCCGAAGACCATGGATAACGATGTCCGGAACACGGAATACTGCATCGGGTTCTCTACCGCCATTTCGCGCGCGATGGATGCGATCCAGCGGCAGCGCACCACCGTTGGCTCGCACGAACGCATCGGCATTTTTCGCGTTTTCGGACGGGATGCCGGATATACGGCGCTTTATACGGCCTATGTCACTTCGATTCGCTGCGGTATCCCCGAGTACGAGTTCGATCTGGAGCGCATGATCGATCTGATCATGACGGATAAGAAAAATAACCCGAGTAACTATGCTTTGCTGATTTTGTCCGAAGGCGCGAAGTGGAAAGGCTACAAGGTGAAAGAGTACGGCGAGGCTGACGCGTTTGGGCACAAAAAGAAATTCAGCGTTGCGGAGGCGTTCAGCGATCAGATCATTCAGCGCAAAGGCGCCGAGACCGTAGTGAGCGATTTGACGTACGATTTGCGGAGCGGCGCCCCGGATTTTCTGGACACCATGGTTGCGACGACGTTCGGCACGATGGCGTACGATGCAATAGCTTCGGGCAGACACGGTTTCATGGCCGCGATCAACGAAGGCAAGTTTGCCATGGTGAAAATTCCGGATCCGAAGCTGGGTCCGCGTAAAGTCGATGTCGCCAACATGTTTAATACAGAGCGATATCGGCCCAGCTATACGAATAAAGAAACTCTGCCGGTGTTCCTGACGCATGCCTGAGCGCATGGACCGTCAGGCGCATTCACTGGAATTGCCGCTGTCGGAGGTGGTCGAGGCGCAGGGCCACCTGATCGATTCGCACATCATGGAGCGAATCTTCGACACGGTGGTCGAGTTCGGCGGCCGCTTCGAAGTCGAGCAGTTCTCAATCGGACGCACCAACAGCGAGCCCTCAAAGCTCCGGCTTAAGGTGGAAGCTCCATCGCAGAAGGAGCTCGAGCAGATGATGACGCAACTGCTCGGTTTGGGCTGCACGGCAGTGGACTCGGGCGACGCTGAATTGAAACGGGCGGACTGCGACCGCTGCGCGCCGGACGATTTCTACTCCACGACCAATCAGCGGACCCTCGTGCGTCACAAGGGGCAATGGCACGAAGTGGCGAACCAGCGCATGGACGCCATGATCGTGGTTGATAGCGAGGGCGCGCGCTGCCGGCGTTTGCGCGACATTAAGGCCGGAGATCCGATTGTAGTCGGGATGAAGGGCATCCGTGTTGTGCCGGAAGCAAAAGAGCGCGACCGTTTTGCCTTCGCCTTCATGAGCAACGATATTTCATCCGAGCGTCAGGTGGAGACGGCGGTAGAGCAAACGGCTGCCATCGTTCGCCAGGTGCGGCGGGAAGGGAAGAAGATCGTCGCCGTGGCCGGACCCGTAGTCGTGCATACGGGTGGTGTAGAAGCGCTGTCCCGATTGATTCGTGATGGCTGGATCGATGTGTTGCTCGCCGGGAATGCTCTGGCGGTGCATGACATCGAAGCGGCGTTGCTCGGTACGTCGTTGGGCGTCCGCGCCTCCGATGGACGATTGGAACAGCACGGCCATCGCAACCATATGCGGGCGATTAATGCAATTAACCGTGCGGGCGGCATCAAAGAAGCGGTGGAGAAGGGCGTTTTGCGGAAAGGTGTGATGTACGAGTGCGTCCGCGCGGGTATACCGTTTGTGTTGGCCGGCAGCCTGCGCGATGACGGCCCGCTGCCGGGCGTGATCACGGACATGAATAAGGCGCAGGACGCCTATGCCGCGCAATTGCGCGATGCGGGTGTGGTGCTGTGCTTGAGTTCCATGCTGCACTCGATTGCCGTCGGGAATATGTTGCCGGCTTGGGTCAAGATTGTTTGTGTGGATATTAATCCGGCTGTTCCGACGAAAGTGAGCGACCGGGGAACAGGCCAAGCTGTTGGCGTGGTGACGGACGTCGGGCTATTTTTAGGATTGCTTTCGAGCAAACTGCAGAAGCAATGAAAAACCAGAAGCAATATACCGACGAGCATGCCGAAGCGGGCGTTCACGCGTCTCTACCGGACATCGAGACTTGGCCGAACCAATATCCGGGTTACGAAATAGAAATTGTGCTGCCGGAGTTCACCTCAGTTTGTCCGAAGACCGGCTTGCCGGACCATGGCACGTTGCGCTTGGTGTACACGCCGCGTGAGCGCTGCCTGGAATTGAAGTCCTTAAAAATGTATATGCTCGCTTACCGTAATCTGGGCATCTTTCAGGAGAATGCGGTCAATCGCTTTTTGGCGGATGTAGTCAAGGCCACAGATCCGGTCCAGGCGATGGTGGAAGGCGATTTCGCAGCCCGGGGCGGCATCTCGACACGTGTGACCGCGACGTACACGCGGAAGAAGAAGTAGTCTATAAGTTTGAGCTTTTTCATGATGGGCCGAACAGCGGCCGCGTTGGCGGCGCTTGTTACATCTCTATCAGCGGCCGAATTTCAGAACGGGCAGGCCGCGCGTGCGGTAATTGGACAGCCGTCGTTTTCCGCGCACGACGCTGGAATTGTCGCGCACGCGCTCACCGTTTCGAAAGGAAAGCTCTACGCGGCGGACGCAAGCAATCATGTATTGACGTTCGATCTCGCGAAGCTTCCGGGACCCAAGGACGATCTGAACGGCGGACCGGGATCCGGCTGCCGTGTGTGCGGGTTTGCGCCGGTAAGCGTCGCCAATCAAGCCGTAATGCGTGGCGTGGCCGGAGTCGCATCCTTCGGCAGAACGGTGGTGGTGGCCGACCCCGCGAATCATCGCGTGTTGATCTGGCGCGATTCCACTTCTCCGGAGCCGGATGTCGTGCTGGGCCGCGCCGGTAGTGCGGCTGGCGTTTCCGCAAGCACTCTGATCGATCCGACATCGGTTGCGTTCGATGGCAAGCGCCTGTTTGCCGGAGATGCGGGGCTGCATCGTGTGTTGGTTTGGAACAGCTTGCCCGTTGCCGACGATCAGCCAGCCGATGCGGTGCTGGGACAGCCCGATTTCACGTCGGCGGCGGCGAACGATGTAGCGGGCGCCAATACTCTGCGTAATCCAGCGGCCCTCGCCTCCGATGGAACCAATCTATATGTCGCCGACGGCGCGGACCGGCGGATTCTCGTTTTTACACCCGGCGACACGGCGCTTGCGAGCGATGCTGTTGTGAATTCGGCGAGCCTTTTCACCACCCCGTTAGCCGCCGGCGGTCTGGCGACGATTCGGATCAAAGGACAGAACGATCCTTCCCGTGTGGACGTTGTGCTGAACGGCGAATCCTTACCGGTGCTATCGGCGAATGCGGAGGAGATTCAAGTCCAAGCGCCCGGCGAGCTTGGAAATGCAACTTCGGGCAGCTTGTATATCCGGTCGCAACACTTGGGTGCTGCTGTCACAGTTTCGAATGCCGTGGCGGTGAAACTCGCGAGCGCATTCCCGGGTTTGTATGCGTTCGGTGGAAACGAGCCGCGAGCGGGATTATTGCTGCATGCGGAAACAGCGGCGTCGAGCGGCGCGCCGGTCACGGCGGAAACTCCGGCCAAGCCCGGAGAAATCATCACGGTTTGGGGCACGGGCCTCGGCGCTGTGGATGAAGACGGGAATGTCTTGAATGCCGTCACTGTGTGGGTGAATGGATCGCGAGCGGAAATGATTTCCGCGAAGCTCCCGGAAGAGGCTCAGGGCGTCTATGAGATTCGATTTGTCTTGCCGCCCGCCTCTGGCGACACTGCCCAACTGTTTTTGATGCAAGCGGGAAATGCCAGCAACACGATTACATCTCCCATAGAACAGGGGATTCAGTAGCCGCTCATGCACGTGCTCCGCTGGAACGCCGTCCTGCGGCAGTGGGTCGCTTTTTCGACCGACCGGCAGAATCGGCCCCAAATGCCTGCGAATTGGTGTCCCTTCGATCCGGGCTCGGGCAAAGTGCCGGATGAATACGACGTCTATTTATATCCGAATGATTTCCCGGGATTCTCCCCGGCTGCCGACCCGTTCGTCCCAGAAAAGATGCCTGAATTGTTCGCGGAGAATGGCCCGTGTGGCGCGTGCGACGTGGTGCTGTACTCGCCCGAGCACACGCTGCCGCCCTCGCAATTGACGCTTGAGAATTGGCGCAAAATCATCGATCTCTGGACAAAACGCACGGCGGAGCATGCGGCGAATCCGGACATCGCCATGGTTTGCATCTTCGAAAATTGCGGCGAGGCGGTCGGTGTGACGATGCCGCATCCGCACGGACAAATTTACGCCATTCCGTTTATCGCGCCGACCGTGGAGACCGAAATAGAGTCGGCGCGGCTGCATGCGGAAGCGCACCAGGGCGAGTGTCTGTTTTGCCGCTTGGTGCAAGAAGAAGTCGCACAGAGATCGCGCATCATTTCTGAAGACGGATATTTCGCGGCGTTCGTACCGTTCGCCGCGCGTTTCCCGGCCGAAGTTGGTCTTTATGCGCGGCGCCACGTGCGCACGCTGCTCGATTTGAGTGTCGAGGAGAAGCATAGTCTCGCGCAGCACATCAGCGTGATCCGCCGCAAATACGACTGTTTGTACGGTTTCATGATGCCGTTGATGATGGTTCTGAAACAGGCGCCTCTTCGCGACACAGAGGCGCCGTATCATTTCCATGTGCAATTTTTGCCGCTGCAGCGTAGCGCCACCAAGCTGAAATATTTGGCAACGATGGAAACGGGCTACGGAAGTTTTTTGGCCGATACCGCGCCTGAAGAAATGGCGAAACAGTTGCGGATGTGTAAACCGGAAACGAGCATCTAGTGACCCTTCGCAACGAAAACATGAATATGAACGCCGCCTCGAAACTGAGCCGCGCACGCAAGTAAGCGGTTTGTACGTGGTAACGAACTCTGGAGTGGACCCCTTGGGCGGAGTGACCCAAAACCCGAAAATGAGACAGGCGATAAGTTGAGTCCGGCGCTCGGATGTGATCCTCTGGACGAAAGCCGAAGGAGGGCAAATGCCAAGAAAAGGTCCACACGGAAGAGCAAATTATGCACGCTTTGCGGCAGGCGGAGGCGGGCAAGAAGGTCGGGGATATTTGCCGCGAGCTAGGGGTCTCGCCGCAGGCATTCTACAGCTGGAAGCGGCGTTTTGCCGGCCTGGGTTTGACGGAGCTGCGGGAACTGAGGCAGTTGCGGGACGAGAACCGCAAACTGAAGACGCTGGTGGCAGATTTGACGCTGGACAAGCACATACTGCAGGAGGTGCTCTCAAAAAAGGCTTGAAGCCCACAGCACGTCGCGAACTGGTGAGTGACATACGGCCGGGCTACCAGTTGAGCGAAAAGCGTGCTTGTGGGCTGATGGGAATCACGCGCTGGATCAATCGATACCGGAGCCGGCGTGATCCGCAAAAGGAACTGCGTATGCGGATACGAGAGCTGGCCGGCAGCAGAGTGCGGTACGGATATCGGCGATTAACAGTGCTGCTGCGACGGGAAGGTTGGAGGGTGAATACGAAGCGAGTCTACCGCTTGTATCGCGAAGAAGGTTTGCAAGTGCGAACAAAAAAGCGGATGAAACGAGCTGCGCACACGCGGGTTCCACTCCCTGAGCCGTCGCGGCCGAATCAGCGATGGAGTATGGATTTTGTGAGCGACCGATTGACGGATGGCCGTTGGTTCCGTATCCTGACGGTGGTCGATCAATACACGCGGGAGTGCCTGTGTATCTATGCAGATCGCTCGCAGACCGGCGAAAAAGTAGTGGGGCACATGAAACGTCTGGTAGCTCTGCGTGGCGCACCGGAATCCATCACTACCGACAACGGCAGCGAATTCGCGGGGCAGGCGATGGACGTATGGGCGCATCAAGAGGGTGTGAAATTGGACTTTATTCGGCCCGGCCGACCCGTCCAAAACGGTTACATCGAAAGCTTCAACGGGCGGCTCCGGGACGAATGCCTGAACTGCGAGGTGTTCTTGAACCTGGCGGATGCACGGGAGAAGCTGGAACGCTGGCGCCACGATTACAATCAGGCGCGCCCACATAGCGGCCTTGCCGATCGAACACCAGAAGAGTTTGTCCGCAGTATCCGGGGTGGGCCCTTCGCCCTCCCCAGTGTAAGTAAGGCAGCGCCAACAGCGTATCAAGGGTTCGCTATCGCCGGGCAAAAAACGCCCGCCCTTGACACGCCGCCGACGCCGCCTTCGGAGACTGACATAAAGGCGAAGGGCCGCTCCGAACGGCCGTCTTTGCTTGAGAGGTTCAATTGAGATACTTTAGTCCACAGCAAGCCCAAAACACGGGGCTGCGGACCACTTCCGAGCACTGGATCTCAACTTATCCGCTGTCTTATTTTCCGGGGCAGGTCACGAGGGATGACTGCTGTCTCCTCGCGACTGTCTCACGTTAGGGGGTCACCCCACACCCCAGATCGCTGATCGCTGACGGCTGAAAGCTAGGACGGAAAGCTAGCCAAGCAGGTCACGCGTTGAAAAACCTAACCGATTTCATACGGCTTGTACCGGCCGCTCACTAGCGCCTGATGCGTGCGCTCGAGATCGGCCGGGCGAACATAGAAAAATGCTCCGGTCAATTCGCGCCGGAACAACAGACCACCCACATAGGAATCCGGTTCTACAAAATAGTCGATGCCGGCGGCGGTAAGCAGCGCTTCCACTTTGATAGCCTCACGCAGTTTTTTCGCAATGTACGTCAGATCCAATTGAGCATCGTCAAAAAATTCGGCTTCCTGGCGCATGATCAACTCTTCGGAATAGTGAGGCTGAGCGATCCGGCGGTTCCCGGCTGGCCGCCGCCCACGCTTACCATTGCGCCTTGAAGTCCGGCGCCAGGTAAAAGAAAGCGAACGCTTTTGCTCTGGCCGGCCGCCAGGTGTGTTCGGATGAATCCCTTTAGCTCGGGCCTTGCGCCACCCGCGGCGACATAGAGTTGCGTCACTTCATCGCCGGCGCGCCGCGAATCGTTTTTCACGCGTGCGGTAATTTCCGTTTGTCCGTTCGGCAGCGCATTCGATCGGATATCGGAGTAATGGAAAGTGGAGTAACTCAGACCATATCCAAACGGGTAAAGCGGCTGGCCTGTGAAGTAACGGTAAGTACGGCCTTTCATGGCATAGTCATCGAAAGCAGGCAACTGGTCTACCGATTCATAGAACGTGACCGGCAGTCGGCCGGCGGGGTTGTTGTCTCCGGCGAGCGTGCGTGCAATAGCAGTGCCGCCTTCCTGTCCGCCGTACCAGGCTTCCAGAATGGCGGCGGCGCGTTGTTTCGCTGCGCTCACGGCAAGAGCGCTGCCGTTTAGCAAAACTACGATCACCGGCTTACCCGTATCGAGCACCGCTTCGAGAAGTTTTGCTTGCGGCTCCGGCAAGCCGATGGCAGTGCGGTCGCCATGCGAAAAGCCGGGGATCTGGATCGGCGATTCCTCGCCTTCAAGCCGCGAGTTGAGACCCACGCAAACAATCGCAACATCGGAATCCCTTACCGTGTTCACTGCCTCGCTCAGCAGCGTTCCGGCGGGAGGCGTCCAGATTAGTTCCACGCCGCCGCCCCCATCGCGCTGCGCATATTCGGCGCGAATGTGATAGGTCGTTCCCGCTTCCAGATGTACTCTGGCGCTCGCTGTGCGATGACCGCCGGCGGCCTTCCGGGTTTCCTCGACCAATTTCCTGCCGTCCAGGAACAAGCGCCAGGTATTGGTGCCGGGACAGCTATCGCATTCCTGGCGAGCCAAACCAAGCTGATAGTCGCCTGTGACTCTCGGTTCAAGCGCCGCTTCCCAGCGCACTGCGAAAGTAGGGTCGGGAAGAACCTTCACTACTGCCGGATCCTGCATCGCCCAGACGAAGTAGCCGCGCGGCTCTGTCCGGGAGAGTACGGGCTTTCCCGTGAAGTTGTCGTTCTGGTAGTAGTCGGCATGCACGCTTGTCGGAATGAGTGACAAGGAAGACTGGGCGTAGACACTTCCCAACGCCCATTGCACTTTAGCGCGCGCGCCAAACCTGTTTTGGATTCCCTCCAACGGCGTGATGAGATGGCGTGGCGTTCCGTAGTAGTTGCCGAGCAGGACGTCCGGATCGTCGGACGCAGGCCCGATCACCGCGATTTTCTTCGGCACGCGAACCAGGGGCAACACATGACGATCATTCTTTAAAAGAACGATCGATTTTTCGGCGGCTTCAAGGGCGAGCTGTTGATGCGCGGGGGAGGCAACCTGGTCCATGCCTATCCGTGAGAACGGAACGCGGTCGGGTGGATCGAACATGCCGAGCCGGAATCGCGCAGTGAACAAGCGCCTAACCGAACGATCGATTTCGTCTTCGCGAATGTAGCCTTTGTGTACGGCCTCTACGAGCGTGTTGTACTCGCGGCCACAAGCGAGATCGGTGCCGGCGCGTACCGCTTTTGCTGCAGCTTCCGCCATGGAATCGGCATAGTGATGGCCGCGGTAAATGTCGCCAATAGCGCCGCAATCGCTTACTACATAACCGGGAAATTTCCACTTGTTGCGCAGCGTATCTGCTAGCAGAAAATCGCTCGCACAAGCAGGTGCGCCATCCAGGCGATTGTAGGCGCACATGACCGAATCGGCCCCGCCTTTGGTAAGCGTGGCATGAAAGGCAGGTAGATAGGTGTTGTCCAAATCTTGCTCGCTGACGCGGGCGTCAAAGTGATGCCGCGATTCCTCCGGCCCGCTATGCACGGCGAAATGTTTCGACGTGGCGATGGTCTTGAAATAGGGCGGATCGTTTCCCTGCATGCCGTGGATAAAAGCGAGCGCCATCTGCGCGGTGAGATAGGGATCCTCGCCATACGTTTCCTGGCCGCGGCCCCAGCGCGGATCGCGAAAGATATTGATGTTGGGCGACCAGAAAGTAAGCCCGTAGTAGCGCCGGTGATTATCGTGACGCAAGGCGTCGTTGTATTTTGCGCGTGCTTCGGTCGAAATGACGTCCGCGACCCTATGCTCGAGGTCTGTATCCCAAGTCGCCGCGAGTCCGATTGCCTGCGGGAACACCGTGGCAAGGCCCGCCCGTGCGACCCCATGCAGTGCTTCGTTCCACCAATCATAGGCAGGGATGTGCAGGCGCGGAATAGCGGGTGCGCTGTTCTGCATCTGGCTGACCTTCTCTTCGAGCGTCATGCGCGAAACGAGCTCAGCGGCGCGTTGCTCGGGTGTTTGTGAGACGGAGCCGGTTTGCGCCCATCCGAGAACGCCGAGCGCCAGCGGTACAAACAACGCGCTACGTTTTTTCATTACAACCATGTTAGTGAAGCGCCGGCTTGCCGGCCTCCCATGGAGCTGATAGCTGAAAGCCAACCGCTGAAAGCTGCTTTACGAGCCCTCTCGGGCATACTGGAAGGCAGTGTTCGACGAGATCGCAACAAAGATAGCCGCCCGGATTCAGGAGCGCGTGGCGGCCCAATTTCAATCTAAAGTAAAAGTTTCAATTGAGCAGCCTAAACAGAACTCTTTCGGAGAGCTGGCGATTCCGATCGCTTTTCAATTGGCGCGTGAGCTGAAGCGTCCACCGCGGCAGATCGCCCAGGAATTGGCCGGCGAAATCGAGCACATGCCCGAGGTTGCCTCGCTCGAAATTGCCGGGAATGGCTACATTAATGTCCGCCTGGCGCGCGGCGCTTATGCGGAATCCATTTTGCGCGCAGACGGGGCAAAGAGCGCTGGCTCGGCGCGCGCGGAAAAAATCATTGTCGAGCATACGAACATCAACCCGAACAAAGCCGCGCACATCGGGCACCTGCGCAACGCGATTCTGGGCGACACTTTCGTACGCATGCTGCGCAGAAGGGGCAACCTGGTCGAAGTTCAAAACTATATCGACAACACGGGCGTGCAGGTAGCGGATGTGGTCGCCGGTTTCCACCATTTGGAAAAGTATGGTGCGGCCCAAGTGCGCGCATCGATTGCCGACAACAGCAAGCGATTCGATTACCTGTGCTGGGATTTGTATGCGCGGGTGTCAGCCTATTACCAAGACAACCCGGAAGCGCTGGAATGGCGCGCTGAGACCTTGCATGCAATCGAGGCAGGGAAGGGCGAACTGGCCGAACTCGGACATCTGATTGCGGACGCCATTGTGCAGGCGCACCTGAAGACAATGGCTCGGCTCGGGATTCGCTATGATTTGCTGCCGCGAGAGAGTGAAATCCTGCATCTGCAATTCTGGGCCGCGGCATTCGAGCTGCTGAAACAACGCGGCGCGATTTATTTCGAGGAGCAGGGAAAAAATAAAGGCTGCTGGGTGATGCCCGCCAGCGCATTTCGCGAGTCGGCTGCCGGCGGCGGCGAAGCGGCAGACGATAGCAAAGTGATCGTGCGCTCCAATGGAACGGTAACGTATGTCGGAAAAGACATTGCTTATCAGCTATGGAAGTTCGGGTTACTCGGAAAAGATTTCTTTTATCGAATCTGGTCGCGGGAAGGCGATGGACATCTGGTTTGGGTGACGAGCGACACCCCGGACAGCGAGCGGCCGCCCACTTTCGGCCACGCATCGCGGGTGTTCAATGTAATCGATTCGCGGCAGTCTTATTTGCAGGATGTCGTAGTCGCCGGGCTTCGGGCTCTGCATTTCCCGGAACAAGCCGAAGCCTCTGTACATTTTTCGTATGAGATGGTTGCGCTGACGCCGCGTACTTGCGTCGAGCTTGGCATTCCCATTCCGGAAGAAGATAAAACGCGTAGCTATATCGAAGTCTCCGGACGCAAAGGCCTGGGAGTCAAGGCGGATGACCTGATCGACAAACTCATCGCGACGGCGCTTGCGGAAGTGGAGCATCGCCATCCCGAAGCTCCGCCGGAGGAGCGGCGTACCGTAGCCGAGCAGATAGCCGTCGGCGCGTTGCGCTATTTTATGTTGAAATTTACGCGCAATTCCGTGATTGCGTTCGATCTGCATGAGGCGCTCAGCTTCGAAGGCGAGACCGGACCTTATGTGCAGTACACCGCCGTGCGCGCCGGGAACATCTTGCGCAAATTTGAGGAGCGCGGAGGAAAGCTGCCGATTTTTCGCGACGTTCTAAATGCGCAGGCGCTCGAACGTGGATTTCAGACGGAGAACATCTGGCAGTTGCTGCTTGCCGGGTCGAAAGCGGACAGCGCGATCGAGCGCGCTATCGGGGCGGGTGAGCCGGCGCACGTTGCCAAATACGCGTTTCAGCTTGCCCAGAGCTTCAACAATTTCTATCACGAACACTCGGTCATCGCGGAGCAGGATGCCGAACGCCGTACAATGCTTCTTTGGCTCACCGCATACGTGCGCGAGCAATTGCTTTCCATTCTGAACGTGCTGGGAATTGAGCAGCCTCCCTACATGTGAGGAATAAAATAAAGATAGATGGCGACAACGAATACATTCGGCGCGGCGGCGGAACTGCGCGTGAACGGTGCAACGTATCAAATATTCCGGCTGGATGCGCTCGAGAAAACAGCGGCCGGAGTGAAATTATCCCGTCTCCCCTATTCCATAAAGATTCTTCTTGAAAATTTGCTGCGGTTTGAAGATGGCCGTACTGTAAAGTCCAGTGACATCGAATACGTCGCCACGTGGGATCCAAAAACTGCGGCCCAGGAGATTCAATTTCGCCCGGCGCGTATCTTGCTGCAGGATTTTACCGGTGTGCCTTGCGTGGTCGATTTGGCCGCCATGCGCGATGCGCTGAAAAAAGCGGGCGCTAAACCGGAACTGGCGAATCCCTTAATACCGGCGGATTTGGTAATCGATCATTCTGTGCAAGTGGACGTTTTTGGCTCTCGTAATGCCTTTCACGAAAACGCCCTGCTCGAGTTCAGCCGCAATCAGGAGCGCTATGCGTTCTTACGATGGGGCCAGAAAGCGTTCAGTAACTTCCGTGTCGTGCCGCCCGACACCGGCATCGTGCATCAGGTAAATCTCGAATATCTCGCCAGCGTCGTTTTTAGTGATAAACACAACGACATATTGCGTGCTTATCCCGATACTTTGATGGGGACCGATTCGCACACAACCATGATCAACGGTTTGGGCGTTGTTGGGTGGGGTGTAGGTGGGATTGAAGCCGAGGCCTGTATGCTGGGCCAGCCGATCTCCATGCTGCTGCCGCAGGTGGTCGGTTTCAAATTGAGCGGTAAGCTGCCTGAAGGTGCAACCGCGACAGATTTAGTACTTACCGTCACACAAATGCTACGAAAGAAGGGTGTGGTGGGTAAGTTCGTCGAATTTTTTGGTCCTGGAGTAAGCGCCCTTCCCCTGGCGGACCGGGCCACTATCAGCAACATGGCGCCGGAATATGGTGCGACCATCGGCTTCTTCCCCGTCGACGCGGTGACGCTCGATTATCTGCATTTAACGAACCGCACTCCGGAATTAACGAACTTGGTAGAGGCCTATACGAAGGAACAAGGTCTGTTCCTGACTGTCGATTCCCCCGACCCCGCGTATTCGGACACGCTCTCGCTCGATCTGTCCAAAGTCGTGCCATCTTTGGCCGGGCCGAAACGTCCGCAAGACCGCATCGACTTACCGGATGTGAAGCAGAACTTCCTCACCACGCTGGGCGGACCGGTGAAGAAGGGAACGCTTCGAGTGAATGGCCATAAGGAAGAACTCCACGACGGCGCCGTGGTGATTGCAGCCATCACGAGTTGCACCAATACATCGAATCCATCCGTGATGATTGCGGCTGGCCTGCTTGCCAAAAAGGCCGTGGAAAAAGGTCTTACTGCGAAACCCTGGGTCAAGACGTCGTTGGCTCCAGGATCGAAAGTAGTGCTGGACTATTTGACCGATGCGGGTCTGATGCCATACCTCGAAAAGCTGAACTTCCACTTGGTTGGCTACGGCTGCACCACTTGCATCGGCAACAGCGGTCCGCTGCCGGAGAATGTAGCGTCCGCCGTGACAGACGGGAAATTGAATGTAGCGGCGGTATTGAGCGGGAACCGTAATTTCGAAGGCCGCGTCAACGCGCTGGTTCGCTCGAACTATTTGGCTTCTCCTCCCCTGGTTGTTGCTTACTCGATTGCCGGGACCGTTGACATGGATCTGACGAAAGACGCTCTCGGAAAAGATCACGACGGTAACGATGTTTATCTTGCTGATATCTGGCCCACGACGGAAGAAGTGGACGCAGTGGTTAAGACGTCGGCGCGTACCGAATTTTTCCGCAAGCAGTATTCCGAAGTATTTTCGGGCGACCAAAGCTGGAATTCGCTCAAAGTGCCGGGTGGCAATTTATTTGAATGGACCGCCGATTCCACTTATATTAAGCAGCCGCCGTATTTTGATAAGTTAGTCGATCCTCTGACATTCGTTCAGGATTTTGCTGGCTTGCGGGCATTGGCGGTCCTGGGAGATTCGGTGACTACCGATCATATTTCTCCGGCCGGATCGATACCCAGAGATAGTCCGGCTGGCAAATATTTGATCGGCCTTGGCGTAAAACCAGCCGACTTTAACAGTTATGGCGCGCGGCGCGGGAATCACGAAGTAATGGTGCGCGGAACATTCGCCAACATCCGGCTCAGGAATCAATTGGTGCCGGGGATAGAAGGTGGCTGGACCCGCCATCTGCCCGGCGGCGAAAAGATGTCCATCTTCGACGCGGCGGAAAAATACCGGGCCGAAGGAGTGCCGCTGCTGATTCTTGCCGGCAAAGAATACGGATCCGGATCTTCCCGCGATTGGGCCGCCAAGGGTACGTTGCTGCTCGGCATCCGTGCCGTTATTGCGGAGAGCTTCGAGCGTATCCATCGATCGAACTTGGTTCAGATGGGTGTGTTGCCGCTTCAGTTTATGGAGGGTCAAAATCGTGAATCGCTCGGCTTGACGGGCGAAGAGCGCTTTCGCCTCACGGGTGTCCGGCAGGCCCTTGCTTCTTCCACCGACCTCGTCAACGTGACCGCCACGCAGCCGGATGGCAAGGAAATCGAATTTTCCGTAAAAGCCCGCATCGATACGCCGCAAGAAGCCGAATACTATCGCAGCGGCGGCATTCTGCCTTTTGTCTACCGCCAAATCCTGGCATCCGCAACTGCCGCTTCTTGATGAAAAAGCGGACGCCGTTGCTGGTTTCAGCGGGCATCATCTTACGCGGTAAGCGCATACTCGTTGGCCAGCGGCGCAAGGGCGGGCGACATTCACTGAAATGGGAATTCCCCGGCGGTAAGGTCGAGCCCGGCGAGAGCCCGCGCCAAGCCCTGATTCGCGAGCTTGCCGAAGAACTGCGGATCGAAGCCAAAGTAGGCGCCGAACTCGCGCGCTATGAGCACGAATATGCCACCGGCAGCCACGTTCATTTGCTGTTCTTTCTGGTGAAGGAATTTCGCGGCGAGCCGGATGCGCAGGTCTTCGAGCAGATTAGCTGGGTCGATTTAAGGGAGCTGGCTTCGTTGGATTTTCTCGCCGGCGATCTGGATTTCGTAAAGCGGCTCGGGCGCGGTGATTTCGCCGGCGAGCTGGGATTTTGATTGAAAAGCTGTTTGCTCTAGTCCAGATCAAAAGGCCGGTTCGGCGGTTTGCCGCTTTTGTCTTCTTTGGCTTGCTTCAGCAGCTCTTCAAATTTCTTTTCCCGGACTTTTTCCGCGCCCAAATGCGAGGTAAAGCTTTTCTCGAAGATGTCGTTGCGGCGCGCGGCCTCGCCTTTAAGGCCCTGGACCGCCGCATGCAAATCCTCGATCGGCGCTTTCCTCTCCGGTTCGCGATGATGAATCACGGCCTGAGTTTCCGCATCGATCCGTAATGTTGCGCCGCAGCACGGGCACTGAACGTCAAAAAGCGCCATATCGGAATCGTAGCGCATATGCCTACTGCTATCCTCTGACTACCGCGAATGGATTGGCTGTTCGAGTGGCTGTCCCAATACGGTTACATAGGCCTGTTCGCGGGACTGCTGTTTGGCATCCTCGGCCTGCCGATTCCCGACGAGACCCTGCTGGTTTTCTGTGGCTATCTCATCTATCGCGGGCGGCTCGATTTCACCACTACTTTTTTGGCCGGTTTCGCGGGCAGCCTCTGCGGCATCACGCTCAGCTTCTATCTCGGCCGGACTCTGGGCCGCGCCGTCGTGCACCGCTACGGCAAATACATCCGGCTGACGCCGGAGCATCTGGAGCGAGTGGACCGCTGGTTCGAGCGCATCGGTGCCTGGTCGCTCAGCATCGGCTACTTTGTCCCCGGAATCCGTCATTTCACGGCTCTGGTGGCTGGTATGGGCCACATGCGCTACTTCACCTTTGCGCTATTTGCTTATTCGGGAGCGGCCGTCTGGGTGGCGCTGTTCCTGACCCTCGGGTACCTGTTCGGGGACCGCTGGGAAAATACTTCCGCGCTGGTGCATCGCTATACCCTGATCGCGACCGCCGTTGCGGCCGTCATCCTGGCGATCGTCTGGCTGTACCGCCGCCGTTTGCGGCGCCGGCAGTAAAAGACCTCGCGCGTCAGCAAGCAAAGTAGGGCGGCTCTCCTGAGCCGCGCCGGACGTCCTCGTCCGGCTTGCTCTGTTTTCAACGCAGTTGAGCAGGCCGACGAGGACGTGTCGCGGACCAGGAGGTCCGCCCCACTCGTCTTCTATGCCCGGTCAAGTCAACGGCGTTGGGCCATAGGCTATGATAATAGGGTTGCATTCCAGCGCGGTTGTACGAGCGCGCTCGCGCTGCATCCCTGGAACCGTACACCAATAATTAGGATTTAAGGCTGAATCTATGTACGCTGTGATTGAAACGGGCGGTAAGCAGTATCGCGTAATGCCTGGACAGACAATTGATGTGGACACGCTGGCCGGAGAGGTCGGCTCGGCGGTGGAGTTCGACCGGGTGCTGGCCGTTTCAAACGATGCCAACGAGCTGCTGTTGGGCGATGCCGTGAAGGCGGCGCGGGTACGCGGCAAGATTTCCGCCCACGGGCGCGGCGATAAAGTCATCGTCTTCAAGTTCAAACGAAAGAAGCAATATAAGCGCACCATCGGTCACCGCCAGAACTATACGCGTGTGGCTGTGGAGGAGATTCTGGCATAGAGCCGCGAAGGGCTCACCAAAAGGATTTTGCATGGCACATAAGAAAGGCTTAGGCAGCTCTAAGAACGGCCGCGATTCGAATTCGCAGCGCCTGGGCATCAAGGTTTTTTCTGGAGAATTCGTCACCGGAGGATCGATCATCGTCCGGCAGCGGGGAACCCGTTACAAGCCCGGCAAGAACGTCGGGCTCGGCAAGGACGATACGCTGTTTGCCACGGTGCCCGGAACGGTCGAGTTCCGCGATCGCGGCAGACTCGGTAAGTTTGTCACCATCGTCGCAGCGCAAGATTAGTATCAAGCGCCGACACGGAGCCAGGAGCGTGAGCGACTTTGAATGCGCTAAAAAGCTTAGGGTGTTTTCAACAGCTTACAGAGCCGCGACCAGAGGGAGCGGTCGTGAATATTCAAGTGACGAAGTTGGTCTGCATCGGCAGTTCGGTCGCGCGATAAGCATTAAGCGATTGCTGCAAGCAGGTACCAGTTTGTGCGCATTGAGGCGCCCGCTGCGTCTCTCATTCTGTGTTCATTGACGAAGTAGTAGTTTCGCTGAAGGCCGGCGACGGCGGAAACGGCTGCATGGCCTTCCGGCGCGAGAAGTTCGTGCCTCGCGGCGGCCCGAGCGGCGGTGACGGCGGCCACGGCGGCGACGTCACGCTGGCCGCGAGCGAACACTACAACACCCTCCTGCATTTCAGATTCAATCCCGAACACACCGCGCAACGCGGCCGGCACGGGGAAGGCAGCAATCGCACCGGCCGGGATGGCGCGGGCATCGAGTTGCCTGTGCCGGTCGGAACCGAAGTGCATGACGCCGAAACCGGAGAGTTGTTGTTCGATTTCACCGCTCCGGGACAGCGCTGGATTGCGGCGCACGGTGGCCGCGGTGGCCGAGGCAACGCGCGATTCGCCACTGCTACGCATCAAGCTCCCACCGAGCACGAAGAAGGAAAGCCCGGCGAATTCGCCAGAGTGCGTTTCACGTTGAAGCTGCTCGCTGACGTGGGCCTGGTGGGTTTCCCGAATGCCGGTAAATCCACCCTGATCTCCCGCCTTTCTTCGGCGAAACCGAAGATTGCGGATTATCCGTTTACTACCCTGGTTCCGAATCTGGGTGTAGTCGAGGCCGGAGACGACCGAACCTTCGTCATGGCCGATGTGCCGGGGCTAATTGAAGGAGCGCACGAAGGCCACGGCCTGGGGACGCAATTCCTCCGCCACATCGAGCGCACGCGTGTGCTCGTGCATCTGGTAGATGTTTCCGATTTCACTGGGCGCGACCCGGCGCACGATTTCGACGTGATCCTGAACGAGCTCGCCCAATTCGGCGCGCATCTTCTCGATAAGCCAATGATCGTGGTGGCGAGTAAGATTGACGCTTGCCAGGACGCCGAGCGCATTGGGGCGGTGGAAGCGAAAGCCGCCGAGCACGGCTATCCGTTTCTGCGGATCTCGAGCGCAACCGGCGAAGGCATTGAGGCTTTACGCTACGCGATCGCCGAGCGCTTGTTCACGCCCGCCGATCCGGCCCCTGACGCTACAATTGCTGTCGGAAGCTAGACTCTGCCGGTGTAGGGCCCGGTCTTCAAAACCGGAGTGCGGCACTTTTGCGTGTCACGGGTGGGTTCGACTCCCATTAGCTTCCGTATAAGTAATTGAAAACAGAGTAGTTACCGCCATTTTGTCCAAATGTGTCTCTTACTAGCTACCGTCATCTAACCAATTGAAAACAGGATATATTTAAGAGATCAAGATTCCTAAGGCGACTCCTGAGTAACATAAAATGTTTTGCGATCTGCAATAGTCCACAACGCATGTTGAATAAGGGTGTCGTTTCCGCCAAGAATCGCGTCGTGAATTGGGAGTCGGCGTAAACGCGGAGCAGAACTGGGAGACGAGTAAGGTAATCATATCCTTCACGGCAGGGCAGGGAATTGGTGAATATGGTTCCCAATTTCCGGCAAAGACAAGGGACTAATTTCAGCCTCCTTCGGCCCTACTGACCTGATCGATGATGCCCACTGCATCGCAAGATCACATCAGACCGCGATGAGTTGGGCTGTGGAGAACGATGGAGCCGGTAAACAATCTGCGTATCGAGATCCACATGAGGAGCACGGCGTGTGACGTGTATTCCGTCCGTGAGAGTTGGAGTAACCTGGCGCAAGCACGATAGTAACGCCACCACTGTCCGTCCGCCAGAAAGAATTTAGAATCTTGTTTAGAGTGGATACCACCTCTTCGCCAATGGGCTTTCCACGCTTGACTACATTACCGGCGGAATTGCGGGCGTTTTATACCGGCGCTGACACTTCGACCGCCGCTCCGATATTTCGGCCTTGGGCCAAGATCTGCGGACTCCATAAAGATTCGCTGGCCCTCCGGCATTGTGCAGGAGCTGAAGCGTGTTCAGGCGGATCGGATGCTGAGGGTGAAGGAGCACTTGAAGAAATAATAATGTACAGCGGTGGGGTAGGCAGATAAACTTTGAAAGGTCAGTCAAATGCGACAGATAGTGATCATAACCGGAGATGGTGGCGAATCGTACGAGGCTCTATATGCTGTTCACCGGTTCCGTGAAGCCGGCTGGAAGCCGCTGATCGCAGCTCCTTCCGTGCGGCGATTGCACCTCGTAATGCACGATTTCGAGCCTGGGTGGGATACGTATGTCGAGCGACCCGGGTATGGTTTGCAGGCGGATTTGAGTTTCGATGAGGTCAAGGTAGGTAGCTTCGACGCTGTCTTGATTCTCGGCGGACGCGCACCCGAATACTTGCGAAACAACCAACGGCTGCTTCAATTGGTCCGGGAGTTCGAGGCAAGCGGGAGGTGGATCTTCGCAATCTGTCATGGCGTTCAAGTGCTTGCCGCGGCCGGCCTTACCAAAGGCAAGTGTTTCACATGCTATGAGCATGTGAGAGCCGAAGTAGAACAAGCGGGTGGCACATTTGCGACCGAAGAAGTCGTTCGCGATGGACGTATGGTCACTGGGCAGACCTGGTTGTCTCACCCGGAATTCTATCGCGAGATCTTCGCTTGCCTAGCGGAAGAAGTTGAGCCCGAGCACGCCGAAGTTCAGCATCGGTAAAATTCATTTGGACCGAGCGAATATCGCATGTCAGGCGGGTGCCTTCATTTCGTCAAGCTGTCCGGCCTTAAGCGTTATGCGACTCTTTCGTTTCGTGGGGAAGGCGGCGAGCTATACGTTCAACCATCACAGGAGGTACACCTATGGACGCGACAGTCCGCATGGGAAAGAAGCCATTAAACGATACTCCACGAGTTCCTCTGAACGCAGTGACGATCAAGAGCGCGATTGTTGCCGCGCTTGGTGGACTTCTGTTTGGATTTGATACCGCCGTAATTGCGGGTACGACCAGCGATTTGACCGCGGTCTATAGCCTTACGCCCGCATTGCTTGGATGGACCGTATCGAGTGCGCTTTGGGGAACGATCGTCGGCGCCATGTTTGCAGGTGTTCCGGGAGACCGTTACGGACGCCGGGACAGCTTGCGCATTATGGCGATTTTGTATGTCGTTTCCGCATTAGGATGCGGGTTTGCCTGGAACTGGAGCTCACTCGTTTTTTTTCGCTTTCTGGGCGGCCTAGGTATTGGTGGATCATCGGTCCTGGGACC
>JAICIH010000027.1 GCA_025924475.1 Bryobacteraceae bacterium
AAACGCAAACAGGAAGAGCACGACCGCAAACAAGAGCAGCACAAAATGAAAAAAGACCTCCACCAATGGGCCGTCACGTTCGCCGAAGCGAAGGTTTACCACCAACAAACGCTCACCGACAGCGTGAAAACGCTCCAAGACATCGCAAAGCTAAAAGCCAACAGCTAAAAGCCAAGAGCCGACAGCTAAAAGCTGAGCGCTGAAAGCGAGCGACCGCTGAAAGCGGATTGCTAAAAGCTACCCTAAATGAAGTCCCATGTCTACACTCACCGCCGAGCAGCAGCGGCTCGCTGAAGCGGAAAAGCGCCTGAAACATTGGAAGCGTTGGGGCCCCTATCTGGCCGAGCGCTCCTGGGGCACGGTTCGCGAAGACTACAGCCCCGACGGCACCGCTTGGGAATTCTTCCCGCACGATCACGCTCGCTCGCGCGCCTATCGCTGGGCGGAAGATGGCCTTCTCGGCATCTCCGACAACCATCAATACCTCTGTTTTGCTCTCGCTCTCTGGAATGGCAAAGACCCGATTCTGAAAGAGCGCCTCTTTGGTCTCACCGGCCACGAAGGGAATCACGGCGAAGATGTCAAAGAGGTCTACTACTATCTCGACGCCACGCCGACCAACTCCTATTTGAAGGGCCTCTACAAATATCCGCAAGCCGCCTACCCCTACGATGACCTCGTCGCCGAAAGCCGCCGGCGCAATCGCTGCGATCCGGAATACGAGCTCGAAGACACCGGCATCTTCAAGGACAATCGCTACTTCGATGTCTTTGCCGAATATGCAAAAAACGATGTGGACGACATTTGGATTCGCGTCACTGTTGTGAACCGCGGACCCGATCCTGCCACGCTCACCCTGCTTCCCACGCTCTGGTTTCGCAATACCTGGCGCTGGTGTACTTCGTCGGAAATGCCGAATCTGTCTGCGTCATCGAGCGCCATTCGCGCGGAACATTCCACGCTGGGCACATTCATCCTCACTCTCGAAAACGATCCGCCGCTGCTGTTCACCGAAAACGAAACCAACACCGAGCGCCTCTATCGCTGGCGAGGCAAGAACACCTTCTATAAGGATGCGTTCCACGAATATCTGATTGGCGGCAGAACCGCGGCTGTCAATCCCGCCCGCCGAGGCACCAAAGTCTGCGCGCTCTACCAACTCGATCTCGCGCCGTCAGCACGCACCGTTCTCCACTTCCGCCTCGCGCGTGACAATTCTCCCGCCCTCGCGCTCAACTCTGCAGACGCAATTTTCGAGCAGCGCATCGGCGAAGCCGACGAATTCTTCGGGCGGCTCGCTCCCGGTCTACCTCCGGAAGCCCAAATCGTGCAACGCCAGGCTTTCGCCGGCCTCTTCTGGGGAAAACAGTACTATCACTACGTCGTCGAAACATGGCTCAACGGCGATCCCACCATGCCGCCGCCTCCCGAGCAGCGCAAATCCGGACGCAACTCCCGCTGGAAGCACTTATTCAATGAGGACATCATTTCGATGCCCGATAAATGGGAATATCCCTGGTATGCCGCCTGGGATCTCGCCTTTCACTCCGTCGCTATTGCGCCCGCCGACCCCGATTTCGCCAAAGCCCAGCTATCCTTATTTCTCCGCGAATGGTACATGCATCCCAACGGGCAAATTCCCGCTTACGAATGGGCGTTCGGCGACGTCAATCCGCCTGTTCACGCCTGGGCTGCCCTGCGTGTGTTCCAAATTGATGGCCGCATCAAAGACGTAAGGGATTTTCCGTTTCTTGAGCGCGTCTTCCACAAGCTGCTCATGAACTTTACCTGGTGGGTCAATCGAAAAGACTCCGAAGGCGCCAACATTTTTGAAGGCGGCTTCCTCGGCCTCGACAACATCGGCATTTTCGATCGCAGCTCTGTGCTCCCCGGCGGCTGGCTGCTCGAACAATCCGACGGTTCGAGCTGGATGGCCATGTACTGCCTGAACATGCTCAAAATCGCCTTACATTTGTCTTCTTTCGATACCGCCTACGAAGACATCGCCAGCAAATTCTTCGAACACTTTCTCTATATTTCATATGCCATCAATCACAACGATGGTTCCGGCCTCTGGGATGAAGAAGACGGCTTTTACTATGACCGTCTTCGCGTCGATGGTTCGCATATCCTGTTGAAGCTTCGCTCGTTGGTGGGCCTCATTCCGCTCCTGGCCTGCGACACGCTTGAGCCTCGCACCATCGAAAGGTACCCCGGCTTCCGAAAACGAATGCAGTGGTTCATCGATCACCGCAAAGACCTCACCGAAAGCTTAGCCTCCATGACCGAACGCGGCGAGAACAGCCGCCGTCTCCTATCGGTGGTGAATCGCTCTCGCCTCGAGCGCATCCTGCAACGCCTATTCGATGAATCCGAATTTCTTTCGCCCTACGGTATTCGCTCGCTCTCCCGTTACCACAAAGACCGTCCGTATCGCGTCAACGTGGATGGCTCATCGTTCGAAGTCAACTACGAACCCGCCGAATCGGAAGCCGGAACCTTCGGAGGAAACTCCAACTGGCGCGGCCCTGTCTGGTTCCCCTTGAACTACAATTTGATCGAAGCGCTGCAGCGTCTCGGCCACTACTACGGCGATTCCTTGCAAGTCGAATTTCCGACCGGTTCCGGCCAGCGCATTACCTTAAGCGAAGCCGCTTGCAAAGTTTCCCAGCGCCTCTCTTCCCTCTTCCTCTCCGGGGTCGCTCTCGGCGAAAGCCAACTGCGCGAGTACCCGCTCTTCTATGAGTACTTCAATGGCGACACCGGCAAAGGCCTCGGCGCCAGCCACCAAACCGGCTGGACCGGTCTCGTCGCCAAGCTCCTCCAACAAAGCGGTGTCGCCTAGGAAAAATGGGGACTGACTGAAGCGCCGTATGCCAGCCACCGAATACATCGCCGCTCCAAGCAGGCGCGGCTGTCTGTACCCATTTTTCCGCTCCCACTAGAAGCGATAAACTACGCACATGATCCGTCTCAAAGTAAACGGCGCATCAAAGGAATACACCGGCGATCCCGCCATGCCCCTGCTGTGGTATCTGCGCGATGAGCTCCAGTTGACCGGCTCCAAATTCGGCTGCGGCATGGGCCTGTGCGGCGCATGTACCGTTCACGTGAACGGTGAAGCCGCACGCAGTTGCCTCACGCCAATGCAAAGCGCTTCCGGCAAAACAATCGTTACCATTGAAGGCCTCAGCGCGAACGGCGATCACCCGCTGCAAAAAGCCTGGGAGCAGCACAACGTTCCGCAATGCGGCTACTGCCAGGCTGGGCAAATCATGCAGGCCGCATCGCTTCTCAAAACCAAGCCGAAACCGACGGACCAAGATATCGACCAGGCGATGCAAGGCAACATCTGCCGTTGTGGCACATACCAGCGCATACGCGCCGCCATCAAAACCGCCGCGGGGGTGAAAGCATGAACCGCATCGAGCTCACGAGCCGCCGCGATTTCCTCAATAGCGTTTTCTCCGCCGGCGCCATGATCTTCGCGGCCGGCGTTGTCCCCTCCGCCGAAGCCGACGTTACGAAATCAACCTGGAATCCGAGTGTCTTTATCGGCGTTGACACTGATGGCTCGGTCACCATCGTCGCCCACCGCTCTGAAATGGGCACCGGCATTCGCACTTCGTTGCCTATGGTTGTTGCCGACGAAATGGAAGCCGACTGGAATCGCGTTCGCATCGAGCAGGCGCTTGGCGACAAGAAGTACGGTTCGCAGAACACCGACGGCTCCTGTTCCATTCGCGATTTTTACGATCTCATGCGTCAAACGGGGGCTACTGCCCGCTTCATGCTGGAAAAGGCTGCCGCCGATCAATGGAAGGTTTCCGCAACCGAATGCAAGGCCCAGAATCACCAGGTCCATCACACCCCTAGCGGGCGTAGCCTCGGATTCGGCGAGCTGGCTGCCGCCGCCTCTAAGCAGCCGATTCCACGTCCCGATCTTGTTCGGCTCAAGTTGCCCAACGAATTCCGCTACATCGGCAAAGGCGTCCCCAGCGTCGATCTGAAAGACATCTGCACCGGGCACGGAACCTACGGTTTCGACGCTCGCGTACCCGGCATGGTCTACGCGTCCATCGAACGTCCTCCTGTCCTTGGCGGCAAGCTGAAGACCTTCGACGATTCCGCCGCGAAACAAGTTGCCGGAGTTAGCCAGACCGTCGTGATTGAGGGCGCGCAACCGCCCTATGGTTTTCAGGCTCTCGGTGGCGTGGCCGTCATAGCTAACAACACCTGGGCCGCTTCCGAAGGCCGCAAGAAACTCAAGGTCGAGTGGGAGTCTGGCCCGCATGCGGTATTTAGCTCGGAAGCCTTCAAGAAGACCCTTATCGATACGGCGAATAAACCCCAGCAGGTTGTTCGTACCGTCGGCGATGTCGATACCGCCTTCAATGGCGCTGCCAAAATTGTCGAAGCGAATTACTACACGCCGTTGCTGGCGCACGCGCCCATGGAACCGCCCGCTGCGCTCGCGGAGTATCGCGACGGCAAAGTAGAAGTCTGGGCCGCCACGCAAAATCCTCAAGCCGTCCTCACCACCGTCTCGAAAGCGCTCGGTATCAAAGAGTCCGACGTGACTTGCCACGTCACGCTGCTCGGCGGCGCCTTCGGCCGCAAATCCAAACCCGATTACGTTGCCGAAGCGGCCATTCTCTCCAAGAAAGTCGGCAAGCCCGTTAAAATCTCGTGGACCCGCGAAGAAGACATTCACTTCGATTACTTCCACACCACCTCCGCAATGTACTTCAAAGCGGCGCTCGACGCGTCCGGCAAGCCGACAGCCTGGCTCCAGCGCACCGTGTTTCCTCCCATCGGTTCGACCTTCGATGAAAAGGAACAATACGGCGGCGGCGAGCTCTCGCTAGGCTTTCTCGACGTGCCGTTTGATATTGCCAACTTCCGCGCCGAAAACGGACCTGCGCAAGCGCACCTCCGCATCGGTTGGCTGCGCTCGGTCGCGAACATCTATCACGCGTTCGGCATCCAATCGTTCATCGATGAGCTCGCGCACACCACGCAAAAAGATCCCGTGGAATACTGGCTCGCCACTCTGGGCGCGCCGCGCCAGATCGATCTCGCTACCCAGAAAGCCAAATACACCAACTACGGCAAGCCGCTTGCGCAATACCCGATCGATACCGGCCGTCTGCGGCGCGTTGTCGAAGTTGCCGCCGAGAAATCCGGTTGGGGAAACAGAAAGAACGGCAATGGCCGGGCTTGGGGTTTTGCGGCTCATCGCAGCTTCCTTACTTATGTCGCGGCAGTCGTCCAGATAGAAGTCGATCCTTCGGGAAAGCTGCGCATTCCTCGTGTAGATATGGCGGTCGATTGCGGCCAATCGATCAATCCCGATCGCGTCATATCGCAATTCGAAGGCGCCGCCACTTTCGGCGCGAGCATCGCTCTCATGGGCGAGATCACGGCCGCCGATGGCCGTGTGCAACAAAGTAACTTCAATACGTATCAGGTGGCCCGCATCAACGAAGCGCCTTACGAAACGCACGTCCACTTAGTCGAAGGCGGCGGACCGCCGACCGGCGCAGGTGAACCGGGTGTCCCGCCCATGGCGCCCGCCATTTGCAACGCGATCTTCGCCGCTACCGGCAAACGCCTCCGCGAGCTTCCGATTAGGAAACAAAAACTCGTGTAACGCCTCTAAGAATTCCGCTCTGTCACCAGCTCCACGATCCCGTACAGCGCGCGTTGGGCGGGGCTCTCGGGAAACTCCGCAATCAAAGTGCGCGACTTCTCGGTAAACGTGTGAGCGCGTTCATAAGCGCGTTGAATCGCGCCTTGCCGTTCGAGAATTTGTAGAATCCGCATGAACGGCACGTTTTCATAACTCGCATCATTGATCACCGTCTCGACCATGCGCTGTTCTTCCGCGCTCGCATGCTCGAGCGCATAAATTAGTGGCAACGTCACTTTCCCTTCGCGCAGATCGTTGCCTGCCGGCTTGCCTAGAATCTTTTCCGTCGAGGTGAAGTCCAGAATGTCATCCACCAACTGGAACGCCATCCCCAGATTCCAGGCGAACTCGCTGAGCTGTGCTTCTACCGTTTCTTCCACTCCTGCCGCAATACCGCCCAATCGCGCACACGCCGAAAACAGACTTGCGGTCTTGCGGTCCACCAGTTCCATGTAGTCCGCTTCGCTCACGTCGATGCGGTGCAGCCGCTCGAATTGCAGCAGCTCGCCTTCGACCATCATTTGCGTCAGCGAAATCAGCACGTCGAGCAGATGGAAGTTGCGCTCGCGCAGCGCGACTTGAAAGGCTTGCATGTAGAGCCAATCGCCTGCCAGCACCGACATGTGGTTGCCCCAAATCACGTTAGTCGATGGCCGGCCGCGACGCGTCTTTGCAAGATCGATCACGTCGTCATGCACCAGCGTCGCGGTATGAATCATCTCGACCACCGCCGCCAAACGGCGGGCGCAATCGTTGGCCGCGCCAAACATACGGCTGCAGAGCAGCAGCAACGCCGGGCGCAGACGCTTGCCTCCACCCGCCTGCAGGTAGTGATTGATGGTAGTAATCGCCTCGCCTGAGGCGACCGATTCGACGCTGATTTCCTGCTCGACGACTTCAAGATCCGCCTGTACCAGCTCAAACGCTTCGCGCGCCGTAATCGACTGCCGAATCTTACTGAACATGATCCCCGAAAACCCCAGTGTAGCGTCTATATATTAAAAAGCCGTTCGAAGTTGGCCGTCGTTTGAGCCGCCAGTTCTTCCACCGGAATGCCTCTAGCGTCTGCAATTGCCTGCGCCGTGTATTGCACGAATGCCGGCTCGTTTCGCTTGCCGCGCTTGGGCGCTGGGGCCAGATACGGAGCGTCTGTTTCGAGTAACAATCGATCTGCCGGAATAATCCTCGCCGCTTCACGGAGTTCCGTGGATTTGGGAAATGTCGCAACTCCGCCTAATGCAAGATAGAAACCGAGATCCAGACATTCATGCGCCTGCTCAGCATTTCCCGTGAAGCAATGCACCACGCACGGCTTGCCTCTCCAATGCACCCGCAGAACATCGAGCGTGTCCGTCCAGGCATCGCGCGTATGAATCACAATCGGCAATTGCGCCTCCTCGGCAATTTCGAGCTGGTTCAAAAAAACCGGCATTTGCGTTTCCTTGGGAACGCCCCAGTGATAGTCGAGTCCGATTTCGCCGATAGCCTTCACCTTCGGATGGCCGAGGAAACGCTTGACGTCGAGAAACGTAGCGGTCTCGTTCGGATGAATGCCCACCGCAACAAAGATGAATGGATATTGTTCTGCCAGTGCGATGGCGCCATCCGCGCCGATTGCGAGCATGTGCTTCACGCCGGCCTCGCACGCGCGATCGATAACCGCCGCGCGGTCTGCGTCGAATTGCTCGTCGTCCAGATGGCAGTGCGAATCGACCAGATCGAGCGTCACTTGAGCCGCGCGCCCACTGGCACGTCTTCGAGAAAAGAAGCGAGCACCGGCTGGCCGTCTCCCAGGCTCGCCGCTACGATCATGCCTTGCGAGGTCAGGCCGCGCAGCTTGCGCGGCTGCAGATTGGCGACAATGACAACCTTGCGGCCCACGAGTTGTTCCGGCTTGTAAGCAAGCGCGATACCGGCGACGATCGTGCGGGGCTCCTCTTCGCCGATGTCCACCTTCAGGTGCAGCAGTTTGTCCGCGCCCTTCACGGCTTCAGCCGATTTCACTTGGCCTACCCGCAGGTCGACTTTCGCAAAATCGTCAATGGTAATGAAATTGGCCTCCGGCGCCTTGCCCATTAAGGCCGCCTGCCGCGCCTTTTCCGCTTCTTCGAGTTCCTGCATCTTCTGAATCGTTGGTTTTGCATCGAGCCGCGGAAACACACCCGCGACTTTGCCGATCTTCTGTCCCGTTTTGAGCGCGCCACCCAGGGCAATCTTTCCGGTCTCGCCAAGCTGCTGCCAGATCGCTTCCGCCGCGTGCGGCATCACCGGATGAACAAGAACGCAAACCGTTCGCAGCGCGTTGGCTGCCGTGTACAGCGTTTCATCTACGCTATTCCCGCCTTTCCATGGCGCCCGCTCCACGATGAATTTATCCACCGCCGAAATGATGCTCCAGATATGCTCCAGCGCACGAGAAAATTCGAATGCGTCATACGCATCGAGCGCCGCCTTCGAAGCTTTTTCGACGATTGCCGCAATCGCTGGATCGCTCGAAGCTTGCGGAATCGCGCCGGCGCGATATTGCTGGATCATGCTGAGCGTGCGGCTCGCCAGATTACCGAGCCCGTTTGCCAGATCCGAGTTGTAGCGGCCGACCAAGGCATCGAAGCTGAAGCTGCCGTCCTGCCCGAAAACGATCTCACGCAGCAGAAAGTAACGCAGCGCATCGACGCCCATCGTCTCGGCGATCGGAGTTGGCCGCACGATGTTGCCGCGCGATTTGCTCATCTTGTCGTTTTCGAACAGCAGCCAGCCGTGCGCGAAGATCTTCTTCGGCAGCGGCCAACCGGCGGCCATCAGGAAGGCTGGCCAATAGACCGCATGGAAACGCAGAATCTCTTTGCCGATCAAGTGCAGGTCCGCTGGCCAGCGGTCCTCCCCGTTGACTGCGGTCCAATATGCCATCAAGGCGTCAAACCAGACGTAAAACACATGTGCCGGATCGCTTTCGACGGGAACGCCCCATTTAATGCTGGTCCGCGTAATCGAGAGATCTTCCAGTCCTTGCTTGACGAACGCCAGCACCTCATTGCGCCGTATCTCGGGCTGAACGAAATCCGGATGCTCGTCATAGAACTTGAGCAGCGGCTCGGTGAACGCCGAGAGCTTGAAGAAATAGTTTTCCTCCGTCAGCTCTTCGTAGGGCTTTCCAGTTTCCGGATCGATGTCGCCCGGTTTGGCGTCATTGACGAACGATTCGCTCACCACCGCATACAGGCCGGTGTACGTGCCTTTGTAGATGTAGCCGTTCTGTTTGCACGCTTCGAATAATCGATTCACGTTTTGGGCGTGCTTTTTATCCGTTGTGCGCTGAAAGCGATCGATCTGCAGATCGAGCTTCTTCCAAATCGTCTGGAACTCGTTCGAAATGAGGTCGACAAATTCTCCAGGTGTCTTGCCCTGCGCTTTAGCGGCGCGTTCCACTTTGGTGCCATGCTCGTCGGTGCCCGACGTCAGCACCACTTCATGTCCCTGCAGCCGCTTTACGCGCGCAATCGCTTCCGCCGCGATGGTCGTGTAAGCGTGCCCGATATGCGGGGCCGCATTGACGTAGTAGATGGGCGTCGTGAGATAGTATTTGCTCATCGAGATTGTTTGCTGAAGGCCTCGTTCGCTTCGCCGATTACAACTCGCAGCGGCACGCCTTTTTCCGCGGCCAGGCGCCGGCAGTCTTCATATTCCGGCGTGAATCCACCGCGATCGTTGTACTTCACGCGGATCGTGCCAAACGAAGTTTCTACTTCGGCGATCTGTCGCGCGAGCACACGTCTTTCGGCTGAGATCATGCGCAGCCCCAGCGTACTGGTTTCCGCGAATAACACGCCGGCCAGTTCTTCCGCCGTTTCCGGCGCGGCAATTACGGAAATCAGCGTGGCGGGCCGGTTCTTCTTCATGAACACCGGCGTGAGTGTCACATCCAGCGCACCTTCGGCGAACAATCGTTCCATCGCATAGCCGAGCACTTGCGGAGTCGAATCGTCGATATTCGCCTCGAGAATCGTCACCGAAGTCGCTTCGGAAGCTTGCGTCCTTTCGCCCACGAGCACGCGCAGCACGTTCGCCTGCATCGGAAAATCTTTATCGCCCGCGCCGAAACCTTGCGCCAACATCCGAACCGAAGGCAGCGCGCCGAAACCTTGCGCGAGCGTGGTCACCAGCGCCGCGCCCGTTGGCGTCGTCAGTTCCGTTTGCGGGCCAGCCGAATAAATCGGCCGGTCCTTCAGCAGTCTCGCCGTCGCCGGAGCAGGCACGGGAAGCGTGCCGTGCTCCGTTTCGACGGTACCGCTGCCGACATTGATTCGCGAACAATAAATTTCTTCCACGCCGAGCGAATCGATCGCTACGCAAGCGCCGACAATATCGCAAATCGAATCGATCGCGCCGACTTCGTGAAAATGCACTTTTTCGATCGGGATATCGTGCGTCTCGGCTTCGGCCTCGCCGAGCCGGCGAAAAACGGCAAGCGCGTTGGCGCGAGCTTTCGCCGGAATCTCGCCCGCCGAAATGATCTTTTCGATGTGCGGCAGATGCCGGTGTTTCTTCTGCTCCTCGTGCGTGACGGTGAACTTCGAGGCCGCGATGCCTTTGCGTTTCGTCTTTTCAACGCGGCAGGTTGCGCCCAAATTCAAACTCGCAAGCGCCGTCTCGAGCACGTGCCAGTCCGCACCCGCGTCAAGCAGGGCGCCGACGGTCATATCGCCGCTGATACCGGAAAATGCGTCAAAATAGCAGATTTTCAAGCGTTATTTACCAGTGTACTGAGTGCGCGCTGGACATCCGCTTCCGCTTCTTCCACGCTTGAGGCGAGCGCCGTGAGATGGCCCATTTTGCGGCCCGGCCGCGGGCTCGTCTTGCCATATAGATGCAACTTGACGTTCGAAATCGCGGTGGCCGCCGCCCAGTCCGGCTCACCGTTCGACCAGACATCGCCCAACAAATTCGCCATGGCGGCAGGCGCGCATTGGGTCACGTCTCCCAGCGGCAGCCCGCATACGGCGCGCAACTGCTGCTCGAACTGGCTGGTTACGTTGGCGTCAAATGTGAAATGGCCCGAGTTGTGCGGCCGCGGCGCCAGCTCATTGATTAGCAGGCGGCCGTCGCGGCCGACGAAAAATTCGACGCACAACACACCCGTGACGTCCAGCTTCTCGAGAACTTCTCTGGCGATTTCGACGGCGTCCCGCGCGATCGATTTCGAAACGCGCGCCGGCGCAAGCGACGTGTTTAATATGCCGTTGCGGTGCCGGTTTTCGATAGCGCCGTAGTGCACGAACTCGCCATCCGCGCCGCGCGCGGCGACCACCGAAATTTCACATTCAAAATCGACAAACGCTTCCAGAACAGATTCGCGCTCGCCGACGCCTTGCCAGGCGCGCGCCAATTCTGAGGTGTCTGCGATGCGCACCTGTCCTTTGCCGTCGTAGCCGAAATCCGCGGTCTTTAAGATCGCAGGCAGCCCTAACTCCCGCGCCGCCTCTCTCAGATCCTCGAGGCTCGCCACTCGCCGGAACGACGTGACCGGCAGACCGGCTCGCGAGAGAAACGTCTTTTCGCGCAGACGGTGCTGGGTGGTGTGCAACACGCGCCCCGCTGGGCGAACAGGTGCGTTCCGCTCAGCGGCTGCGGCAGTTGCCGCCGGTATGTTCTCGAATTCGAATGTGACGACCGAAACCCCTCGCGCGAAACTCGCCACTGCTTCCAAATCTTCGTACGGTGCGTTCACCTCGAGATCGGCGACCTGGCCAGTGGGCGTGTCCTGATCGGGCGAGAGCGTATGCACCCGATAGCCCATGCGGCGCGCGGCCATCGCAAACATGCGTCCGAGCTGTCCGCTTCCTAGAACGCCGATGGCGCAGCCAGGCAAAATGGGTTTCAAAGAACGCGATCCTCGAGCACGGCATCCGTCTGCTTTTTGCGCCAGGCCTCCAGCCGTGTCCGGATCTCCGGATACTTATTGCCCAAAATGCTCGCCGCAAGAAGCGCGGCATTAACAGCGCCTGCCGGACCGATTGCGAGTGTACCGACCGGAACGCCGGCGGGCATCTGCACAATCGAGAGCAGGGAATCGACTCCGTTCAAAGTACTGCTCTTGATCGGAACGCCCAAAACCGGCAATGCGGTGTGCGCGGCCACCATGCCGGGCAGATGCGCCGCGCCGCCAGCCGCTGCAATGATTACTTCGATCCCGCGGCCCGCCGCGCTCTTCGCGTATTCCGCCATCCACTCCGGCGTTCGATGGGCCGACACGATCCGGCACTCGTGGGGAATCTCGAGCTTGCGCAGCGTTTCGCTAGTGCGCTCCATGGTGTCCCAATCCGACTTGCTACCCATGATCACGCCGGCCAGCGGCGCCTTGTCATTCATGGGAAGAGGCTATTCGCCCTCGGCGACGAAGCCTTTTTGACCGTCGAACGTGTAGAGGTTCTCGATTTTGATGAAGTCGAGATTTGCTTTGCCGGCGCGATCGAGCAGCGCCACGATTTGCGCATGCGAAACCGCGCCGTTGCCCATAAAGCGAGCGCGCCAGTGATCGGTGCAGAACGTTTCCGTAAAACCTTCCGGATAGACCTTTGTGCCGCGGTTGCTGACCGCAAACAGCTTTAAACCATCGCCATTCAGCTGCTCGAGTTTCTTGCCGAATTCTTCGGGGTTGCGCTGCTTCCAGTCGAAGAACGCGTCTACGCCCACCAGGACCTTCTTTGCGCCAGCTCCTGTTTTCATCGTATGAGCCGCGTTTTGCTTGGGTGCTTTCGAATACGAAACAGCCTTGAGGTTCTGCGGCTTCTGGCCGATGCGCGCCGCCACAGCTTCGGCAAACTCTTTCGTGCCGACCTTCTGCTTACTGGTGCCTTCCTTGAAGATGTCGTAGGTGTGTACGCCGTCTTCAATCGTGCGCAACCAGGCGTTATGGACCAGTTCTGCTACATCCGGCTGCCCGATGTGTACCAGCATCAAAACGCCGCCCAGCAGCAAGCCGGACGGATTCGCCATATTCTGGCCGGCGCGCCGCGGAGCGGAACCGTGAATCGCTTCGAACATAGCGCAGTGCTCGCCGATATTAGCCGAGCCCGCGAGGCCTACTGAGCCGGCAATCTGCGCCGCCACGTCGGAGAGAATATCGCCATACAAATTCTCCATGACGATCACATCGAAGGCCTCGGGCGTATCGGCCATTTTGGCCGCGCCGATGTCCACGATCCAGTGCTCTTTTTCGAACTCCGGATACTCGGCGCCGATTTCATCGAAGACCTTATGGAACAGGCCATCGGTGAATTTCATAATGTTGTCTTTGCTGAAGCAGGTGACCTTCTTGCGGTTATTCCGGCGCGCGTACTCGAAGGCGTAACGAATAATTTTTTCGGAGCCCGGCCGGCTAATGAGCTTCAGACATTGATAGACCTCTTCGGTCTGCCGGTGCTCGATGCCCGCGTACAAATCCTCTTCGTTCTCGCGCACGATCACCACGTCCATGCCCGGATGTTTGGTCTGGATGTAAGGGTGATAGGAAACGCAGGGCCGCACATTCGCGTACAGGCCGAGCGTTTTGCGTGTGGTCACATTGAGCGACTTGAAGCCACCGCCCTGCGGAGTGGTGATCGGCGCCTTGAAGAAAACCTGCGTGCGCCGCAGCGATTCCCAGGCGCTCGGCTCGATACCGGAATTCACGCCGCGCAGGTAGACCTTTTCACCTATTTCAATGGTCTCTTCTTGAATGCGGGCGCCCGCCGCCTTCATGATGTGGAGCGAAGCGGCCATGATTTCGGGGCCGATTCCGTCGCCGTGCGCGACCGTGATGGGGACTAGATTCGAAGCCATGTATACAGAGTTATTAGACCAAAGAGCCCTTAAGATTACCCGTAAAAATTCTTGTCAAACAAGAAGGAGTACACTGAAAGTGTTTGTCTGTGGTCAAAACCTACCTTGAACTGACCAAACCACGTGTCACCTGGCTCATAGTCATGAGCGCGGCGATTGGCTATTTTTTCGGCCACTCCGGACCTTGGCTGATTTGGCCCATTATCCATACGCTGTTCGGCACGGCTTTGATGGCCTCCGGTACCGCGGCACTTAATCAATGGTATGAGCGGGAGGCCGATCGCCATATGCGGCGGACCCAGATGCGGCCGCTCCCTTCCGGGCGGCTTCAGCCGGCGCAAGGTTTGTGGTTTGGCATCGGGTTAGCCGTTCTGGGTACGCTGGAACTGGGCTTCGGCGCGAATTGGCTGGCTTCCGGCTTGTGCATCGCGACGCTAGTACTGTACCTGTTCGCCTACACGCCGCTAAAACAGAAGACCTGGTGGTCGACCACGGTCGGGGCATTCCCCGGCGCCATGCCGCCCTTGATCGGTTTTGCCGGAGCGGCCAATAAGCTGACTCCGGAAGCGCTGGTGTTGGCGGCGATTCTGTTCCTTTGGCAATTCCCGCATTTCTATGCGATCGCCTGGATGTACCGCGAAGATTATTCGCGCGCGGGCATCCGCATGCTGCCGGTTGTGGAGCCGGACGGCGCGTCCACGGCGCGGCAAATCATCCTCTATTCGCTCCTGCTGATTCCGGTCAGCCTGTTGCCGAAATGGATGGGCATGACCGGAAGCATCTACATGATCGGCGCGCTCGCGCTGGGATTGTACTTCCTTTATTCGGGCGTGCGTGTTTCGCTCGATCGTTCCAAATTGCGAGCCAGAAAAGTGCTGCTGTCTTCGGTGGTCTATCTCCCGGTGTTGTACGCTCTCATGGTCCTCGATCCTGTGCGGCTGTGAGAGGCGTTCTTCCAACTATTCTTCTGTGTGCCGTGGCAGTCTCCTGCTCGCGTCCCGGCAGCAATTTGCCAGACTACGGCAAGGTTCCCGCGTTCCACATGACCGATTCCACCGGCCGGCCTTTTTCGAGTAGCGAACTCGCCGGCAAAGTTTGGGTGGTCGATTTCATCTATGCGAATTGTCCGGCTGCGTGCCCGATGATGAGCTCGAAGATGCACACCGTCGCGGAGAAACTGAAGGGCGAAAGCGACGTTCGCATTGTCTCGATTTCCGTGGACCCCGAGCGCGATACGCCGCCGGTGCTGAACGAGTTTGCCAAACGCTACGGCGGGCCGACCGAGCAGTGGACGTTTCTTACCGGCACTCCCGAAACCGTGCATCTGCTCGCCTACACGACGTTTCATGTAGGCGACGTGCTCGGCAAAATCGAGCACTCGACCAAGTTCATGCTGGTGGATAAAGAAGGGAAGATCCGCGGCTATTATTCGAGCACGGACGAAGACGGAATTCCGGCGATGCTGAAGGACCTTTCGGTCTTGCGCCGTGGATAGTGAGCGGGCGCTCGCGCGCAAGCCGCTGCCCGTCATTCTGCTTTTGAGCGCGTTCATCGCGGGATTTCTCCTTTGGCTGATCTATTTCAAAGGCCGAACGGCAGCGCCCGCCTGGGCCGGATACTTGCCCAGCGCCAATGCGGTGTTCAACTCACTGAGCGCTCTGTGCCTGATCTGCGGCTACATCAATATTCGGCGCGGTAAGCGCGTCGTGCATATGCGATTCATGCTGAGTGCGACGGTGTTTTCGACACTCTTCCTGCTTAGCTACATCACGTATCACTACTTTCATGGCGATACCAAGTTTCCCGGCCAAGGCTGGATACGGCCGGTTTATTTCTTCATATTGATCACGCACATCGTCCTCTCGACGGTTGCGTTGCCGCTCATTCTGGCGACGCTCTGGTATGCGCTGGGGAGCCAATTCAGGTTTCATCGCCGCGTGGCACGCTGGACATTTCCGATATGGCTCTACGTATCCGTGACAGGTGTGATCGTCTATTTCGTTTTGAGAAGCTACACGACATGAAATCGAAAGGATGGGATGCCGAGTTGTATGAAGCGCGGCACGGATTCGTCTGGCGGTTCGGCGAGGGAGTAGTGGAGTTTCTGAATCCGCAGCCGGACGAACGGATTCTCGATTTGGGCTGTGGAACGGGCCAACTTGCCGCGAAAATTGCGGCTGCCGGTGCGAATGTCCTCGGGCTGGACGCCTCTCCTGACATGATCGGCCAAGCCCGCCAAAATTTTCCGAAATTGCGCTTCGTGCTTGCCGATGCCGCCAAGCTCGAATATGAGAATGAATTCGACGCGGTGTTCTCGAACGCCGTGTTGCACTGGATTCTCGATCGCGCCGCAGTGGTAGGAGGCGTCGCGCGGGCGCTGAAGCCGGGCGGCCGCTTCGTGGCGGAATTTGGCGGCAAAGGGAATATCCGGATACTTGAGAGCACGATCGAAAGAGTCTCGGCCAAATATCACGGCGGGCAAGCGCCAGCAAAGCGCACTTACTATCCCTCCGTAGGAGAGTACGCTGCTTTGCTCGAACAACACGGACTAGAAGTCCGCTCCGGGCAATTGTTTGACCGCCGGACCCCGCTCGAAGGCGAGGACGGTATGGCGGACTGGGTGCGCCAGTTCAAGTGGTACTACTTTGAGGGCCTGCGGCCCGGCCAACCAGAAGAAGCGCTCAACGAATTGATTGAGGAGCTACGGCCCAAATTGTATGGCCCCAATGGCTGGTTTGCCGATTACCGGAGGCTGCGGGTTTGGGCCGTTAAGTTATAGGCGGTCAGCCTAAAATGTGCCAGCTACCGATAGAATGGATGGCAGGAACCGAATGCCCGATTGGTCTCCGAAAGGTTACAAAAGCTATCGCTGGATAGTCGCGGATCCGGAGTTGTTGGGTGGAAAACTGGCAGTTCGCGGTACGCGTCTTGCCGTTTCCTTGATACTCGAGTGTCTCTCGAACGAGATGACCCGGGAAGACATCAACGAAGCCTTCGGCCAGGTGCTGACTCCTGAAGCCTTATCTGAAGTTTTGCAGGTTGCATCGGAGTTAACTGAATCGTTCCATGTGGCTGCTTGATGCCAACATGGATGTTCACTTGACAGGTGTTCTGGCCGAATTGGGTATTGCTGCTGAAACGGCTATAGCTCGGGGTTGGAAGGCAATTTCCAACGGCGACCTGGTCGCCGCCGCGGTTGCGGGTGGATTTGACTGTCTGCTGACTCGAGATCGTCTTTTCGGCGAATCAGCATCTCGTGCGCTTCGGGCTCATTCAAAATTTGCAGTTGTTCTAATCACTTTGCCGCAGCAACGCTGGCCAGAGTACCGACAGCAGTTCCTCCAGGCTTGGGCTGTTTCGCCGATTAAACCTAAGCCGGGCTGCTTTATAGAGTGGCCGTAAGCCGCCTTTGATTCCGCGCGGCGCGACAGTTTATTCTGCTCTGATTCAATTCGTGATACAAGTTCAATCAGGCTATGTCTCGCTTAGTAGCAGGGGACCGCGTCGCCCCTGATTTGGTTGGAATTCCTCGGGATAAGGTACTGAACAGTCTGGAGCGCGTTCTTGCGAGTACCCAATTTCACTCCAGCAGAAAATGCACGCGCTTCTTGCGCCATGTTGTCGAGTGCACGCTCGATCAGCAACTGGATCGGTTGAAAGAACGCGCCATCGGTGTAGATGTTTTCGAACGCGACGCGCTGTACGACACCAATCAGGACCCCGTTGTGCGCGGTACCGCGGGAGAGGTCCGCAAGCGGCTCGCTCAGTACTATCTCGCGTCGAATCAGGAGGACGAGGTTCGCTTCAGTCTGTCCGCAGGTTCCTACGTTCCTGACATTCAGCTTGCACCGCAGCCCTCGACGGCCGTGCCGGCGCTGGCTGCCCGGCCGGTCTTTTCCACCGTTCCTGCCGAGATGCCGGCTATCCGGCGGCGGGCCGGTTGGCGTAGCTTTTGGCCGGTTGCCGCCGCGCTGGCGATTGCGGCCGCCCTCGTCATTTATTTGATACACCGGCCGGTGTCGCCGCTAGCACAGTTCTGGGATCCCATTCTCACCGGCAAGAGGCCCGTCCTGATTTGCATGGGACAACCGAAGGAATATACGTTCCGTCCTGAAATCGCAAATGCTTTGAATGCCTGGTTTTCCCGCCAAATCAATGACAGTCCAGCCGATCCACCGCTCGCCAGCGTGCCGATTAGCCAGATTCTTCCGCTCTGGCAGAATTCGGTTTCGCTTGCCGACGCGCAAAGCTTTGTCCGCATGTACAGCCTGTTTGCCCGCCGCGGTGTGCAAGCCGACCTGCGCGGCGACCATTCCGTTTCTTTATCGGATCTGCGCGAGCGGCCCACGGTCCTGATCGGCGCTTTCAATAACGAATGGACGCTCAGTCTTCAAGGCGACCTGCGCTTCTATTTTGAAAACGATTCGCACCATCACTCCCAGGTCATTCGCGACCGGTTTCACCGCATCCAGCCCTTGGGTTTGGTGGAGCCATGGCCTCCTTCGAACAGCATCAAAACCGACTACGCCCTAGTGAGCCGATACCGGAGCCATACGACCGAACAGATGATTCTCACGGTCGCCGGCATCGCACAATACGGTACCGAGGCTGCTGCCGAGTTCGTTACCACCCCGAGCTATTTTTCAGAAGCGTTGAAGGACGCTCCCGCGGACTGGCGTAACAAGAATATGCAGATCCTTATATCTACCCGCGTCCTCTCCCAAACCGGCGGTCCACCGCAAGTCGTGGCAACCTACTTCTGGTAACGTATTTCGGAAAATTACCGGAGTGTCCCTGTAAGTAATTGATTTTGAGACGTAGAGTCCCGTACAGTACGTCCGTCGCACCTACTCGAAAGCCATCAGGTTCCTCCAAAATTGGAGACATCATTTCGCTTTCCTGAGGTCTTCGCGATGAGAACAATCACCCGTTTTGCCTCCGCCAGTCTTCTGGCGGTCCTGGTCCTTTGTCCGGCTGGTTTTGCCCAGAACACCAATTCCGGTGAAATCCGCGGCATCGTCACCGATCAGTCCGGAGCCATAATTCCGGGCGTAACGGTCACGATTCTCAATACCGATACCGGCGTGGCCCGCAATCTGACGACCAACGAATCTGGTGTCTACGACGCCGTCTCAATCCTTCCCGGCAACTATCGCGTGACGTTCTCGAAGGAAGGCTTCGACAAGCTGGTGCGCAGCGGCATCGAGTTAACGGCCAACGCCATTTCAATTGATGGGCAACTGCACGTAGGCACAGCGCAGACAGAGGTGCAGGTCACCGAACAGGCGCCGCTGCTCAAAACGGAAACCGCCGAGCAGGCCACTTCCCTGGAAGCCAAGACGATGCAGCAATTGCCGAATGTGGGGCAGTCCTGGGGCAACTTCACTCGTATTCTTCCAGGAGCTGCCGGCTCCGGCACGGGCGTCGCGGTCAATGGCAATCTGCCGTATTACTCGAACTTCCTCGCTGACGGCGCCAACACCACGCTTCCGCATAGCGCCAATGTCGATGTGATGGTCTTTGAGGACATCGCCGAAGTGCAGATGTCTACTTCCACGTTCTCGGCGCAGTATGGAGTAGGCGGCGCGGTTTTCAACCAGATCAGCAAGAGCGGGTCCAACATGTTCCACGGCTCGTTGTATGAGTACGCGCAGAATAATTTCTTCAATGCCCGGAACACGTTTTCCAGCTCGGTTCCCGTTCTCCGCTACCACAATTTTGGGGGCGCGATCGGCGGGCCGATCATCAAGAATCGGGCGTTCTTCTTCTTCAACGTCGACAAGATCATCAACAACACGACGTCGTTCTATAGCAACACTTATCCCACCGCCGACCAGCGCGCGGGCAATTTTGCGGGTCTTCCGAACGCACCGACTATCTACGATCCGAATACGCTAGGGCAGGGTGAGAACGGTGCGCGCATCCCGTTTGCCGGCAACGCCATTCCCACCAATCGGCTTGATCCGCTGGCGCTTTCGTTCCAGAGCCTGTATCCAACGCCCAATCGTGCGGGGTATACGAACAACTGGGTCGGCACCCTGCCAAGTCCGTCTCCCTTCATGAAGTACTTCGGGCGCATGGACTACAACCTCTCCGACAAGAACCGCCTCACGCTGTCGGTGACGCAGCGGGACAATCCCGGCTCCTCGCTGACTCCGGATGCGCCGCTCGATCAGACGAAATCCGATATTGAAAGTTATAACGCGCAGATTTCGGATGTCTGGACCATGAGTCCGAACACGGTTAACGAATTCCGGTTCGGTTTCACGCGTCAGGCCAATAATTTTGCGCCCGCCACACTTGGTTTGGGCTATCCCGCCAAACTTGGCTGGAACTACAATGTGGCGGATATCGCGCCGGCCGTCACAGTCACCGGCACCTGCTGCAGCGACATCGCGCCGGGAACAAACGCGATTTATAACGAAAACAGTTTCGATCCCTCCGATGTCGTCACCCTTGTTCGCGGCAAGCACATTCTGAAGTTCGGCGGCGAGGTCCTCATGTACCAGGACAATGCCACTCCCTGGGGTAATATTAATGCCGGCAAATTTACCTTTAGCGGCGTGTTCACGCAGCGTGGCCCGAACGACTCCACCAACGGAGCGGCGCCCGGCCAGAGCGGCATCGGTTATGCGGACTTTCTGCTTGGTCAAGTCGACAAATGGAACGCCAGCAACACGCCTATTGTCGGCTTCCGCCAGAAGAGTCCGCAATTCTTCATTCAGGACGATTTCAAAGTTACTTCTAACTTGACACTCAACCTCGGCCTTCGCTACCAAATTCAAGGCGGCTGGAGCGAAGTTGCTAACCGTCTGGGCGACTTCGATCCGAACCTGCTGAATCCAGCCACGAATACGCTGGGAGCGATGTGGTTTGGCGGCAATAACGGCCGAACGAATCTGGAAGCAACCGATTACAAGATCTTCTTACCGCGTGTGGGCTTCGCCTGGGCGCCTAAAAATTCCTGGGTATTTCGCGGCGGTTTCGGAATTTACAGCTATAACTGGAGCATCGATACCTATTCGGGTGGCTCGGAAGGCCTCGGCACCAACAGCCAGGGATCGCTGGCCCAAACGAACCAGTTGAACCCGGTATTTATTCTGTCGCAGGCCTCTTTGGCCAGTTTGAATTACACGGGGCCCTCGAAGAGTCCGTCGGTCTACAACGGCCAAAACATCAACTATGTTCCATATCACACGCCAGTAGCGCGCAATTATCAATATTCGTTCAGCATTCAGCACCAGCTTGGCGCGGGCATGGTGGTGCAAGCCGCTTATGTGGGAAGTCACGCTAAGAATTTGTCTTTCCCGGTGGATCTGAATCAGGTACCGGCTAATCTCATTGCCCAGAGTGCCGCGACCGGCCAATCGCAAGCTCTGCGGCCGTATCCTCAATTTCTTGCGATCAATGGGAATTTATTTAACGCGAGATCGAACTACAACTCGGCGCAGTTTACGGTCACTAAACGATTCAGCGCCGGCCTGCAGTTCGACTTGAACTATACGTGGTCTCGCATGCTGGACGATCAGGATTCTTCCGGCTGGGGAAGCCGCGACGGTGGACAAAATTATCAGTACGCCTACGATCCCAGAGCCAACTACGCGGCGTCGAATTTCGACCTGCCGCATATGTTTAAGGGAGATCTGACCTACCAGCTTCCGTTCGGCAGAGGCCGGACTTTCATGAATCGCGGCGGAATCCTCGATGCCATTCTGGGCGGCTGGCAGGCGTCTACTCTGTTTGTTCTCGAATCCGGCCGGCCTTTCACGGTCACAGTTGGAACCAATAACAACAGCGGGTCACTTGCCGGTCAATGGTATCCGAACCTGGTCGGCGATCCCTCCGTTGCCAACCCGTCCATTGCCCAATGGTTTAACCCGGCAGCGTTCCAGATTCCTGCAAAAGGCACATTCGGTAACTCGGGCCGCAATACGCTGCGTGGCCCTGGCGTCCAGGACGTAGACTTCTCGCTCGGAAAGAATTTCCATATCCCACTCTGGGGTGAAGGCGGCAACCTGCAGCTCCGCTTCGATGCACTGAATGTGATGAATCATCCGAACTACGACATTCCGAATGCCGGCATCGGGAAGGCGAACGCTGGAACCATCACGGCGCTTACTGGCAATTACAATTCCACTAATAACGCCTTCGGTCCACGGAAATTGCAGCTCGGAGCGCGATTCTCGTTCTAATGAGCGGTGGCGCCGGCTGAGGCTGTACACTTTCGACATGGCGACTGCCGGCGCCGCAACGTATTCCTGTTTATTCCTCTACGTCCTTTTTGCCGGGGTTTTGGCGCTGCCGGCACAAGTTTCCGAGCACATGCGACGCGCTCAGGAGGCGCTCCAAGCGGCGCGTCCAGCCGATGCCATCCGCGAGTTCACCGTAGTCCTCGCCACCGATCCGAAAAATCTCGACGCGCGAGCGAATCTGGGCGTGCTCCAGTACTTCGCCGGCCAGTACGGCGATGCGATTGGAAATCTGCGCACCGCTCTTTCCCAAAAATCGGACTTGATCAAGCTGCGCGCCTTACTCGGTATGGCGGAAAAGCGCACCGGCGAGAATGCGGCGGCGATTTCCGATCTGGAGCAAGCGTTTCCCCATCTCACTGAGCAAAAGCTGAAAGTCGAAGCCGGGATGGAGCTGATCGAGCTGTATTATGGCCGCTCCGATCTTGGGAAGGCCGCCGAAGTTGCCAATGTGCTGCGGCAGGTAAAGCCGGACGATCCTGACATTCTCTACACGGCGCACCGTATCTACTCGGAGCTGGCGGATGAAACCACGCTGGCGCTCGCGATGACCGCGCCGGACTCGGCCCGCATGAAACAACTCGCCGCGCACGAGCTAGCCCGCCAAGCCAAAGACGAAGCTGCCATTGCGCGTTACCGGGAGGCGATTGCGATCGATCCCAAACGATCGGACCTTCACTTTGAACTGGCCGAGATGCTGAACAGCTCCTCCTCGGAAGCCAATAAGGCGGAAGCGGAGAAAGAATACCGGACCGCTCTTTCGCTCGATCGATTCGATGAAAAATCGGTTTGCCGTTTGGGAGATGCCGCGGTGCGGCATGCGGATTCCACATCCGCCGAGAAGTACTATCGCCAGGCGCTTGCTTTGCAGCCTAACGACTCCGAGGCGAATCTGTCATTGGCGAAAATTCTGATGAGCGCGCATCGCTCGAAAGAGGCGCTTCCGTTTCTTGAAAAATCGCTGGCCATCGAGCCCTTCAATCCATCGGCGCATTATCGGCTGAGCGTTTTGTATCGCGAGTTGGGCCGCGCCGAAGACGCCCGCCGCGAAACGGCGCAATTCCAGAAGCTCAAAAAAATGAAAGCGCGCCTGGCGGACATTTATCAGGACATGCACATTACCTCGCTTAAAACCGGCCGTACCGATTCCGATACCCCCTGAGATACGACACTCCCTCGCGGTCGTGGCTCAGAAAGTGGCCCGAACGTTTTCAGAAATTACCGAGCCGCCACTACAGGGCGCGGTTTCAACATTAAAAGGTGACGAACTTCGATAAGTACTAGGATTACGAACGAACTAAGTTCACATCACAAACAATTGGTATATACTGCCTCTACAAGCTCAGGAGGGTACAGGGATGAGCCGCTTGTTGCAGGTTACGTTTGCCGTCTTTTTCGTGCTGGTCCTCGCTGTTGTGCGAATGCCGGCGCAAACTTTTGGCCAGATCACGGGCCAAATCACCGATTCTTCCGGCGCTGCCGTTCCGGACGCTGCGATTACGCTGAAGAACGTCGCCACGGATGCCGTTCGCCAGACCGTGAGTACCGCGTCGGGCGATTACAGTTTTCCGTCGCTGCCGCCGGGCACATATAACATCCAGGCGGAAAAGCAGGGCTTCAAAAAGAGCGAAAGCAATAACGTGACGGTGCAGGTTCAGCAAACCGTGCGGCTCGATCTGACGCTTGCGGTTGGCCAAGTAACCGAATCCGTGATAGTCAGCGCGAGCGCGGCGGCGCTGCAGGCCGAGAATGCAACGGTCGGAACTGTGGTTGAGAACAAGCGCATTGTGGAGCTGCCGTTGAATGGGCGTAATTTTCTACAGCTTGTTGCACTCGCGCCCAACGTGACAACTCTTTCGCCTTCCGCCGGCCAGGCGGGCGCCCGGCAAGGCGGCGATCGAGCCGATCAATCGATTTCAGTCGCCGGCCAGCGCACCATGTTCGATTACTTCACGCTGGACGGCGTGAACAACACCGATCCGAATTTCAATACCTACGTCATTTTGCCGTCGATTGACGCTCTGCAAGAGTTTAAGGTACAGACCGGCGTGTATCCGGCCGAGTTCGGGCACAACGCCACCCAGATCAACGTGCTCACAAAATCCGGCGGTAACCAATTCCATGGCGCGTTGTTCGAATTTTTGCGCAACGACGTGCTCGATACCAAGCCCTACTCGTTTACCAGCAAGCCCCAGGATAAGAATCCGTTCAAGTGGAACCAGTTCGGCTTTGAGCTCGATGGTCCCGTGATTATTCCCAAGATCATTCACGGCAAGGACAAATTGTTTTTCCTGGCCAACTATGAAGCTTTCCGGCGGCGGCAAGAGTTTCAGGCAGGCGCGCGCACCGTACCCACCGCCGCTATGTTCAACGGAGACTTCAGCCAACTGCCGAGAACCATTTACGATCCCAACAGTGGACATAATCCCTTTCCCGGGAATATCATTCCGACCAATCGCTTCGACCCGATCTCCGTGAAGCTGCTGCCGTACTATGCAAGCGCGAATATTGCGAGCCTCTCGAACAATTTCGTCCGCTCCACATCTTCGCCTATCAACAAGGATCTCTTCGTCCTTCGGATGGACTATGTCGAATCGGCCAAATCGCAGTGGGCAGGACGGTATAGCTGGGGCGACGAGAACCAGTCGAGTCAAGGCATAACGCTCGACGGCACTAAGATTCTGACAAACGTTGAAGAGTACATGGGCTCGAATACGCGAATGCTTTCGCCCAACATGGTGAATGAGGCGCGCTATGGGTATACGCGCTTCTTCAATTCGATCGGAACATTCCTGGCGTTTCAGACCGATGTTGTCAGCAAGGTCGGTATTCCCGGGCTGAATCCGGGCGATCCGGTGCAATGGGGGATTCCGAACGTCACGCTGAGCAACGGATATGCCGGCTTCGGCGACAGTACGGAAGGGCCGTATGCCAATGACAACAATACGATGCAGTTGTCGGACAGTCTGTCGATCGTCAAAGGTAAGCACACGTTCCGATTTGGCGGTGAATACCGGCGCGACAACTATAACCAGGTAGGAAACCAATTTGCCCGCGGCCAGTTTACATTCCAGGCCAATGCTACCCAGTCGCTCGCCAAGACCGGCGGCGATAGCTTTGCGGAGTTCCTGCTTGGAGACATGTACCAGTCGGAGGCGGCCGTGGCCATTGCCAACGCGAAGTTTCAGCGCAACGTATGGTCCTTCTTTATCGATGATTCCTGGAAGGTCACTTCGAAGCTGACGCTATCTCTTGGCTTGCGGTACGAAATCACTCCGCCGTTCAACGATACCCTCTACAACGCGTTTTCGGTGTACATGCCGTACTTCGATTTCACGCCCCAGGTGACCGATCCCGCCCGCCATCCGCAATTCGTACGGCAGGCTCCTTGTACGGATGCCTACTACCAGATACCGCTTCGCTGGCCGGACATCAACACGAACTGCAGCGGCGTGCTGGGTGACAAACTGGTCCAGACGGATTACAGCGACTTCGGGCCGCGCATCGGCATTGCCTATTCGCCAACTTCCAAATGGGTGTTCCGCGTGGGTGCGGGCATGTTCTATAACCAGGACACTGGCAATCCGCGTTTCGATCTGGCGCGCAACGTGGCCGGGCGCATTCGCACCAATTCTCAGCAGCTTACTCCGACTTTGTTTTGGAATAACGCGCTCGCCGCCTTCGGCGGCGCCGGTACGACGGCGAACGTGAGAGCTCCTTATGCGTTCGCCAATAAATACGAACGCCGGACGCCCTACACGTGGGAATATCTCTTAAACGTGCAGCGCGATCTGGGCCATGAGTTCGTCGTGGAACTGGGGTATCTCGGCTCAATCAGCCGCAAGCTGGAATCTTTGCGCGCGGTAAACGAGACTCTTCCCGGAACCACTCCTATAGCGACTCGCGTTCCTTACGCCGAGTGGGGCCGCATCCAGCTTGTCGATAATGGCGCGAATGGCGCTTACAACTCCGCCAGCGTTAAGCTGACTAAGCGCTACAGCTCCGGCTTCAGTCTGTTGACCTCCTATACCTACTCGCGGTCGGTAGACGATTCGAGCGGTATCCGTGTGCAGGGCTCCGATACTCTGTTCCCGCAGAACAGTTATTGTCTGAAGTGCGAGTGGGGTCTTTCCGCGTTCGATACACGGCATCGGATGGCGACCTCGTTGCTGTGGGATTTGCCTATTGGCAGAGGCCGGAAGGTCGATGTGAAGAACGGTTTCCTGAATGCGCTGGCGGGTGGATGGCAAACCGGCGCCATCTGGACCGTGCAGACCGGATTCCCGCAAAACATAAATCTTGGAAGCACCGACCGCTCCGGAGCGGGCGGGCTATTCGATCGTCCAAACGCTACCGGCGTCAGCGCCTACGCGGACAACCCCACGCCATCACGATGGTACAACCCCGCAGCATTTGTGCTGCAGGACCCCGGCACTTTCGGCAATGTCGGACGCAATACCGCCATCGGCCCCGGAATTTTCGCGCTGGATTTCTCGGCTCACAAAGAATTTCAAATGCCTTACTCGGAGCGCCACGCGCTGCAGTTCCGCTTTGAAGCGTTTAATGTCTTGAATCACCCTGTGTGGGGCGGACCGAACGCCAACATCACGTCGCCAGGATTCGGCACCATTACCGGGACGGCGATCGCCATGCGTCAATTACAAATGGCGTTGAAATATATTTTCTAGAACGATGAAGTTTCTGTTGTTCGCTCTATGCGCCGCCGGGCTGGCGTTCGGCCAGCCCGGCATTTTCACCAAAGAAGATCTGATCAAATACACGCCGGACTGGAAGGGAGAGCGTTTCGCCGATGGGCGGCCCAAAGTGCCGGACGCCATTCTCGACCGCATGAAGAACGTGACGCTCGAGGAAGCCTGGGCGGTGCTGCGCGAGTCCGGCTTTACGCACGAGTACGAAGATGGCTGGCTGAGTATTCATCCCGGCAAGGTTTTGGTCGGGCGTGCTTTGACGGCGCAATGGCTGCCGGGCCGGCCCGATATTCATAAAGTCATTGCGGAGCAGGGGAAGAAAGATGGCCGCATCGGCGGTCAAAACGCCTGGCCGGTGGATATGCTGCAGCCGAGGGATGTCTATGTTTGCGATCATTTCGAGCTCAAAGAGAATGGGCCATCGATTGGTGACAACGTGGGCAATGCAATTTATGCCAGGAGCCATAACGGCATCGTCTACGCGGGCGCGGTGCGCGACATCAATGGGCTGAACGAATTGGAAGATTTTGTTTCATTCGTGCGCTTCTACGATCCCTCGCATCACTTCAGCAGTCTCGGTCCAGGGCTGAACTCGACCATGATCGGCATCAACATTCCGATTCGCATCGGCAAGGCGACTGTCATGCCGGGAGATGTGGTGCTTGGGCGCAACGGCGGGGTGCTTTTCATTCCGCCTCAGTTGGCCGAGAAGGTTGTGAAGACGTCCGAGATTACACGGCTGCGCGATATTTTCGGCCACCAGCGGCTGCGCGAACAGAAATATACCGCTGGACAGATCGATGCGCGCTGGTCTGCTCCGATTGAGGAGGATTTCACCGAATGGTTGAAAGAAAATCGCGAAAAATTGCCGGTGGCGAAAGAGCAGGTAGATGAAATTATCCGTGAACGAACGCGTTAATTCGCGTAGGTCGTTTCTTGTTTCGGCGGGTGGCGCGTTCGCGCTCCCTGCGCTGGCGCGTGCTTTGCAGACGGTCAGGCAAAAGCCGAAGCTAAAGATTACCGATGTCCGAACGGCGGAAGTGCGCGTTCACGGGCTGCAGACGCACGTGCGGGTCTATACGGATGCGGGACTGATTGGGCAAGGCGAGGCTACCGATGCGGCGGTGGGCACAGCGGCGCTGGTGCGTTCGTTCCGGCCGTTTTTGATCGGCAAGGATCCGATGAACGTCGATGCGATTTGGGAGCAGATCCGCGTATCGGGCATTTTTGCCGGCGCGCAAGGCGGCCAATATGTTACTGCGTTGACGGGCGTCGAGATTGCGCTGTGGGATTTGGCGGGCAAAGCGCTTGGGCTGCCGATCTATCAACTGCTCGGCGGAAGATTTCGCGATCGTGTGCGCATGTATTGCGATTCGGATATGAGAGATCCGCTGGCCGCCGAAGCGGACAAGAAGAAAGAATGGATCAAGGCGAATGGCTTCACCGCCATGAAGATCGATATCGATGATGCGCGAGAT
>JAICIH010000028.1 GCA_025924475.1 Bryobacteraceae bacterium
CCGCTTCCGCGCACGGGCCTCAAGATGTACGTTGAAGCGCGCTATTACAACGGCATGACGAACGACACGCATACCACGATCGTTCCGATCACGGTCGGTTTGCGCTGGTGATGCACCCTGAGTTTTTAAATAACCGGCAGTAAACTTCGCTCGCGAAGGCCTGCATCGATTACGCACTCAATATCGAGTTCCACTAGCTGATTGGATACCCGCGCCGCGCTCATTTCCACCTTCAGGAAATTCGAAGTCAGCGCCATACCGCGCTGCTCGAGCGTCACCGCCGGCAACACGCGGCCGACTACCCCCCTGCGGAAATCGAGATTCTTCCGCTCAGAAAGCTCGCGCAACACTCGTGTGCGCTCGCGCCGCAAGCCGACCGGTACGCTTGCGCCCTGCTCCGCAGCGCGCGTGCCCGGGCGCTCCGAATACGTGAACACATGTAAATAAGTAAACGGCTGGGCTTCAATGAAGCGAACCGTTTCGGCGAACTCCGCGTCTGTTTCGCCGGGAAACCCGGTCATCACATCCGCGCCGATCGCCGCATCCGGCATGAGCCTCCGAGCAATCTCCAGCCGGCCGGCATAGTGGCGCGTGCGATATTTTCGGAACATTCGTTTCAATACCGCATCGGATCCGGATTGCAGCGGCAAATGCACGTGTTTCGCAATACGCGGCTCTCCCGCTACGAGATCGAACAATTCGCCGCTCCAATCCATCGGCTCCACGGAGCTGATGCGCAGCCGGCCCACTGAAGTTTCGCGCAGAATCGCACGCAAGAGATCGATGAACCGCAAATCGCCGGGGAGATCGCGTCCCCAGCGCCCCAGATTGATGCCACTCAGAACTACTTCGGCATACCGTCCGGCTAAGCCGCGCATCTGCTCCAAAACATTTTCTAGAGGCGCACTACGGCTCCGCCCTCGCACGCTTGGAATAATGCAGAACGAGCAGCGATTGCTGCAGCCCTCCTGCACTTTCAAATTTGGCCGTGTACGGCCTTGCTGCACATCCTCAATGGGCGACGCCAGGAATGAGTTCTGGCGCTCGATATCGCTCACCAGCACTTGGCCGTGGTAATCCTCACGCGTGCCCGAAACCAGTTCCGCGATTTCCGTCTTGTGCGAATTGCCCACTACCCAGCGAACGCCCTCGATCTGTGCCAGTTCTTCAGGAGCGCGCTGCGCATAGCAGCCGGTTACCAGAATTTCGGCCGAAGGATGGTCGCGGTGCCACCCGCGAAGGATGCGCCGGGCGTCCACGTCCGCTGCTTGCGTTACGGTGCAGGTGTTCAAAACCAGTAATTCCGCAAGTCCCGCGTCGCCAACCGCCACATAGCCGCGTGCCGCGAGCGAAGCTTCGATCGCCGCCCCATCGGCTTGCGAGGCACGGCATCCGAGACTTTCGATAAATACGCGTTTCGTACTCGACGCCAAATTCCAGTGTAGATGCCATACTGAAGATTGCCTGCGCGGTCGGGCAACCACTGGAAGAAGCCCGCTTCGGCGAGCCAATCGAGAGGAAAGTCCGGTCTTCCCAGGGCAGCATGCCGGCTAACGGCCGGGGGTTGGCGCTCAAAGCGCCCGCCACGGATCAGTGCCACAGAAAATATACCGCTTGCCGGTCTCCGGCAAGTAAGGGTGAAATGGTGCGGTAAGAGCGCACCGCGGGCCGAGCAATCGCGCCTGGCAGGGAAAACCCCATGTGAAGCAAGACCAAATAGGGGAGGAGGAGTGGCCCGCTCCGTTACCACTTCCGGGTAGGTCGCTTGAGCCCTTCAGTAATGAAGGGCCTAGAGGAATGGTTGCCGCCCGTTTCGGCGGGTACAAAAACCGGCTTACAGACCGCGCAGGTTAGTCTTAGCGAAGCTCTTCGTCAAGAGCTGACCAGATCCGCTCGACAGACATGGGATGCGAGGGCATTCACTTCCTCGAGGCGCTGATCGGTCCAGCGAAATACAACTCGTGTCTGTGGATCGATCACGTAAATCTGTTCAAACCCCCAGCCTGCGTACGTTCTGCACTTTGTCAGAATGCGCCACATCGGATCGTCATCGGAAAGAATCTCAATAACAATCTCGACTGCCTTGGTCGGATAAGGCACTTCCACACGACCGCGTGTTGCGATTACGTCGGGAAGCGGCTGAAAATCCGGATCGATTTTTAGCTTAACTTCCGATCCTGCTTTATACTCCGCTTGGCCGAGTAAATTCATGAGGATCTTCTGAAGCAGGCCGTGGATCCAGGTGGGCAAAGATTTTTGCACAGCCTCACCATGCCAGAACTCGTAGTATGGCTTCTCATGGCCATACTGCCTTTCGAATTCCGCAACTGTAAGCTTTTGCGCGACCGTCGCCATGGCGCTCTATCTATTATGCCCTCCGGAGGACTGGTAAAATGAAGAGTTTCATGGCGGTTAGCAAGGAACTCCTCGAAATCCTGGTTTGCCCGGTTTGCAAAGGCAAGGTGTTGCTAAAAGAGGACGGAAGCGGATTGAAGTGCGTGGAATGCAAGCGCGTTTATCCGGTCCGGGATGACATCCCGATCATGCTCAGAGATCAAGCAACCATTGAGGCGTAGAGTTCCATGACCGTGTTAGAGCAACTGCCAGAGGGTGCGCGCATAGCCATCATTCGCCTGCGCTCCTTGGGCGATTGCGTACTGACCACGCCTGCCCTTGCTCTACTAAAGCGCGCCCGGCCGGATCTGGCGCTCGCGGTATCCGTTGAGGAGCGCTTCCAATCCATCTTCAATGGCAACCCGGCTATCACTCAAATTCTTGCGCCCAACTGGCAAGCGGTACGCAAATTCAAACCCGAATTGTGCGTCAATCTGCACGGCGGCCCGCGCAGCTTATGGATGACCGCTCTTTCCGGAGCGAGATGGCGCGCCGGCTTCGCTCATCACAGCACGACATTTGCCTACAATTTCCGAATACCCCGCGCCCAGCGCATTCTCGGCGTGAATCGCACAGTCCATACGGCGGAACATTTGGCGTCGGCATTTTTCGCGTTGGGTGTGCCGGTTGAGGACGTGCCGCGCGCCCAACTCTATACGCACGATTCGCCGCGTCAAGGTAAGTACGCCGTGCTGCATCCTTTCGCTTCCGCGGCGGAAAAACAATGGCCGTCCGAGCGCTTCTGCGAAGTCGCGCGCTATCTCAATCTTTGGAACATCGCCCCTGTTTTCCTCGCCGGTCCGGGAGACGACGTTTCTCCTTTTAAGGGCCACGCCGTAGTGCAAGGTCCTTTATCCGAAGCCACGGCGCTGCTTTCGAAAGCCGCCGGGTTCATTGGCAACGATAGCGGTCCGGCTCACATCGCCGCCGCGTTTGGTGTTCCGAGCGTGGTTCTCTTCAGCGCCTCAAATCCGGCTATCTGGGCGCCCTGGCGCACGGAATCGGAAGTCATCATCGCGCCCGACGGCATGCGGGAAGTCAGCGTTTCGCGCGTCATTGCCGCACTCGAGCGTTTGCGCATGCTCGAAGAGGCGCACGCTTGAAAGATCTGCGCCCAAAAGACTTTTATAGGCTTTTCGGTTACGCTCGCCCCTATACCCCGGCTCTCCTGGCGTCGGTTTTCTTCATGGCGATTGTTGGCCTCTCGCAAGGCCTGCTGGTGAAGCTGATTCCGCTCGTGCTCGAGCGTGTACTGCGGCCGAACACACCCGACGTGCCGGCCAAGCTGCTCGAGATTCCGCACCCCCACTTCGTCATCTATCTCAACGACGTCGTCCCCTCTTTCATCCATAACATCTGGACCATGGTGGCCGTTGGCATCTTTGCCAGCTTCGTTGCCAAAGGCGTTTGCGATTATCTCGGCAATTACCTCGTGAATTGGGTGGGTATCAGTGCGATCATGGACCTCCGCCAGGAGGTCTTCGATCGGGTGCTCCACCAGGACGCCCGGTTCTTTGAAGATCACGAGAGCGGCAGAGTCATGTCCGCCATCATGATCGACATCGATCGAATCCAGGTCTCCCTCTCGACGATGCTCGCCGACTGGCTCCGGCAAATGTTCACTGCGCTATTCCTGTTGCTCGCGATGATATCGATCGATTGGAAACTATCGCTCATCAGCTTGCTGGTGTTTCCGACGGTGGCTTTCTTGACGGTGCGTTTGGGTAAGCGTATCCGCAGCACCACGCGGCACGCTCAGGATATGACGGCCGGCTTGAACCAGGTCTTACAAGAGACGCTCACGGGACATCAGGTGGTCAAAAGCTTCGGCGCGGAAGACTTCGAATCGAAGCGCTTCCGGCTGGCCTCGCAGCGCGTTAAAGCCGGCAATTTGCGCTATGTCGCGCACCAGGCCATCGCGTCGCCCGTCATTGAAATTTTCGGCGCCATCACCATCATCCTTTTGCTGTCTCTTGGACGCCTACAAGTCAAAAACGCCGTCATGGATGCAGGAACCTTCACGGCGTTTGTACTGGCGCTGGTCATGCTGTACGAACCAATCAAACGACTGACCAATATCCATAATATTTTTCAGCAAGGCATTGGCGCGGCGGGCGAAGTGTTTCGTTATCTCGATACACAGCCGGGGGTCATCGATCGGCCCAGTTCCGTACGCCTCGCCAGGTTTGAAAAATCCATCCGCTTCCAGAATGTCCGCTTCAGTTACCCTTCGGCTCCTGGGCGCATGGCGCTCGACGGCATAAATCTGGAAGTAAAGGCGGGCGAAATCGTCGCACTGGTCGGACCGAGCGGCGGCGGCAAAACGACGCTGGTAAATCTTGTACCCCGCTTTTATGACGTCACCGAAGGCGGTATCTCGCTCGATGGAAAAGATGTTCGCGATATCCGGCTAAGCAGCCTGCGCGAGAACATCAGCATCGTCGCTCAGGAAACGTTTTTGTTCAACGACACCGTATTCGACAACATCGCCTATGGGCGTCCGGATGCCAAGCGCGACGAAGTCATTGCAGCCGCCACCGCGGCGCTTGCCGACGAGTTCATTAAAACCCTTCCGGATGGTTACAACACACACATTGGCGAACGCGGCGTCAGGCTCAGTGGCGGTCAGCGCCAACGCCTTGCCATCGCCCGCGCTTTGCTCAAGGATGCGCCCATCCTGATCCTGGACGAAGCGACATCGCACTTGGACACAGAATCGGAAAGGCTGGTGCAGCAAGCGCTCACTGTCCTCATGAAGCGCCGCACGGTGCTCGTGATCGCCCATCGCCTTTCCACAATTCGCCAGGCCAATCGCATTGTCGTGATTGAGGCAGGCCGCATCGCGGAAAGCGGCACTCACGAAGAATTGATCGCTGCACGCGGCGTCTATCGCCACCTGCACGAGCTGCAACACGCGGAACCGAATGCCGTCATCAGTTAAACTGGCCCAGCCCGTGCGCAGCATGACGGGTTACGCGCAAGTGCGCGCCTCTACAGCTTCCGGCGAGCTGACGCTGAGCCTGCGAAGCGTAAATCATCGTGGCCTGGATTTGCACTTCCAGCAGCCAGGCGAACTCAGCCCGTTCGAAGCGGCCATGCGAGCGCTGCTGAAAGAGTGCATCGGCCGTGGCCACCTGGAAATACGCGTTTCTCTGATGAAAGACGACGGCGCGCAAAACACCGTCTGCAATTGGCAAGCGCTCAAAGGCTATGTAGAAACTTTCCGGCGCGCACGCAAAGAACTGCGGCTGGATAGTGAGCCGGACTTGAACGTTCTGCTCGGTTTGCCCGGCGTTCTCAGTGGAGCGGCCGAAGTAAAAGAACTGGACAGCGCCTTTCAGACGGAGCTTCTCGCTGCATTGGGCGCAGCCGTCAGTCAATTGAACGAATGCCGCGAGCGGGAAGGACGCGAGCTGGCAGCGGGTCTCGTGCGCGAGCTAGCCGAGATCGAGCGGGCCGCGGCTGAAATACAACAACTGCGCAAGGCGGCGCTCGCCTACTATCAGGAAAAACTGCGCGAAAAGCTGAACGAACTGCTGGCGAGCTCGATTCCGGAAAATCGATTGGCGGAGGAAGCCGCCTTGCTGGCCGAGCGCTCCGACATCGAAGAAGAGCTGACGCGCCTCGGCGTCCACACCAAAGAAATGCGCCGCATGATTCAGGACGGGGGCGCCATCGGCAAACCGCTCGATTTCTTGTTACAAGAAATGAACCGCGAGACGAACACTACACTATCGAAAAGCTCGAGCGTCGGCGAAATAGGGCTAAAGATTGGCAATCTGGCGCTCGGCATCAAGGCTAACATCGAAAGAATACGCGAGCAGGCTCTGAATCTCGAGTAAGCGCCGCTATGACCACCATTTTCATTATTTCGGCGCCGTCCGGATCGGGCAAATCGACGCTGGTCTCCCGATTGCTCGCAAGCGATTCCAGCTTGCGCTTTTCCGTTTCCTACACCACGCGCCGGCCGCGCGGTAACGAAAAGCCCGGCGAGAGCTATATCTATATCACCCGGCAGGAGTTTCTCGACCGTATTGCGGCCAATGAATTTCTCGAATGTGCCGAGGTCTTCGGAAATTACTACGGTACTCACCGCGAAGTTCTGGAGCAGGCCCAAAGCGAGGGGAAGGACCTGATACTCGACATCGACGTGCAAGGTGCGGGACAATTAAAGAAGAGCATTCCGGAGGCAGTGACGGTGTTCATTTTGCCTCCCTCGCGCGATATTCTGGAGCAGCGATTGCGCACCCGCTCCGAGGATTCCGAAGAAGTGATCCAGCGCCGGCTGCGGGATGCCGCTGAGGAGATTCGTAATTACCACCAATACGACTATGTGCTGGTGAATCATCGTCTGGACCAGTCGACCGGCACTCTTGCCTCGATTGTGAAAGCCGAGCGCGTGCGGCGGATTCGAATGGAAGATCAGATCCGGCCGATTCTGAAAAGCTTTGGGCCCCGAGCGCCTTCATTATTTTGATTGGAGTAGAGAAAACAGTTATGGCAGATAGACGAACAAATGCGATGTATAGCATCCCGGACGACGCGGATGCCAGCACGTATCGCTTCATCATCGTGGCGGCCAAACGTGCCCGGCAACTGCAAAGCGGCCAGCGCAGTGTATTGCCGGCGGCGAACAAGAAACCCACCATGCTTTCGATGGAAGAGGTCCGGCGCGGATTGGTTCCTTACACCGATCCGGCCAATGAAGAGGCCGAACAACCGCAGCCGGCAGAAGAATAGCTCTGCGCCATGCGCATCCTGGTCGGCGTCGGGGGCGGAATTGCCGCCTATAAGGCGGCGGAACTGGTGCGTACCCTTGGTGTGCGCGGTCACGAAGTGCAGGTTGCAATGACGCGCGCAGCCGGAGAGTTCGTCCGGCCGCTCACCTTTGCGTCACTAACCGGCCGTAAAGTCATTACGGACCTATTTTCGGAAGAAGGGCCTATCGAGCACATCGCGGTAGCACGCGATAACGATGTCCTGGTCGTCGCCCCAGCCACTGCGGACCTGATGGCCAAATTCGCATGCGGCCTCGCGGACGATTTTTTGACCACTACTTTCCTTGCGTTTACCGGGAAGGTGGTTCTAGCTCCGGCAATGAATTCGGCTATGTGGCTTCATCCGGCCACGCAAGCCAATTTGAGTACTCTCGAACGGCGGGGCTGCTCGATTGTTTCTCCCTCCGATGGTTGGCTGGCCTGCCGGGAAATGGGACCGGGCCGTCTCGCTGAACCGGCGGCGATCGTGGAACACGTGGAAGCGCTTATGCGGACGAAGCGGGATTTTGAAGGCGAAAACTTTCTGATCACCGCCGGGCCCACGCAGGAAGCCCTCGATCCGATCCGGTATATCAGCAATCGATCGAGCGGAAAGATGGGTTATGCCATTGCGGATGCCGCCGCGCGTCGTGGGGCAAGCGTGGTTTTGGTTTCAGGCCCGGTAAGTCTCACTCCGCCGCCCCAGGTAGAACTCGTGTCCGTGCGTACTGCCCAGGAAATGCGCAAGGCCGTGATGGACCATCTGGCGGAAGCTACCATTGTCGTCAAGAATGCAGCGGTGGCCGATTATTACGTCGCCAGCGTACCCCAGCAGAAGCTGAAAAAGACCGCCGCCCGGCTTTCTCTGGAACTCGACCCGACGCCCGATATTCTGGCCGAAGTCGGAGAGAAGAAGGGTGACCGGTTGCTGGTCGGTTTCGCCGCCGAAACCGAGAACCTGGTGGAAGAAGCACGCCGCAAAATGCTTTCCAAACACTGTGACATGCTGGTGGCGAATCTGGTGAACCGCGAAGGCCTCGGCTTTGAGGCCGATAACAACGAAGTCGAAATTATTACGCGCGGCGGTAAAACGGCCCATGCGGGCCCGGCCGGCAAGCGCCAGATCGCCGAGCAGATTCTGGATCAGATAGCGCTCCTGCGCCTCACCTTGCGAGCGGTGGACGCTTCGGCATAGTGCGCATGAATCCGGCGCAAATTCGCGAATATCTCGAGTTCTACCGCGATCTCGGCTTCGATTCTATTTACATCCAGCCAACCGAAATGTCCTCTCCTTTACCCGCCCTTTCTCCGCAGAACGACACGCTCGATCAAATCCGTCTCGATATCGGTGACTGCAAGCGCTGCCGCCTCTGCGAGGCGCGCAACAAGATCGTGTTCGGCTCCGGAAACGAAAGATCCGCTCTTGTATTCGTCGGTGAAGGACCGGGCGCGGATGAAGACGAACAAGGCTTGCCGTTCGTGGGCCGCGCCGGGCAGCTCTTAACGCAGATGATCGAAAATACTGCCGCCAAGGAAGGTATTCCTATTCGCCGCCCGGACGTGTACATCTGCAACGTGGTGAAATGCCGGCCGCCGGAAAACCGTACGCCGCTGCCCGACGAAATGGAGATCTGCGGTCAGTTCCTTTTCCGGCAGCTCGAAATTATTCGTCCGAAAGCGATTTGCGTGCTGGGCGCGACGGCGATGAAAGCGCTTCTGAACACTAAAGAAGGCATTACGCGATCGCGCGGGAAGTGGCACAAATGGCGCGATATCCCGGTGATGGTCACCTATCATCCGTCCTACTTGCTGCGCCAGTACAATCAGCAAGCAAAGCGCGAAGCTTGGGAAGATCTGAAAACCGTATTGCACTTCGTCTATGACTAGATTGTCCCGGGGGCTGTTCCTTAGCTTTGAGGGGACCGAAGGGACCGGGAAGACCACGCAGATGCGCATCTTGGTCGAGCGGCTGCGCTGCCTGGGATACGTGGTTACAGAAAATCAGGAGCCCGGCGCAACCGCTATCGGCCGGGAGATCCGGCGCCTGCTGCTCGATCCCGAGCACCAGGAAATGGCGCCCATGACGGAATTGCTGCTGATGTTCGCCTCGCGCGCGCAGGCAGCCGCTCAAATCATTACACCGGCACTGGAACGCGGAGAAATTGTCGTCAGCGACCGATTTACCGATTCTTCGCTCGCTTACCAAGGAGAAGCCCGGCAACTCGGGTTCGATACGGTTCTTGCCCTTCACCGGCTGGTTTTGGGCACGTTGCTTCCGGATCTCACGCTCTGCATCTCGCTCGACGTTCAGGCAGGACTGGAACGGGCATACCAACGGAATTTGTCAAGCGATCGTCTTGATCGCCAATCGCTTGCGTTTCATCAGGGCGTCGACCGCGGCTACCGGAAAATCGCGGAATCGGAGCCACAGCGTTTCCGCCTGATCGACGGCGCCGGTACGCCGGACGAAGTCGCCGCGCGTGTCTGGAGCCAGGTCGAGCCGCTTCTAAAATAGAATCGGAGATGGAATCCTTCCCGAATTTCTATGGCAATTTACCGGCGGCGCAAACGCTGCGCCAGGCGATTGCCAGCGCTCGAATCCCGCAAACGATTCTTCTGAGTGGACCGGAAGGCGTGGGAAAAGCGACTCTCGCACGCCGCTTCGCGGCCGAACTTCTCGCCTATGAAGCCCAGAAAATTGAGCGCGACGATCTCAGCCTCCCGGAAAATGTCGAAATCGTCGAGCAGCGCGAAAAATGGACGGCCGAAAAGCGTGCCGAAGACCCGCTGTTGTTTTCGACGCATCCCGATTTCATCACCTTTGCGCCTGATGGTCCATTGCGCCAGATCACGATTCAACAGATGCGTCTGCTCCGCGAGCGAGCTCAATTCAAACCTCTGCGGGGCGCCTACCGCGTCTTCCTGATCGATCGGCTCGACCGGGCCAACGGCCCATCTGCCAACTCTCTGCTGAAAACGCTCGAGGAGCCGCCGGAGCACCTGGTCGTGATTGCAACCACCAATAATCTCTACGATCTGCTGCCCACCATCCGATCGCGTTCGTTTGTGCTTCAGCTCGGGCGCCTGTCCGATGCCCAGATGCGCGAATTTTGCGCGGGACGGCAGCTTTCCGACACCGAGTTGCGTATTGCCTTAGCGGAAGGATGCCCGGGTCTCGCCGTTACACTCGATCTCGACATCTTTCGAGAGCGCCGCGCCCTACTCCTGGCCGCCTTGGAGTGCGCGGCCGGGATTGCACCCTTTTCCCATTGGATTCAGCATTCCGAGTCCTTCGCCAACAGAAAGTCGGAGAAGCTCGACTACTACCTCAAATTGGCATATGGTTTACTGGAAGATGTTCTGAGCGCCGCCAACGGCAAGCCGCCGGCGCAGCATCGCGATATCCAGGCACGCATTGCCGCCATCGCGCAGCACGTGAGTTTTGGTTGGATCGAGCAGGCCGTGAAAGCGGTGGATGAGTTGACCACGATGGTGCGAAGGAATATCCAAAAGGTAGGAGCCGTCGACGCCTTGATTATTAATTTACGTAACCGCCCGGATGCCGTAAGCGCCTAAAATGCAATTAGCACCACCATCCGCAATTTCAACCTGAGGCCAAATGATAGAAGAGAGGCGTTTGGATTCGCTCATCAGAAAACCGATTCGGACTACACCAGCAGAGATGAAAGAAGCTGCCCGTCGGCCGCCAGCGGTCAAAAAGAGCACTCCCCCCGACCAAACCAATGCCGAGCAGTTTTACTACTCGAAGCAGATGCAAAGCAAGACCCCTATGGTGGTCGTGATGCAGGACGGCGAACATCTGGAAGGCGTTATCGAATGGTACGACCGCGACTGCCTGAAACTGAACCGCACCGGTGCGCCCAATCTGCTGTTATTCAAACACTGGATCAAGTACATGCACAAGGCGGAAGCGGAATAGCCGCTATTCCCTTGGTTTGTTCTTGTTAGCGAGGCGATGCGCCCTGCGGGTCGCCGCTTCCTCATAGCGCCGGCGGTCTTCTTCCGTGTCGGGATAAATAGGCGGTAAAACCAGTCGATGCCCGGCGGAATCCAGCGCAACAAATGTCAGATACGCCGAAGAGGTGTGGCGGATTTCGCCGGTATATAGATTCTCCACCAGGACCTTAACGCCGACTTCCATTGAGGTACGGAACACGCGATTTACCTGGGATTTCAGCATGACCAGCTCGCCGATATGAATCGGATGCAGGAACGTCATCTGGTCAATCGCCACAGTCACCACCGCGGAACGGGCATGCCGCATTCCGGCGATGGCGCCGCATAAATCCACCAAATGCATCACGTGCCCACCCAGCATGTTGCCTAACATGTTCGCGTCATTTGGCAGGCAGATTTCCGAATATTCGGAGCGTGACTCGCGAACCGTGTGAATGCTTTCGGTCTGCATTCGTCAGGCGGGGAAGTGCTCGAGAAAACTGCGGCAGAATGCCCGGATCTGCGCCTGCTTCGCGACATCGGCAATTTCGGGTTCCAGCAGCTCGCCGGCGACAGAGTAGCGGATCGTTTGCCAGGAGTGCGGAGTATAGTCGCGTTCTTCCACCAGCAGCAGTTCGAGCGCCGCGGCCGTGCGCCCGACGATCTCGTATCGCAAAGCGGAACGCATTTCGCCGGCCGGAAAATGGGCGCAAGTCCGGCGTGAATTGCCGTGGTTGCAGCAGTGGAAACGCAACTGGCTGGGAATCGGAAACGGAGCGCCCGCCGCGCGGCAGAGTCCATCGTATTCGTCGATTAGCGGCATCCGCGCCGCTGCATGTTCGGGGGAGGCATTCACGTGCTGGGGTTCAAAGTACGGGCATGCCATTTCTGTTTCAGTATAGGCTCGTCTGTATGGTTATCGTCCATGTTCATGTGCATGTCAAGCCGGAATTCGTGGAGCGTTTTCGCGAAGCAACGGTCGAAAACGCCCGCCGGAGTCTTACCGAACCGGGTATCGCGCGCTTCGACGTCCTCCAGCAGTCCTCCGACCCCACGCGTTTTATTCTGACCGAGGTATATCGGACCTCTGCCGCTCCGGTCGCCCACAAAGCCACCGCCCACTATCAGACATGGCGTGACACAGTGGCTGACATGATGGCGGAGCCCCGCACCAGTGTGCAGCTCACCAATGTTTTTCCGGAGGAAGAAGGTTGGTAGGACCGTTCGAATTCGCCACCGCTACCCGAATTGTCTTCGGGTCGGGAAAGATTCAGTCACTTGCCTCCCTCGCGCAGCCGTTTGGTAAGCGGGCGCTCGTGGTTACCGGAGCCCACCCGGCCAGAGCCGCCAAGGCGCTGGCCAGTATCCCGGCGAATTACTTTTCTGTTCCGAGCGAACCGACCCTCGCCCTGGTGCGTGAAGGAGTGAAAGCAGCGCGTGACTGCGATTATCTGATCGGTTTTGGCGGGGGCAGCGCCATGGACGCGGCGAAAGCCATTGCCGCCCTCACGCCGAATTCGGGAGAACCGCTGGACTACCTCGAAGTAATCGGTCGTGGCTATCTCCTGGAGCATGCTCCTCTCCCGTTCGTTATGGTTCCTACCACAGCCGGTACTGGCGCCGAAGTAACACGCAACGCCGTCCTTGGCTCGCCGGAGCATGGCCTGAAAGCCAGTCTCCGAAGCCCATTGCTGGTGGCTCGGCTCGCGCTGATCGATCCCGATCTCACGCTTGAAACACCGCCCGCGGTAACTGCTTCCACTGGCCTCGATACCCTGACGCAGCTCATCGAACCTTTTGTTTCCTCCCGCGCCAATCCTTTCGCTGATCTGTTCTGCCTGGAGGGATTGCGGCTCGTTCCGGGCGCTTTGCCGAAAGTCTTTCGCGATGGAGGCGATAGCGACGCGCGCGCCGAGATGGCATTCTCGAGTCTTCTCAGCGGCATGTCTCTTGCGAATGCCGGCTTGGGAATCGTGCACGGATTTGCCGGACCCTTGGGCGGATTGCTGAACGCGCCCCATGGCGCATTGTGCGCTGCCGTCCTACCCCACGGTGTTCAGGTAAATATACGGGCGCTGCGGGAGCGTTTGCCCGATGGCGAAGCGCTGATTAAATACAAGCAGATAGCTCAACTGCTTACCGGTGATTTCAATGCCGAAGCGGAGGATACTGTAACTTTTATCTCGAATTTCTGCCGCATACTCGGTATTTCTTCGCTGCGCTCGCACGGCCTCGAACCGTCTGCTATTCCGAATCTGGTTATTAAGGTGGCAAGAGCCAGCAGTACCAAAGCGAACCCTATCCAGCTATCTGCTCACGAATTGGCGGAGATCGCCGAGCGCGCCCTTTAGCAGGGATAACCCCGTTCTCCAAATGCACGTAAAATATCCGGGGTAAGTACTGAAACCCTGCTCCGGTTCAGATCCTCTATAAGCAGACGCCAGCGTGATATTATGCTGGCAGACTTGGGGAGAGGAGACCTGTAGGACTCGATTCTTGAGTCCGGGGATGAATTGCGTATGGCTATACACGCCGCGCGTGCTGGCGCGCGACGGATCTGTCATGGCGAGGTTGCATTCGCATGAAAAACTCGGCCATAAACAAAGTAGGTTCTCACTTATTACGCTCTGAAATTCCTTTTACTAAGCCATTCATTGCGGGCAACGAAGCGAAGTATGTTGCCCAGGTGATTGCGTCCGGAAGCATCGGCTCCGATGGCCGTTTTACCGGAAGCTGCGCTCAATTCCTAAAGGAAAGATTCGGCATACATGAGGTGTTCATGACACCTTCGTGTACTGCCGCTCTGGAAATGGCGGCCATGCTTTTGAACCTGAAGGACGGCGATGAAGTGCTCATGCCCTCCTTCACGTTCACTTCTACGGCGAATGCAGTTGTCCTGCGCGGCGCTAAACCTGTATTCGTCGACATTCGCCCGGACACGCTCAATATTGACGAGCGCCTCGTGGAGAGCGGCATCACCTCGCGCACCAAAGCGATTTTTGCGGTGCACTATGCAGGCGTCGGCTGCGAGATGGACCGTTTGATGGCGATCGCGGCGAAGCACAATCTCCTGGTTGTGGAAGATGCCGCTCAGGCAGTGAATGGATATTACCGGGGGCGTGCGCTCGGCTCCATAGGCCATCTAGGCGCTTATAGCTTCCACGGCACCAAAGACTACACCTGTGGCGAGGGCGGTGCGCTTTGTGTGAACTCACCCGAATTGGCGGCCCAAGCCGAAATTATCCGCGACAAAGGCACCAACCGGTGCAAGTTTTTCCGGGGGGAAGTCGACAAATACTCCTGGGTAGATGCGGGCTCTTCCTATGTTCCCAGCGAAATCGCCTGCGCGTTTCTGCTCGCGCAATTGGAGATGATGGACACCATCAAAGCGCGTCGTGCTCAACTAGCGCAGCGCTACCGGGCTCTTTTGAACCCGTTTGAACAGATGGGCTTGTTAAGTCTTCCCCAGGCGCCTGCCGAGTGCGATGCCAGCCATCATATGTACTATGTGCTGCTCCCTGATCAGGAGACTCGCGACCGCTTGATCGTGCATTTCAGGGAGCGCCGCATCCGGGCGCTTTTCCATTATGTGCCGCTGCATTGCTCCCCTATGGGCGCCAGGCTGGGATATCGTGAAGGCGCTTTCCCCCGGACGGAACAATTAAGCGGCCGTTTGCTGCGTTTGCCGTTCTACCCGGACCTAAGCGCAGAAGAGCAACAAAGAGTGGTCCGCGGCATCGAATCGTTTTTCCGTGTGGTCAGGACGCGAAAGGTATTTACGGGAAGTCGTCTCGTCGAATCCGCATAATCGCATGCACGAATCGATAAACTCCTCCCCGCCCTCGCCAACGCTGAAATTGTCGATTGTTGTTCCGGTTTATCGCAGCGAGGACTGTCTGCCCGAGCTGATGAGCGCTATCACAAAAGCGTTGACGCCTTACGATTGGGACTACGAAGTCATTCTGGTGAATGACTTCTCGCCGGACGGCTCGTGGAAAACGATCCAATCGTTGTGCCGGAAATATCCATGTCTGATAGGCGTGGATTTGCGGCGTAATTTCGGCCAGGATAATGCTATCCTCACCGGATTGCGGCTGTCGCGTGGGAAGTACGTCGCCATTATGGATGACGATCTTCAGCACGATCCCAAATACCTTCCGGCATTAATGGATAAGATCGGCGAAGGCGTGGATGTGGCCTATGCCGATTTTGATAAGAAACGGCAAAAATTGTGGAAGAACATCGGCAGTTGGATCAACGGTAAAATCGCCGATCGCGTCCTTTGGAAACCGAAGAATGTATATCTTTCGCCGTACAAAGTCGTCGCGCGTGATGTCGTGGATCTGATCTGCAACTACTCGGGCCCTAAGCCGTATATCGACGGCTTGTTATTTCAGGCTACCTGGCGGATGGCTAGCGTTCCGGTCGAGCACTTTCCAAGATACGCCGGGCGCAGCACTTATAATCCCTGGAAGGCGCTCGAAGTTTCGACGCGCCTGATTTTCTCCTTTTCTGTTAAACCGGTGCGCTTAGTTACCTGGTGCGGGCTTGTAATGGCCATACTGGCGTTGTTGGCTGCTGCCGGTGTGACTTTCTACAGGCTTTTATCTCCGGGTGATTTTCCCGCGGCAGCCGTCGGTTGGTCTTCCCTAATGGTCGTTTTCCTCCTAGTAAGTGGAATTCAGATGATGTTTCTAGGAATTCTCGGCGAATATGCCGGGCGTGCCTATCTGTTAGTGAACCGGCATCCTCAGAGTTCGATAAGGATAGTAATCGGCGGAAATGCGCGCTCACAATTCTCCTCGGCCGTGCCTCAGATCCTCGAGGAGGAGGTGACGGTTGTCGGCGACGGCCCTTTATAAGAGCGCCTTCTTATACGAACTGCTGATGATTTTGCTGTACGGCCGCCACTATGCGGGGCGGTACAAGGCAATTGCCGATCTTATCCCTGCGCACTCAAGTGTTCTGGATCTTTGTTGTGGGCCGGCTGTGCTCTACCATCGGTATCTTATTCAGAAGTCCGTTCGCTATACAGGTCTGGACCTCAGCGGCGCATTTATCGAACACCTGAAACGCCGTGGAGCAAACGGGCAGGTATGGGACCTTCAGCGAGAAACGGCTTTGCCGGAAGCAGATTATGTAGTGATGCAAGCCAGTCTTTATCAATTTCTGCCCAATCCTCAGCCGCTGGTCGACCGCATGTTGCGGGCTGCGCGCAAGCAAGTGATTTTCGCCGAACCGATTCGAAATATTACAAGCAGTAAACTGGCTCCGCTTGCATTTTTGGGCCGGCATTTTACGGACCCGGGTGACGGGCAGTCTGCCCACCGGTTTACCGAAGATACTCTTGATCGATTTTTTTCGCGCTATTCTTCCCGGTTGAGCATGGCGTTCTCTATTCCCGGTGGCAGAGAGAAGGTTATCGTTCTCCATTCAGATTCTTCCTTAATGCCCGCGGGTTCCGAAAAAGGATGATCGCACAACGCACCCTCACTGATGTGCGAGCGGCGGTGAAACATGATATCGCCATTTATGCAGCGCTACTCGTTGTGGCAATGCTGATCGGTTGTTTCAACTTATCCGGCTCGGGCTCCCTTTGGCCGGATGGTTCTCAATATGCAAATGCAGCGGCGATGATTCACGATTGGCTGCTCTCCGGGGATATCCTTCACCCCTGGAAATTCGCTGAGAAGAATTATGTCCAATACCCCGCCTTTCATCTGCCGTATCATCCACCCGGCTATCCTGCTTTGCTCGGCCTATTTTTCCTGATAACCGGCGTTTCCTATGATGCCGCAAGGGTTTTTATTGCGCTATGCCTGTGGTTATCGGGATGTTTTTTCTACGGGATCTTGAGAAGAACGGGAATATCGCAACTCGGGGCTTTTTGTAGCTCATTATTAGTTGTGACGACTCCGCAAATTGCTTTCTGGTCGCGAGATACCATGGCCGAAATTCCGGGACTCGCCTTCATTCTCGCTGGTTCATATTTTTTTGTGGTGTGGCTGGCCACTGAGAGCACACTCGCGTGTGTTGCGGCTTTCTGCTTTGCGGAGATGGCTTTCTTTTCCCGATATTTAACTGCCGGAGTCTTGCCCGCGTGGTTCTTATGGGTGCTCCTCGCCGGGAGAATCCGGAGACTACTTTCACCGGTTCTCGTGAGCGCAGCAGCTCTGTATCTTATTCTGAATGCCTTATGGATACACTATACTCTCCGGTTTTCAAGATACGAGACGGCCTATAGTTCGACTCCGCCCAATACCAACTACGCCACGCTGTTTTCATGGAAAATCATCGCCTTCTATTCCACTCGAATTCCGGAGATGATCGGGTGGGCGGCCATGGTCGCCGCGTGCGTGGGATTGTTTTACACTCTTCGTTCCTCCCAAGGGCGACTTAGTCAATTCTTTTGGCTTTCCTGGCTGTTGAGTAACGTCATCTTTCTGCTGATCGTAAGAATTTATCAGGAAGATCGATATTTTATTTACGCACTGCCGGGTTTCATTGGGTTCATCGCGGCAACGTTTTCGCTGGGTGAGGCCAAGAACGATGTAAGGAGATATGCCGGTCCCATTCTTGCCAGCGTCTGTTTGGTCGCGAATGTAATTACTTTTGTTCGTCTTCCACAAGGCATAGTAGGCTACGAAATTATTGGAAAACGGCTGGCCAGTTTGGATGCACCAGGAAATATTCTCGTCTCGAGCCTGCAGCAAGCGGATCTGATCTTTCGGTATCGTTCTAACCATCCTGCGGTCGAGAGGAGTTTCATTCGGGGCGATCGCTCTTTGGCGATCCGTCCTCCGCACTATTCCGACGCAGAAACGACTTCCATTGCGCATAATGCCAATGATGTCCTTGCGATTATCCGCCGCGGGCGCATTCGCTACATCGTGACGTGCTCGCTTGAACATCGGAAAAATGATAATCGCGCGGCGGAGATGAAAATGCTCCACGAAATCGCGAAATCGGATCCCGCTAGCTTTCAACTCATAAGGAAGTTCCCGCTCCGTTTGGAATACGGCACTCCCGGCTATTTCGGCCGCATCTGGTTATGGAAGTTCACAGGGAAACTACCGAGCGGCCCAAGTGAGATTCCGGTTGTGGTGCCGACGGCTGATTTGAACATCGAACCGGCTAAATAAGGCGCCCAACGAGGAATCAACTCCCTTCGAAATCTACCGGAAGCATCGGCGTCTATAACATGAGGAAAATATGAGACATTCTCAGAAATCTGGCATTCTTGGCGCAACGCTCATCGGAGTAGGCTGCGGCTTGACGGCGATGGGTTTTGCGCTCGTGATCCCGGCTTGTTCCAGTTGGACGCTCGGATTTTTGGAGCAGGCGCTCCGCAAAGGCCGCGAAGGAGCGGGGAACGCCGCTGAACTCGTTGGCGATCTCAGCGGACGTGCGCACCATCATTTCAACGAGGCCACCAAGGCTGCCAGAGCCAAGACGGCGAAGGCTGCCGGCGTGGTGGAAAGCGCCGCTCGTCAAGTTCGCCAGTATACTTCGTAAATGGCAACAGACCGCCTCGGCATTCTGAAGCAGATGGTCGCCGAGAACGGCAACAATTCCTTCGCCCGCTATGGGCTTGGAATGGAATACGTTAAGAGCGGCGAGTTTACCCAAGCAGTCGCCGAATTTCGAACTCTTATCGAGCGGGATAATAATTATTCCGCGGCGTATTTTCATGCCGGGCAGGCCCTCGAGAAATTGGGCCGCATCGAGGAAGCGCGGGCGATGTATGAGAAGGGCATCGAGGTAACCACCCGTAATGGCGATGCCCATACGCGTTCTGAAATTGAAGGCGCTCTTGTTCTGCTGCCTACGTAAAAGTACTAGAACTCAACGATATCCTGCGGCTTGAAGATCGAACAGCTCGGCATATTTGCCACCGAGTGCGACTAGCTGCTCGTGAGAACCGCGTTCCACAATTCGTCCATTCTCGAGCACCAGGATACGATCCGCCATGCGAACTGTGGAAAATCTGTGGGAAATCAGGACGGCCATCTTGCCTGTGGTCAAATCGACGAAACGCTGATACACCTCAAACTCGGCGCGTGCGTCCAGGCTGGCGGTTGGCTCATCCAGGATCAGAATTTGCGCATCGCGCATATAGGCGCGGGCTAGAGCGATTTTTTGCCATTGTCCCATGGATAGATCGACGCCGCCTTCAAAACGCCTGCCTAACATCTGCCCGTAACGCTTGGGCAGCCCGGCAATCACTTCGGCCGCCAGACTTTTTTCAGCCGAACGGAGAATTCGCTCCTCGTTTTCCAGCGCGTCAACGCGGCCAAACCCGATATTTTCAGAGGCAAGCACGTCGTAGCGCATATAGTCCTGAAAAATTACTCCGATCTCGCGGCGGAGATCTTCGACCGAATATTCGCGCAAATCAATGCCGTCGAGTAGAATTCGGCCGGCAGTCGGATCGTAGAGCCTAGCTAGTAGTTTTACTAGGGTGGTCTTCCCGGCGCCGTTTTCTCCCACCAAGGCAATCCGTTCTCCGGCATAGAAGCGGAAGCTGAGGTCGCTCAGCACAGCCTGAGTGGAACCGGGGTAAGAGAAAGAGACATTTTCAAATTCGAAGCCAATCCGGATATGGCGCGGCGCGGGAATGGCGCCAGGCTTGGAGACGATCTGGGGTTTCGTTTCGAAAAAATCGAATAAATCCTTGATAAATAAGGCTTGTTCGGATATTCCTACTAGGCTGGCGACAACGTTTTCCATGATGCTGCGGGAGCGCGCAAATGCACCAGTTACGAGAGTCAGCCCGCCTACCGTCATCTGGCCGGTCAAAGCGCGCAACAGAATCAGGACATAGGCCAGGTAGTAAGCGCCGGTGGGCGCCAGGTTCAGTAATGCGCCATGGAATGCCCGGCGAATCGCTAGATGCCGATTCTCGGCGTAGAAACGCTCGAAGAGACCGCGCGAACGCTCAGCTAAGTGTTTGCCTAGGCCGAAGATTTTGACCTCTTTGGCGCTCTCGTTACTGGCTCCCAGATAACGCAAATAGTCGAGTTCCCGGCGCTCGGGAGTGTAGCGATACAACATCGAATAATTCAGCATGGCGAAGCGCGTTTCTCCCAAAAACACCGGAATGGTACCGGCAACCAGCAACAGTAACAGCCATGGATCGAAGAAGATAACAGCCGAGAGCAGGGAAGCTAGAGTAAGCAACTGCTGCGCCATGGTGGCGAGACTCGCCAGCGTGCCGACGCGCGACGTGGTCTGCCGGCGGGCTCGCTCCATCTTGTCGTAAAACACTGGATCTTCAAAGGAAAACAGATCCAGAGCGGTCGCATGCGCCATGAGTTTCAAGCTCACATGGTTGGTGAAACGATCGCCCAGCAAGCTATCGACAAGCGTGATCGCACGCCCTAAAACGTCCGAAGCGACCGCGAGTAACAGCTCTAAAACCAATAGCTTCCAAATGATCGCGCGATCATAGGGCTGATGGCGGATGGCGCGCACCACCAAGTCGATAATCAGCTTTGAAACCCATAGCGTGGCAAGCGGAAGACTGGCCGAAACGCAACGCAGCAGGAGCGTGAGCACCGTCAGCGCACGACTGGTTTCCCAAACCATGGCTAGGAGCGGAGGAAGATTACGGAGCGCGGCCAGACGCTCCCGCCAGGTTTGTGGCGCATCGTCCGCCTGCTTATGAGAAAACGGCCGCATGCCTTAAAAAAATGCCCACTCTAAATAGAGTAGGCATCTTTTCCCTGGGTACCAGGTCTCTGGCGGACCAGAGTTACGTTTGATGGGAGAATCGGATCGACGGTATCGCAACCATCAAATCCTGTTTGTGATTGGAGTTTAGGGCCAGCGGCAGGTGAAGTCAAGCGCATTTTTTCCGCTTCTCGTCGCGTCCTGTAAGTACTGCGGAACAAACCATTTGCGGTCGAAGATGTTTGTGACGCCACAGTGGAAAACTCCTGATTATGCTGTGAAAAGCGTTGCGGAAAAATCGGCTAAGCCCAATAACTGGACTTACTTACGGCATTCGAGAGGTAGGCTCTCCGGCGAGGTGCAAAATGGTCATCGCCTCATCCGCTTCGAGCGTTCCATAGCGGCGGCGATAGATTCTCATAGCTGCGTACATAAGCCCGGCAAGCAAGCAAATTCCACTTAAAATCAGGCTCAAATAGGCGATATTCAGCAGCAGTTGATAAAGCGGTTTGATAGGACTCGGTGGCGGTGTTTCGTTCAAAGTAATCTTGGCCGAGTATTCCACTCGGCTAAGCAGCGTGTCAGCTTGCTTATCGCTTACAGGTGAGAGAACTATTGCGACTAACGGGCCAGATCGCTTTACATGTACATTGGGCAAGCTCTTGAAGGTAGCCGCGTGCGCTCGCGCCATGCCAGGCGTCGGATAAGAAAATAGCGCCATGCGAACAGGTGTGCTGCCGCCGACGCGATAGCTTGCCACTTGCGCTTCAGCTGCTATCTCGAATCCTGGATTGGCACTTACTAATTCAGGTGCAAATGCTTTCAGCGATTCCGGCCCTAGGATATATCTCGCCGAATTGGGTGTAAGACCTTCGCGCGGCAGAAATGTAAGAATGGGCGGCAACGAAGAACTTCGTTTATTACCCAGCGTTTTTAATTCCGCTTCGACTTGCGCCTTGCTGGGGCGAGCGCCATCGAAAATGATCAGGTAATTTTCATCATTGATGATCGTGCGCTTATCATCTGCGGTGCAGAATGCAGCGAAGTCGCAGTAGCGGCCGTGCTCGGAGCGCTGCCACTCCCAGGCGGCCAGACCGCCGGTCGCGTCCTTCATCTGATATGTAGTGACAGTGAATTGTGGATGCTTGACGGTGTTCGTCTGCACCAATCCGTACTCGCGCCAAAGAGCGTCGTCGCCCGCAAACAACGACAGTGCCGCCACCAGGCAGCCAAAAATTACGCCGCGGCTCCGTGACATTTTTTGTACTTCTTTCCGCTGCCGCAGGGACACAAATCGTTGCGGCCAACCTTCGGACCTTTAGACACCGGCTGCTGACTGGTTGTTCCGCCACTGCCGTTAAGCTGTAATTCGGCGAGTTCTTTGTCCTTCTTGCGCTGGATATTACGGGTGAGGTCGATCACTGATTGCTGCGCTTCGCGGCGCGGCATTTCGGCCGGCGAAGCCGCCTCGATAGCGTCCTCATCCTCTTCGTCGACAAGCTCAGGATAGGGGACCGGTACAGCGCCATCCGCGCCTTCGATACGCATGAAGTACAGGAACTTGATGGTTTCATCTTCAATACGATCCATCATGTCCTGGAACATCGTGAAGGATTCCTTCTTGTACTCGATCAACGGATCCTTCTGGCCGTAACCACGTAAGCCGATGCCTTCTTTCAAATGATCCATCGACAATAAATGGTCTTTCCACTGGTTGTCGACGACGTTCAGCATGATGATGCGCTCGGCTTGCCGCAAATTATCCGAACCAATCATCCGTTCCTTTTCGCCGTAGCGCTCTTGCAGCAGATCGTTAATCTGGCGCTCGATTTCGCCGCGCTCGGCATTGCTTCCCGCTTCGATGTCGAGCTTGATGCCGAATTGGTTCACAACCGCCGTTTGCAACCCGGCGAGATCGTACTGATCGGAGCGCACGGATTCCGGACAGAACTGATCGATAAAACTGCCTACAATACCCGTGACAATATCGACGATCCGCTGTTTCTGGTTATCCCCTTCAAGCAACTGCCGCCGCATGCTGTAGACGGCCTGGCGCTGCTTGTTCATGACGTCGTCGTACTCGAGGACGTGTTTGCGCGAGGCAAAATGCTGAGCTTCCACGGCCTTCTGCGCGGCCGCAATGCGGGAGGTAATCAGCTTCGATTCGATCGGCACGTCTTCTTCCATGCCGAGGCGCAGCATCAGATTCTGCATGCGATCGCCGCCGAAAATGCGCAGCAGATCGTCCTGCAAAGAGAGATAAAAACGCGAGCTTCCCGGATCGCCCTGGCGTCCGGCACGTCCGCGTAATTGGTTATCGATACGCCGGGATTCGTGGCGCTCGGTTCCGAGAATATGCAGGCCACCGAGAGCTATGACCTCCGCGCGCTCCGCTTCGATCTCGCGCCTGACCTGCTCTTTGTTCCGCTCGAGCTCTTCGGGCGGCAGCATTTCCGGCGTCTTGCCGGCCTTTCTGAGCAGATCGTCCAGCAAAAAGTCCGGGTTGCCGCCCAGCAGAATGTCGGTGCCGCGGCCGGCCATATTAGTCGATACCGTGACTGCGCCTTTGCGGCCGGCTTGCGCGACGATGTGCGCTTCGCGCTCGTGATTCTTGGCGTTCAACACTTCATGCTTCACGCCCATTTTCTTGAGAATCGCCGCCAAGCGCTCCGATTTTTCGACCGAGATTGTGCCCACCAGCACCGGCTGACCCTTCTCGTTAAGAGCCTTGATTTCTTTGGCCGCATTGCGGAATTTCTCTTCTTCGGTGCGATAGACGACGTCCGGATTCTCGATGCGGATCATCGGCTTGTTCGTCGGAATTACCGTAACTTCAAGGTTGTAGATCTTCGAGAACTCGGCGGCTTCGGTATCGGCGGTACCGGTCATGCCGGAGAGCTTCTTGTACATACGGAAGAAGTTCTGGAACGTGATGCTGGCGAGCGTCTGGGTCTCGCGCTCAATCTTGACTCCCTCATGCGCTTCGACGGCCTGGTGGAGCCCGTCGCTCCAACGGCGGCCCGGCATCAGGCGTCCTGTAAATTCATCGACGATGATCACTTGGCCGTCCTGGACCACGTAGTCGCGATCTCTTTGATAAAGGATGTGCGCGCGCAGGGCCTGCTGCACGTGGTGGTTCATCTCGATATTCACCGGATCGTACAAGTTGCCGGTACCGAGCAGTTTTTCGACTTTGAGAACGCCTTCCTCAGTCAGCGCTACGGTGCGATGTTTTTCGTCGACGGTGAAATCGCCGGTCGTATAAGATTGGCCGGGCTCTTTGCCCTCGATCACCTCGCCGCGTTCCAAGTTAGGAATGATGCGGTTCACGCGGTAGTACTTGTCGGTCGATTCTTCACTGGGCCCCGCGATAATCAGCGGTGTACGCGCTTCATCGATCAGGATGGAATCGACTTCATCGACGATTGCGAAGTTGAATTCCCGCTGGACATAGTCCTCAAGCTGGAATTTCATGTTGTCGCGCAGGTAATCGAACCCGAACTCGTTGTTGGTGCCGTAGGTGATATCGGAGTTGTAAGCCTCGCGCCGTTCCTGGTCGTCGAGATCGTGTACGATGGTGCCTACCGTAAGCCCCAGGTTGCGATGAATGCGGCCCATCCACTCGGCGTCGCGGCGGGCCAGGTAATCGTTCACGGTAACGATATGGACGCCTTTGCCCTCGAGTGCGTTGAGGTAACTGGCGAGAGTCGCGACCAGCGTTTTTCCTTCGCCGGTTTTCATTTCGGCGATGCGCCCGCGATGCAGCGTGACGCCGCCGATGAGCTGCACGTCGAAGTGCCGCATATTCAGGTAGCGGCGACCGGCCTCGCGGCAGACGGCGAAGGCTTCTATAAGAAGGTCGTCGAGGGAAGCCCCGTTGGCGACGCGCTGTTTGAAATCGACGGTCTTCGCCGCCAGTTCCTGATCCGAGAGCTTTTGAAGCGCAGGCTCGAGATCGCCGATCGCCGCAACAATGGGCTGGATTCTTTTGATCTCGCGATCGTGTTTGGTGCCAAAAACCTTGGCGAGAGCGCCTTCGAGCATAGAATACGAGCTGTAACTTCCAGTTTACCCGGCGGATGGCTGAGTGCGTGCGCAAACTGGGAAAGGTCGCCCACGTTTAGAAGCGCGACACAACGAACAAACCGCCGCCAATAGCGACCGCGTCTTCTAGGCACGCAATCACGAAATCGGGAACGTGGAGTGCGCGGACGACGCGGGTACGCACCTGGTAACCACCAAATGCGCCCGCTACTCCTCCGACAGCGCCTAAAAAGCCGCCGGCGAGCATGAATTGATCGCCGGCTGCAGCAAGGGCCGAACCGCACAGTCCGCCCAGAACAATGCGGGCAATGAGTCCGGGAGGCTTGGTCCGGCTGGGCGTAGAGGGAAGCTGATCGGCGATCAGTTCTCCGATCGCCAGCACAATGAAAACCACCAACGCAGTGGTTGACCCCAGGAAGGCGAGCGCCGTCTTTTGCAGAGGGAGCCAGTTCCGATGAGCCGCCCAAGCCACTACGGCGGGCGCGGTGAGCGAACGTAGACCGGAAACGACGCCGATTAGAAACGCCAGAAAAAGCGCTTCCAATGGATTCACTGACGTACGGTTTCAGCTAAAAACCAGGTTCGCCTTTCGGTCTCGTCGATCCAAACCTCGATCATGCTGGTGGTCGCAACGTCGTTATTTTCTTGGCAGACCTCGTGGGCCTCGCGCAAAAAATGCGTCAGTTGCTGGTTGTCTGCGCACAGCTCTCTCAGCATGTCCTCGGGAGCTGGGAACTCTTCGTTGTTATCTTTCAGCCGCTGATGGCGCGCAATATCGCCAATGGAATGAAGCGTAGATGCGCCAAGTTTGCGGGCGCGCTCTGCAATATCATCCGTCATGGCAAAAATTTGCGCGGCGTGTTCGTCAAGCAGCAGGTGATAATCGCGAAAATGTGTGCCGCTCATATGCCAGTGGAAATTCTTAGTCTTGAGATACAGTGCGAATACATCGGCCAGGAGGGGCCGCAATGTATTCGAAATTTTTACAACTGCATCGGCGCCCAGATCGGTTGGGACCTCAGCCGTAACACCGTGTCCGTGCTTTCCATTTTTGACTTTCATAAGATTAGTTTGCCTCGTAACCTCTAAATTCCTGCAGAATCACATTACCCAAATAGCCCATTTCCTGATGAATGCCGACGGAAGATGAGTAATACGCGAACGCCGTAGTCTGCTTCAGTTGCGTGAAGAATTTTTCGGCTTCCGTTTGTGGATCCTTCTCTTTAGCGGCAAGTTTGGTTAACACATCGGCCGGCTGCACATCACTTGGCTGTAAAAGTTCACCTATGGCGGCGAGCCCCTTGCGCCAGGATGTCTTTTCATCTGGCACATACGCTTCGGCTACCGTCCGATCGATATAGGCCGCGACTCCGGCCGCGTGCGCTCCCGGGGAATGCTCGTCGGCGGGGATGATCAACTCTGTCAGCTTGTCCAGTAACGCGAATTCATCGCGGGTGAAAAATAATGGTGCGCCTGGTTCGGCGGCTGGGAGCTGCAGGCATAGCAACGCGCCGCCGGCTAATTTCAGCGCTTCGCGCCGGTCCATTTTTTCGAAAGCGCTCATACTTCGCCTTTTTTGAGCAGTTCCGCGAGATGATCGCAGGATCTCCAGCACAGCGCCATGATTGTCCAGGTCGGATTTTGGCAGGATGCTGAAACATGCGTGGAGCCATCCACTACAAGGAGATTCGGCACGTCATGCGACTGCTGGAATTGATTCACCACCGATGTCTTCGGATCGTTGCCCATACGCGCCGTGCCCAGCTCATGAATGGACCAGCCTTCGGTAAGCATCTTATCCGAGCTCGAGACGATTTCGAATTTGGCCGCTTCAAACATCTCGCGCGCGGAGACCGCCATGTCGGCAGCCATTTTGCGTTCGTTCTCCCCGAATTTATAGCTGAAGCGCAGCACCGGGATACCAAAGGTATCTTTCACATGTGGATCGATGCCTACGGCGTTTTCATAGCGTGCCAGAACTTCACCGAATGCGCCCATCGAAATCGTCGCGCCGGCATAGTCACGCACGTGCTTCTTGTATTCCTCGCCAAAACCTGGTGTGGTGTAGGCAGCACCGGGAATCATGGTCGTTCCGCTGCCGCCCTCATAGCCGTAGCCGCGCAGAAAATCGGAGCGTTTGTCCAGATTGCGGAAACGCGCGACATAGAAACCGCCGGGACGGCCATCGTCGAGCGTGCGCGGTTTTCCCACAAGCTCCTTCATGAATCCGGCAACCGACGGCCCCATCACGTGTTCGCAGAAATTATGTCCGACATGGCCGCTCGAATTACCGATTCCATTAGGGTGTGCGCTCGATTTCGAGAGCAGCATGAGACGCGCCGATTCCAGTGTGGAAGCTGCGAGAAGTACAGTTCTTCCTTTAGCCTGATAGTTCTTCCCTGTTTCGGTGTCGATGAACGACACACCGGTGGCTTTACCGGTGTTTTTATCGACGGTTACTTCGTAGACCGTGGAATTGGGGCGCAGCGTAAGATTTCCGGTATCCATGGCCGGCCGGATCAATCCGGTGGGCGAATCGAATGCCGCATGGATATCGCAGCCGCCTACGTGCCGGCTGCAGGCGCCTCGTCCATAACAGCGGCTGCGATATTTGTTATGCTTCAAACCGTCCGTCGTAACGCCCGCGCGATAAGGAGTGAGCACACGGCCCATCCCCTTCAGCGTTTCCCGCAAATGCATTTCGGCGTAATTCAGTTTGACCGGACGCTGAAATTTACTGTCAGGCAAATACGGAAGATTCTCCGGATGGCCGGAGATGCCAAGATACAGGTCGACCTTATCGTAATAAG
>JAICIH010000029.1 GCA_025924475.1 Bryobacteraceae bacterium
ATCCGCGCTCGCAGATCCGCTGCGGAATCCGAACACGCGGCGACAAGTGCGGCGAGATTTCCGTCGCTTCGGTTTCAAGGAGCCTGGGGCGAAGCCGGTAGGAATCTGCGCGGAATGATCCCGACCTATGACTACGAGGTGCAGATGTCGATTCCACTGTTCACCGGCGGCCGGCTCTCGGCGGAACAGCGCCGCGCTCAGATTCAGGTCGAAAAGGCCGAGCGAACTGAGATCGACATTCGTAATCGCATCGGCGAACAGGTTCAGTCGAGCCTTGCCGAGTGGAAGGCGGCGAGAAATGAAGTGAATGTCGCCAACGACGCATTGAGATTGGCTAATGAAGAACTGGATATGGCGCGCGGCCGATTCGCGGCCGGGGTAACCGACAACATCGAAGTGGTCTCCGCGCAGGACTCGCTCGCACGCGCCAGCGACAACCGCATAGACGCTTTTTACAGCTTTAGCGCTGCACGCGCCAAACTCGCCCGTGCGATGGGGCAGGTTGAGGAAACATTCGGAAGGAGCAAATGAAGATGGCAACAGTCGTGGATTTAAAAACGGAAGATCAACGAAAAGACTCGGTTAGGAACGCTCGAGGCTACTCGCGGAAGAAAAAGACGGTTCTGCTTGCGGCAGGTTTGACGGTATTGCTCGGGGCGGCCGCTTTGGGAATCCGTTACTGGCTTTGGTCACAAACACACGAGGAAACCGATGATGCCTATGTCGCCGGCCATATCCATCCGATCAGCTCGCGGATCGCCGGCACTGTAGAAACCGTGCTGGTCAATGACAACGAGCATGTCGAGCGAGGGCAAGTATTAGTCCGGTTGGATCCTCGAGATACTCAAGTGCGCCTGGCCCAAGCGCAAGCTGCGCTCGCCATGGCACGTCGGCAGGCGGCTAGCGCCGGAACAGCAGTCGATTTCTCAACGCAAAATGCCGCGGCTCGTATTACAGAAGCGGACGGCGAAGTTCGCGGCGCCGAAGCGGCGATTGCCGCGGACGACGCGGCCATCACGGAAATGACTGCGGGAATATCCAAAGCTCAGGCAGATCTTGCCGAAGCGGAAGCAAACCGCCGCCGGGCAGAGCTTGACTATCAGCGGTATAAAGAGCTCGAAGCCAAAGACCAGGTTTCGCGCCAGCAGTTCGATCATGCACAGGCCGCTTACGAAGCCGCTGTTGCCGGAAAAAATGCCGCCAAAGAGGCAGTTCACCAGGCAGAAGCCCGCCTGACGCAGGCTCGGCAGAGTGTGAGCAAGGCGCGCGCGCAGCTCACGACCTCACGCGGAAAAGCCCTCTCTGCGCGAGCAGCCTCCACCGAGACAGTCGTTCGTAAGCGGCAGCACGAGGCCGCGGTCGCTGCCGTTGCCCGCGCCGAATCGGTTGTTGCCGATGCCAAGCTGCGGCTCTCCTATACGGAAGTCCGCAGCCCGGTTGCCGGTCGCGTCGGTCGCAAAGGTGTGGAGGCCGGTCAACGTTTGCAGGCCGGTCAGCCGCTGCTGGCGATTGTGGAGGACAACCTGTGGGTTGTCGCGAACTACAAAGAGACGCAACTCACGAAGATGAAGCCGAAGCAGGAAGTCGAAATTACGGTCGATTCTTTTCCCGATCACTCGCTTCGAGGGCGCATCGACAGCATGTCGCCGGGAACAGGCGCGCAGTTTTCTTTGCTTCCATCCGACAATGCCACCGGCAACTTCACCAAAATCGTTCAGCGCGTGCCGGTAAAAATTCTCTTCGATCGCGAAAGCGCTAACCAATACGGACGCCTCCTCGTTCCTGGCATGTCAGTAGTGGCGGTGGCCGCAGTCCGATGAGGAACGCTATGCCAAACGCGAATGAAAACGTCCCAACACGGACATGGATCGCCCTGATCGGAGTCCTTCTGGGTGCGTTCATGGCGGTACTCGATATTCAGATCACCAACGCCTCGCTGAAGGATATTCAAGGAACGCTGAGCGCCAGCGCCGACGAAATCTCATGGGTATCCACGGCGTATCTAGTGGCGGAAATCATCGTCATCCCGCTGACGGGCTGGCTATCCCGGGTCTTCTCGCCACGTTATTACCTGGTGGTGAATTCGGCGCTGTTTATTTGTTTCTCCATCTTTTCCGGCTTAGCCAAGACGCTGACCACGATGATTGTATGGCGCGCGATGCAGGGATTTACCGGCGGAGTACTCATTCCTATGGCGTTCTCCGTCATCTTGAACAAGCTGCCCAAATCGAAGCAGCCTGTGGGGCTTGCACTATTCGGTTTGACGGCAACCTTCGCCCCATCGATTGGACCGCTCATCGGTGGCTGGCTGACCGATAACTACGGCTGGCCTTCGATCTTTTACATCAATATTCTTCCGGGCATCCTTTTGATTACGGCAATCTGGTTCGCACTCGATCAGGACCCGTTGCACCTGAACGAACTGAGGGGCGGAGACTGGTGGGGTGTTGTGACAATGGCCATCGGGCTCGGAGCCTTGCAGATTGTACTCGAAGAGGGTAACCGGAAGGATTGGTTCAGCTCGCCCGTTATTGTGAAGCTTGCGGTCGTAGCAGCCGTTTTTCTGACGTCTTTCCTCGTGATCGAGTTCCTGCGCGAAGAACCGCTGGTCAACCTACGGCTGCTGGGTCGCCGCAATTTTGGTCTGGGCAGCGTAGTCAACACGGCGCTTGGAATGGGTTTGTATGGCTGTACTTATATTCTGCCGGTCTACTTAGGCCAGATACAGGGATACGATGCCTTCGACATCGGCAAGACAGTTATGTGGATGGGGCTGCCGCAATTGTTTATTATCCCGCTGGTTCCACGATTGATGCAGCGCATCGATTCACGGCTACTGATTGCTTTTGGAATAGGAATGTTTGGATTCAGTTGCCTGATGATGACGCACATGTCGGCCTTGACCGCATACGATCAGTTTCGACTGCCTCAGGTGGTGCGCGCCATTGGACAGCCTTTTATTATCATTCCGCTCTCAGCCGTGGCAACCGCCGGCATCGCCGCGGGCAAAGAAAGCGGCTCCGCATCCGCGCTGTTTAACATGATGCGCAATATCGGAGGCTCCGTTGCGATCGCCGCTCTGGCGACCACGATGACGAATCGCGAGCACTTCCATTCTGCGCGGATTGGAGAATCCATTTCGATGTTCGACTTTCGAACGCAGGAAAGGATCTCGAACGCGGTAAATCATTTCGCCAGCCGCGGAGCCGATGCGTGGACAGCGAGTTGGCAATCCATTTATTCGCTGGCCGGCATTGGGAGAAGAGAATCCTTCGTTATGGCCTTCAACGATTGTTTCTATCTGATCGGCCTGGCGCTGCTGCTGAGTGGCTTGGTCATTCCATTTTTCCGGCGGACAAAGACAACATCCGGCGCTCCCATCCATTGACGAGTCTCAACGCCCGGACAACTGCCGCGCGACCACGTTATCGTTCTCATCGAAAACACGCACGGAAACGAGCTGCCCATTTTCCGCTTCAATCTGATAATTGAGCGACTGCGAATCCGTTACTTTGTTGACCGGCTCGAGAATAGTCCAGTTACCGCCGTCGATGGAATACTCAGCTTTGTCAATCCAGCTCAGGGCGTCCTTCGCTGTGAATTTGTAGGTTCGTTTCGACCCGCTTGTGGATGCCGTAACGTTCAGGATCTCCGGCGGTGTGTTGTCGATGGTAAAACTGTCGCTTTCAAACGAGGAGGAGAGCGCATTTTCGGGCGTGTTGCCCGGAGCATCGCTGGCAGCGATGCGGACCATGTAGCTGCCGTCTTTGAAAGCCGTGCTGTCGAAAGCGTAATGGCGGTCCTGTAGTTTCTCTTTGAGCAGCCGCCACGTGGTGTCGCCCTTCTTTTTGAGCTCGACCTGGAAGATCAAAGGATCGCCATTAGCATCGCTGGCGCTCCAGCGCACCGTGACGTAACCTTTGTGGTATTGCAAAGTGGACGTGCCGGTTGTCTCCGGACTCGGCGTTACCGTTGTCGCTCGCTTTCTGCCAACCGCCGGTAACGTCAAGCTGCTCGGAGAGCCCGAAGCCACCACGGAACGCTCCAAAAACTGATTGCTGGGCGCCTGCCGATAATTGAATGGCGCAAACTCGATTTGCTGCACTTTCGGCGCGATGTTTTTTGGCAAATACGCGATATCGACGATGCTTAAATCCGGCGACTCATTCGCGGGCGATTTCGTTAACGTAAGCCGATACTGCAAAAAGCGCGCCGGCGGCGATTCGATCTGGCCGCCCAGTTCCGATACCGCCACCTTGCTCCACGGGCTCCAATTCTTTTCCGGACGATTCAGATTGCCGCTGCGCGTTTCGAGCGCTACAGTTCCGCCGTGCAATATGGACGTCAGGTGTACTTTGCCCCAATAGGCAAAATCGTTGGCATCGAGAACTTCGCTATCGAGAGTTCCCGTCGTCTCCAAGCCTGGCCCGATCGAGTAAAGATTGCCTACATTGCCCGTAGCCGCGTATACGATGCCGTTTTTCCCTTCCAGGAACGTCGTGACCTGTGTGGGCGGTGCGTTGAGCAGTTGCGTCGAGAGCTGATCGGAATCCACGCGATATACGACGCCTCGATTGCCCGTGGCGAGCAGCAGCTTACCGGAAGCGTCGAACGCTTCGGCATAGACGATATCGGTAGGCGACGTCCAGATGCGTTCGGCGAAGCCATCCTTCTGGATGCGATACACTTCCGAACCTCCGGTGAGAGTGGCCGTAAGCGATCCCACTGCCGGCGGAAGCGTGGGCGGGTTGGGCGTGGTGTGCGGCTGGCCGGCGGCGTTGGCTGGCGGGGGAGCGGCCGGTAGTACGGGCGGCGGTCCTGTTACCGAGATACTCGACTGCTTATTGCCGACGGACGCGGCGTAAACCACACCATCGTGCTCGGCGACCGCCGTCACCTCGCGCTTGTTGGTCTGATACAAAACGAACGCTTTGCCCCGCGGGCTGATGCGAAGCACCAGGCCGCTGGGCTCGGTGCCGACGATCAGGTCGCCGTCTTCTTCAATGAGCATGGAGCGCGCATGCGTTTCCTCCGTATCGAAAAACGGCGCGCCTTTGCCGTCGCTCGTGACTTTGTAAATGATGCCCGCGTCGCCGGTGGCAACGAAAAGATTACCGGCGCGATCGAAAGCGAGCGACCAAACGTATTTCGATTTCGTGTCGAAAAAAAGCTGCGGCTTGCCGTCCGCGCCGATGCGATAGATCTTGGCATCGGGAAGCACGGCGGCGTAAACGCGATCCTGGCTGTCTATTGCGAGCGCGTGAACTTCCAGACCAGGCAATTCGGCAAAAACTTTGGGCTTGGCGTTCTTAGCCAGCGCATAGACTTTGGTCGTAGCCCCGGTTGGGGCGCCGCCAGCGTAATAAATGGTTCCCTTGGAATCCTGAGCAATGGCCCATAAATACGGGACATTGGTGCTATCCAGTTCTTTGAATTCCGGCGAGAGGCTGATATGCCCGTCGCTCCGTATGGAAACCTTTTTGGGAGTGCCGCGCGTAAACTCCGCCTGTTCGGATTGCTCCCAGACGTGGGTATCCACGGCAAGGCACATGGTAGGAGCAGACGCCAGCAAAATCAGAGCGGCGAACTTGTTCATGTTGTGGAAGTGGGGTCCTTCAGTTGACGTGAATTTTGAGCGAATAGTTGCCGGTGACGACGGTGTCGAAAGGCACCGAGGTCTGCTCATGCGCGCTTTCCGGAGAACTGACAAATTGGTGGTTCGTCGCGCGGCCGCTTTGCATGACGTTCAACACCGATGCGGGCAGGCTGGGGAGAACTTTTTCATCCGAATAAATAGTGGGCTGTTTCTCGATCAGCGACACGTATAGACGATTATTGCTGCGCTCTTCGTTGAGCAAGGCCACGGTTTGCGGGATGTCTTCGATGCGATTGAGGGATCTGGCAATGTTCTGGAAGCGGCTAAGCGTCGCCGCATCGCTGAACAGAATCTGGTGATCGCCGCGTGGGAGTCCGGCCGGAATTTTTACTGTGACGGTGCGCTCGATGCGCTCGCCGTGAAACGGCCGCAGAAAGACCTTCACCGGAACCTCTGTTCCAGCGTTCACTTTGTTGTCGCTGATCCAGGCCGATTCGATCTGTGCGATGCGCCGCTCGGGAAGCAGGTCGATGCTGACGTTCACTGCATTGAGCTTTGGCAATTTGCTCGAATTTAGGAAAAGGCGATTGAACTTATCGCCCCACCAGCCGGCGAGCAGCATGGGAGTCGGGATGGGCGTCCCCGCGGGAGCCTGCATCGTGGTCAGCTCGACCCGATGATTGCCTTCGACTTGCAATTCACCGTGCAGCCGGTACGTGGCTTCTTCGGAAAAGTCGTTCAAATTGGAGATGGAGTTGAACAGCGTCGCCATCATCAAATAGGGCGTCCATTTGTGATCCACGAACACGCTGAAGTGGAAATCGCGCGTCTTGTGAACGCTGTTATCTGGATTGAAGGAGCGCACCCGCATCGTGACTGGAATCATTTGCGCGGTGGCGCCGAGCTCGCCTTCAATCGCGCTGTGCCGGTCCTGCCGCAGCGCGCCTACCACTTCCGTGGCATTGCCCATTTTCGTGGGTTGATAGGAAGAAGCAAGCGTCGTAATGATTTCGTCTTTGGCGATCGGCATCTCGACCGGCCCGAGATTAAACATCGGGTGTCCGAAGGCCAGCACGCGCTTACCATCGTTATAAGTCACGGTCCCGCCTCCGGTCATCGTCATATCGCCGGATACCAGCACGGCCGCGATGCTTTCGCCCGGCTGCAGGGAAGTAGCCCAATCTTTGGCCGGATGCGAGGAATCCAGTTTGCCGGCCGCGCCTCCTTGCGCCACCTTCAGGCCAAGCTGCTGGAACACCGGCGAAAACTCGCGAATGGCTTCGTCGGTAAAACCGGACATGGTGATCGGCGTGGCAATCGGAGTCATCATCGGAGTCTCGTCGAAGTTGTGAGCGCCGCCCGCGGCCATCACACGCGCCAATAAGCCATCGGGCAGAGGCATGGAGTTCTCCGCCACTTGAATCTTGTCCGGTGTGCGGCTGTCCGATGGCCGGCTCTTGTCAAATTCGCTGACTTCGAGCATCAGCCGGATGGGCGTGATACCACAGATTGCGTCCGGCGAGAAGACGCTCAAGCGGAGCGAGATGGCGCCGACCAGCTTGCCGTCGATATAAACCGGGCTGCCGCTCATCCCGCCGGCCACGTTGGTGCGGGAGGCTTTCCCGGTCATCTTCCCGATGATTATGTCCTGTTTGGGCCCCCAGGCGTTCTGCCATATTCCGACGATCTCTACCGGTACCGGCTCCGGCTTCATGCCTTGAAAAACCGTCCAGGCGACCGCTTTCATGCCCGGGCGTAAAGCGTTTTCCGGGAAAAGTTCCACCTTGCCGGCCTTCGGCGGCACGGTCATGTTGGGGATTCCTTCCGCAAACCCTAGAGCCGCAATGACACACAAAAGAAGCAGATAGCGAAGGAACGCCCAGATACGCATGGCAGGGATAATCGTCATTATTATCCCGCAAACCGGCGAGGTTGCGTTAATCTCCCTTCATCCTGATGCATTTTGCGCTGCGAATACGTCCTAAAAAGCGAACGGGTTGTTAGACTGTAGGTTCTGGAGATCTCCATGCTTCGCCATAAACTATTGACTGCAGGTTTCTGCGTACTTTTTTCGTCGTTGACGGTAGCGGTAGCGGCCAATCAAAAAGATGGAAGTAGCGGAAGTAAAGGGGACGCCGCCAAAGGAAAAGAGACGTTCGAACAGTGCGCCATTTGCCACAACGTCGATACCGACGAAAAGAAGATGGGCCCCTCGCTCAAGGGCCTCTTCAAGAGACAGAAGCTGGCCAACGGCAAGGCCGTGAACGACGCCAACGTGCTGGAGCAGATCAATAATGGCGGCAACGGTATGCCGGCCTACGCCGACATGCTTTCGGCGGACGACAAGGCCAATGTCCTGGCCTATTTGCACACGCTTTAGTCGTTTTCCCTGTCTGTTAGAGTAAAAGGGATTCCGCCCGGCGGTCCCGCGTCCCCATCGTCTAGCCCGGCCTAGGACACCGCCCTTTCACGGCGATAACAGGGGTTCGAATCCCCTTGGGGACGCCAGTTCCATCCATATAACGTACGGTGTACTACGCTAAGACGCTCTTAGATACTGATCGGTCTTATTAATCCAATCCTCGCGCGGCGGCGAGAAAGTGTCGATCGCGATCGTATCTTCGAGCGCTTCCGCCGAGTGCGGCACGTGCGGCGGAATCAGCACCAGATCGCCCGCGCCCGCCAGGATTTCCCTGCCCTCAATAAGGAACCGCAGCGCACCGGAAAGAACGTGGCTGATCTGCTCGTGCCGGTGGCTATGCACCGGAACCAGGCAGCCGCGCTTCATCTCGATACGCGCGATCATAACTTCTCTGCCGACCACATACTGCCGCGCGAATAGCGGATTCAGTTGTTCGGCCGGCACTTCCGACCAGCGGAGGTGTTCAGCTTTGGACTGACTCATTCAGTTCCTCCCGTACCGCTTCGATGCGCCGCACCGCCTCTTGCAAATTTTCCAGCGAGTTCGCGAAGCTGAAGCGCAAATATCCTTCGCCATACTGGCCGAAGGACCCGCCGTTCAAGCACGCAACCCCGGCGCGCTCCAGAAGGAAATCGGCCATTTCCTGGGAAGTGGCGCCGGTTCCTTCGATATTCGCAAAAGCATAAAATGCTCCGCCCGGCGCAACGCAGCGAAAGCCCGGGATCGCATTGAGCGCCTTGCAAAAAACTTCGCGCCGCCGGCGGAATTGTTCCACCATTTCCTCAACCGCGGTCTGCGGGCCCGTAAGAGCGGCGAGCGCTACGCGCTGCGTAAAACTGGCCGCGCAGGAATTCGAATTCACCATCAACTTATTCACGCCCTCCACCAGCCACTCGGGCATCACGCCATAGCCGAGTCGCCATCCCGTCATTGCGTATGTTTTCGAGAAGCCGTCCAGCAGGATCGTTTTCTCGAGCATGCCGGGAAGAGACGCAATCGATACGGGAGCCCCGGCGGTGTAGTAGATGCGGGAATAAATTTCGTCGGAAAGGACCATCAGATCCCGTTCGCTCACCATCGCTGCGATCTCGCGCATGTCCTCCGCCGGAATCACACCACCGGTGGGATTCTGTGGCGAATTCAGGATCAGCAGGCGGGTGCGGCTCGAAAGTTTATCGCGCAGGACGTTTAAATCGAGCGAGAAATTGCGGCCTTCCAGCAGCGGCACGGGAACCGGAACCGCGCCCAGGTATCGAATCATCGAGCGATAGATCGGAAAGCCTGGATCGGGATAGAGAACCTCATCGCCCCGCTCGAGCAGAGCCAGCATCGAAAAAAATAGGATCGGCTTTCCGCCCGGCACCACGCACACCTGCCTCCCCGAGACGGAAATACCCCGAGTTCGCGAAATGTAAGCGGCTATGGCCTCCCGCAATTCTGGAAGACCTTGCGTTGGCCCGTAGTGGGTCCAACCTTCGTCGAGGGCGCGTTTAGCCGCTTCGACAATGTGCGCCGGCGTCGGAAAATCCGGTTCGCCGATTTCCAGATGAATCACATTGCGGCCCTGGGCTTCGAGCGTGCGGGCCTTTACCAGGACGTCGAAGGCCGATTCGATATCGAGTTGCGCGATGCGCTCGGCAAGTTTCATTTGCTTTTTGCCTGGCCAAGCGAAAAGGGAACCTTGCGGTTCCCTTTCGTCGCGTCGATCGGAATCGACCCTGGAGTTGTGACCAGTTGGTCCCCTTCGTAGCGGGGCGTCTTTCAGTATAGCGCCGGCACACAGGCATTCCTACCAGCGCCAACCCCTCATGTGAATTCTAAATTACATATTACCCTCTAAAACCAGTAATATTGCTGGGCGCGAACTGTAGTACAACGTAATATTCCGGAAACATGTCCCGGGGTAAGATAGTCACACTGACGGTTTAAACAAATGATCACAGTGTCATCGGAATACTGTGGCGTACATACGCTGAAAAGCGTCGGGTCAACTGCGTCTCGCAAAGCGGTACATACATAACTTTTTTTTGGAGAAACTGGTGAGAGCTTCTTTTATTCTTTCTTTTATCGCCATTGCACTTTCTATTTCAGTGGCTGCCAACGCTGATTCGATTCCATACCCGAATGCGGGGAGTCTCGCTTCCGGGCATCACTTTGAAGCCGTGGAATCCGGGGATCTGGTCGGATATTTTTTGGGGAGTTCCGCGCTCTACAACAACCAGATTGGTGTGTTCGTCAATGGCACACAGCTTGGCGCGTACACGCTGGATAACCACTCATCTTCAGTCGGCCAATCTGTAAATTTTGGCCATGTGAATGCTGGGGACCGCATCGTCTTTGCTTTGAACGTGCTGAGTGAAGGCTACAAATTGTACTCGGAGACCGGCATGAATATGGACAGCATTGATCATGCCTATGCCACCATGTACAGCGGTCAGGGAGCTATTCCCGCAGGTCTATATCTCGGTTTTGAGGACCAACTGGCGGCGATATCGGACCTCGACTACAACGACCAGGAAATGGTCTTCTCAAACGTCTCCATGGTGGCCAACCCGGAGCCCATTTCGTTCATTCTCTTCGGAACCGGCCTGTTGGGGCTGGGGCTTTTCCGCCGCAAGAGAAAGTAATCTTCACGTTCGCATACCGCACGAGCCGGCCGTGTCTACCCAGATTCGGCCGGCTTTGTGTTTGTGCCGAGCCGCGAGTGAGCGGACACCTTGGCGCGCCCGGAGAGGCTCGAACTCCCGGCCTGATGATTCGAAGTCATCCGCTCTATCCAACTGAGCTACGGGCGCGCGGCGCTTTCATTATACGGTGCGACAATTGGATGACTTGGACCACGAAATCGAGGTCAAAATTCCACTCCGTTCGAGCGCCGGAATCCATAACCGCCTTGCGAGCATCGGCTTCACTGTCTCGGCGCCCCGCTGTTTCGAATCGAACACGGTGTACGATACCCCCGACCAAGCGCTTCGCCGAAAGAACATGCTGTTGCGCCTCCGGCAGAGCGGGTCGCAGGGGATTCTAACCTGGAAAGGCCCGGAGACGCCGGGTCCTCACAAGAGCCGCCCGGAGCTGGAAACCGGCGTCGCATCGCTCGAAACCTTGCATAAGATTCTGGATCAGCTCGGGTACTATCCGGTATTTCGCTACGAAAAGTACCGGACCGAATTCGAAGCGGCCGACCATCAACCCGCGAAGGTCACTTTCGACGAAACCCCCATCGGAGAGTTTCTCGAATTGGAGGGCGCCGGCGATTGGATCGATGAGACTGCCCGCAAGCTGGATTTCTCCCCCCAAGACTACGTGCTCGCCAGCTATGGGAAACTCTATTTAGACGATTGCGCGCGGCGTGGTGTGCAACCGGGAAATATGGTTTTCGCGTCTCCTGATTGAGACGTGGCGGCGCGGGCACCCGTAAAATAATTTGCAATGGCAGACATACTCAGCGCCTACTCGGCGGAGGTGGATCGCGCGACCGCGGAATTGGCCCGCGTAAAAGAAGAGATCGCCAAGGTCATTGTCGGCCAAACCGATGTGATCGAAGGCGTCCTCATCTGCCTGGTCGCGGGCGGGCACGTGCTGCTCGAAGGCGTTCCGGGACTCGGCAAAACCACGCTGTTGCGGACTTTATCGCACGTTTTGGATTTGCGCTATTCGCGCATTCAATTCACGCCGGACCTGATGCCGGGCGACATCGTTGGCAGCATGATCATGGAAAACGATGAGCATGGCCACAAAAGTCTGCGCTTCCAGCCGGGGCCGATTTTCGCCAACCTCGTGCTGGCCGACGAGATCAATCGCGCTACGCCCAAAACGCAATCCGCGCTGCTTGAGGCGATGCAGGAGCGCACCGTGACCAGCGGCACGTCCAGCTATTCGCTGGAAGCGCCTTTCCTGGTGATGGCCACGCAGAATCCCATTGAAATGGAGGGGACCTATCCGTTGCCGGAAGCGCAGTTGGACCGGTTCCTGATGAAGATTCTGGTCACGTATCCGTCGCGCGAAGACCTGAACCGGATCGTCGAAGTGACTACCAAGCGCGACGAAGTGGAGTTGCGGCCGGTGATGAACCGCGAACAGATTGCCGCGCTGAAAGCGTTTTGCCGGCAGGTGATCGTAGCGCCCCACGTGCAGAATTACGCCATCGAGCTGATCATGGCGACTCAGCCGGGCACGCGCGGCGCATCGGAACTCACCAACCGGTATATCCGCTACGGCAGTTCCCCGCGCGGCGCGCAGGCTTTGATCGAGTGCGGGCGCGTATTGGCGCTCATGCGCGGGCGCATGCATTTGAGCATCGATGATGTCGCCGCCGTCGCCCCAAGCGTGCTGCGCCACCGCATCATCTTGAACTTCGATGCCCACGCCGACGGCGAGACAACCGAATCGCTTCTTGAGAAAATTTTGAAAGGTGTCGCATCCTCCTCCTAACCGCCAGTCCTCGAACATGCCCGAGCCGCTGGTGGACCGCCATTTTCTCGAAAAGCTCGAACGCCTGACGCTCGGCTGGAATAAATCGTTCCGCGGTCTGGTAGGCGGGCACAACATTTCGCGCTTTGCGGGGCCGGGACAAGAATTTCTCGATCACCGCAGCTTTCATCCCGGCGACGATTTACGGGCGGTGAATTGGCGCGCCTACATGCGCTTCGACAAGCTGTTTCTGAAAATGTTCCAGGTCGAGCCGCGCGTTCCGGTACGTTTGCTGCTCGATACCAGCGCCTCGATGGCGGCCGGAGGAACGGCCGGCGCGGACGGCGTCACGAAATTCGACTATGCGCGCAAGCTGGCGGCTGCCTTGGTGTATGTGGGCTTGGTACGCCTCGATAGTCTGCTGCTCCAGCCTTTCTCGGCGCGCCTGGCGGATCCGTTTTTGGCCAGCGGCGGCCGTCATCGTTTTCAACCGGCCGAAATCTATTTGCGCGAGTTGAAAGCCGGCGGCAAAACCAGCTATCTCGAAACCGCGCGCCAGTTCCTGAGCGAGTATCCGCAGCGCGGCTTAGTGATCGTCATTTCCGATTTTCTGGACGACGGCGATTGCTTTCATCCGCTGCAGTACATCGCCGATTTCGGTCACGAGCTATTCCTGGTCCAGCTTTGGAGCCAGGAGGATCGCGAGCCGGCGGGTGACGGCGAACTGGAGTTAATCGACGCCGAATCCGCCGCGCGCGTCAAGCTGAATGTGGATGAGGAAGCCCGGCGCGCCTACACCCGAGCCTTCGATGCGCACGCCGCCGAACTTCGCAAGCTCGCGCTACGCAACGGCGGGCGCTACGCCGGCTTCCCCACCGCCATACCGCTCGAAGACGCGATTTTCGGACCGTTGATGATGGCCCCCACCGCCTAGCGGAGCAGCCAATGTTCTTCCTTAACCTAACGGCGGCTGAATTCTTCGGGCTCCTGGCGGTATTGGGCGGCGCCATCACCGCGCTCTACCTGCTCGACCGCACGAAACGCAAAAAGATCGTATCGACGCTGCGCTTTTGGGTGGATGCAAACCGGGTACAGGACCAGCGCAGCCGCAAGCGGATGCGGGAGCCCTGGTCACTCATTCTGCAATTGCTGGGCCTGCTGCTGCTCTTGCTCGCCGCCGCGCAATTGCAGTGGGGATCGCGGGAACGCCGCGGCCGCGATCATGTCCTGATCGTCGATACGTCGGCCTGGTCGGCGCAGCGCGCCGGCGCCGGCAATCTGCTCGATCGCGAAAAATCGTTAGCGGCTACATACCTGCGAGCGCTGCCCGCGAATGATCGCGTGATGCTTGTAGCTGCCGACAGTCTGGCTACACCACTCACATCGCTGACGCTGGATCGAGCCGCGCTCCTAAAAGCCTTGGGAACCTGCGTGGCCGGCTACTCCGCGCTCAATCTGCCGCAAGCGGTATCGTTTGCGCGCCAGGCGCAGAGCTGGGGCGGCGGCCGTGCCGGCGAAATCGTCTATGCGGGACCGCGCCTGGTGAGCGCCGAACAGAGTTCCGTGCCGGAAGTGTCGAATCTACGAATTCTCGATGCTAAGGCGGATCGCGAGAACGCCGGTATCCGGCGGCTGGCGGTGAAGCGCAGCGAAGACGATCCCGGTTCCTGGCAGGCGACCATCGCCGTCAGGAACTATGGAACGGCGCCCCGTCGTTTGCGCTTGCAAACGCAGTTCGCGGGCACTGCCTTCGCACCCCGCACGCTGGCGCTCGCAGCCGGCGAAGAAACGACCGTCGAGTACACGTTCTCGACCAATACCGCCGGCGAGCTGCGGGCCGAGCTATCTCCCCACGACAATCTGGAAAGCGATGACCGCGCCTCGCTCCGGCTACCCACCACCGGCGCCCTGCGAGTCGCGGTATTCACGCCGCGCGCCGACGCCCTGCGGCCATTGTTCGAGACGAATCATCGGCTCAGCACGAAATTTTATCCGCCATCCGCGTATGTGCCGGATTCGCGCGCCGATGTAGTCGTGCTCGATCAGTTTGCCCCCGCCGTAGCACCCAAGCCGGCAGCCTTGTGGATCGCGCCGCCGCGCGAGCGTTCTCCGGTACCCGTGAAGAGCGTGGTCCCGAGCGCCACCATCCGGAATTGGCACGCCGATGCCGCTCTCGAAGCCGGATTGCGTTCCAAGGAAACACGTATTACGAACGCCGAAATTTTTGAAACCTTTGAAGGCGATACCGCCATCGCCAGCGCCGCCGAAGGAGCGCTGGTTGTGGTTCGCCCGGAGGCCGCCGTCATTGGATTCGATCCTTTGCAGGGCGATCTCAAATTCCAGCTCACCACGCCTCTCTTGTTTGCCGATCTGCTGCGATGGCTGTCGCCCGAGGCGTTCCGTCTGCTCGATCTGAGCGCCGGCCAAGTCGGTGCGGCGAGCGTGCCTCTCGAACCTCATGAGCCCGGCGAAAAAATTCGCGTCATCGATCAACGCGGGTTTGCCGTTCCGTTCACTGTACGTGCGCAAACTCTCGAACTGTTTACCAGCCGGCCCAGCGTGGTCCGCATTGTTTCCGAAGACCGGGAACGCATCCTGTCATTGACGCTGCCCGATGTTGCCGACTCGGAATGGACCCCTCGAGGCGAGTGGGCGCATGGCATCCCGGCCCTGGCTGCACTGGCGCCGGCGGCGGTGGATTTATGGAAGTGGCTCGCGATTGCAGGTGCGGCGTGTCTGCTCGCCGAGTGGCTGCGCTACGGGCGCCGGCGGATCGTGCGCTTTCGAGCGCCGCTTCGCAAGGTGGCGTAACAATATGAGCTTCGTTCATCCATGGGCGCTGCTGCTGGTCCTGGTTCCACTGGGCTGGGCCGCTTACGCCTGGAGTACGGCGGCGCGGCGGGAAACACTGCTTCTGAAAGCGCTCAGTTTCTGCGCGATTTCGCTCGCCCTTGCCGAGCCCACTTTGACGCTGCCTCAAACCAAAACGGGCCTCGTGCTCCTGGTGGATACCTCGAAGAGTATTACGTCTGACGACCTGTCGCACGCCTCTTCGTTGGTCCGGCGAATTGAAAGCGACAGAGGCGGCAATTGGGTGAAGATCGTGCCCTTCGCCGCCGCGGTGCGGAATCTGGAGAAGCAGGAGATCGAGCGTGGCGTTCACCTTGTGCCTGCCTCGAATGAACTCGGCGGCGCCACGAACTTTGAAGCGGCTCTCACCAGCAGCATGTCGGCCGTGCCGGCTGGATATATTCCGCGCATCGCGCTCGTTAGCGATGGCAATGAGAACCAGGGCAGCACGGCGCGCGCCGTCGCTGAGCTCGAGCGCTTGCACGTTCCAGTGGATACGATTCCGCTGACCGGCCGGTCCAGCATGGCGCTTCGTCTGGAATCGTTGTCCATGCCGCGTATCGCCTATGCCGGGGAACAAATTCCGATCGATGTGACGGTGAACGCGCCGGAGCGCCAGTCCTCCACCATCGAAATTGCCGCCGAAGGAAAATCGCTTGGCCGAACGCCGATCTCCCTCGATAAGGGGCTCAATCATCTGCGCGTGCATGCGCGGGTGAAAGCGAGCGGCGTGACTTCGCTTTCCGGCAGTGTGGGCGAGACGAGGTTCGAACAGGCCATCGAGCTGCGCCGCGCCAAGGTGTTATACCTATCGCAAGACCCAGCGGGAACCGAAGCAAATCTTCTGCAGGCGTTCGATCAGGCCGATTTCGAGGTGGTGCGCGACGCCTCTCTTCTTGACCGCGATCCCATCGGTGTGCAGCTTGTCATTCTGAACAATCTGGACCTGAATATCTTGAGCTTGGCGCGCAAACAGCGGTTGGAGAGCTATACGAAGAATGGCGGTGGCCTGCTGCTCATTGGCGGCGAGCGCCAGCTCTACAAGGACGATCGCAAGATGGATGCCCTTGATCAGGCGCTGCCGGCGAAGCTCGCTCCGCCAAAAACGCCGGAGGGTACCACCGTTGCGCTGATTATCGATAAGTCATCGTCCATGGAAGGCCGCAAAATCGAGCTGGCGCGGCTTTCGGCGATCGGAGTCATCGACCATCTGCGCCCGATAGACACTATTGGCGTTCTGATTTTCGATAATTCGTTCCAATGGGCGGTGCCGATACGCCGCGCCGAGGACAAATCCTTGATCAAGCGGCTTGTGTCGGGTATTACGCCGGATGGAGGAACCCAGATTGCACCTGCGCTCACCGAAGCCTACCGCAAAGTGGTCAACGCAAAAGGCACCTACAAGCACATCGTGCTTTTGACCGACGGGATCTCCGAAGAAGGCGATAGCATCGAACTCGCCAAGGATGCGGCATCGCATCAAGTCACCATTTCGACGGTCGGTTTGGGACAAGACGTAAACCGCAGCTATCTCGAGAAAGTGGCTGCCACGTCGGGCGGCCGCAGCTACTTTCTGAATGAGCCGCAGGGCCTCGAGCAGATTTTGCTGAAAGACGTACAGGATTTCAGCGGATCGACCGCTGTAGAACGGCGCCTCACACCCATTGTGGAGCGTAAAGCGGAAGTGCTCGAAGGTGTCGGCATGGAAAGCGCGCCCGCCCTGAGAGGCTACGCCAAATTTGTAGCAAAGCCGGGAGCAGAAACGATCCTCGCCATCGACAAGGACAATAAAGACCCTCTCTATACGCGCTGGCAATACGGGCTTGGGCGCGCGGCCGTGTTTGCCTCCGACGCCAAGAGCCGCTGGGCGGAAGCCTGGATCGGCTGGCCCGGCTTCGACAAGTTCTGGATCAATGTAGCGCGCGATCTGTTGACGCATACGGACGCGAGCGAAGCAAGCGCCCACTACGATTCGGCCAACGAGGACATCCTGGTGAGTTATCAGCTTGCCGCCAACGTTCCGGAGCCGGCCGAAATCCCCCAGATTTTTGCCATTGGTCCCAACGGATTTGAGAAAAGAATCCCGGTCTCCAAAAGCGCCGGGGGCTCCTACCGAGGCCGCTTGCACATCGGCCGCCTCAGCGGGCTATTCCGCATCCGGCCCCTCCAGGATTCGAACGTGTTCCCGGAAATCGGCCTCTATCGGGACCAGGAAGAATTGCGCGATTACGGATCGAATACAAAGCTACTGGCTCAGATATCGGCGCTGACCGGCGGCCGCTTCAATCCATCGCCCGACTCCCTCTTCGACGCACGCGGCCGTGCGATGTATGTCACTTGGCGTCTCTGGCCTCTGCTACTAGGCCTGGCAATAGCGTTAACCATCGCCGAACTCGTAGCGCGAAAGTGGAGCGGCTTAGCACAAATGTGGCGCCGCGGCTAGATAGCCGCTAGTGGCATGTCAGCAAATTTTTGTCCTACTAGATCTTAAATTCTTTGCCGCGCAAGTCGTTGATCTTGAAACTGAGCCGCGACCCGAGGGAGCGGTAACATTCGCCCCTATTTGTTCCGGCTCGTCCGCCGTGTGGGGCAGGCTGGCAGCCTGCTGCGGGTTGTTAACCCGCATAAACGTACAGGGCTTGACTCTGGAGTTAACTCCAGATTGTATTCTGAACGTGGGCACAAGAAAAAGGATGGGCGCAGTAAGAATCGGCCAGGTTGCGCAAGAGACGGGGCTCAGCATCGACACGATCCGGTTTTATGAGAAACAGGGCTTGCTAAAGCAGTCGTCCCGCACCGAGCGCGGATTTCGGCTGTTCGGCAGCAGTGAGATCGAAGCGCTGAGATTTGTCCGGAAGGCCCAGGAGTTGGGCTTCTCACTGAGTGAAATTCGAGAGTTGCTGATTCTGCGAGCGGACCATGTGCCAGCCTGTTCGCATGTCGAAGAGCTTCTCGATCAGAAGTTGACCGGTGTGAAGCAAAAGATCGCAGAGCTGCAAAGGATGGAACACACTCTCAAGGCTGCGCTGCGTAAATGCAAGCGCGGTCTAAAGACCACCGCGCCGGGACATGAAGACCATTGCCCTGTTCTGGAGGAAATCAGTCGGGCCGCGAGCGAGTGAGGAGGACGCAATGAGAGTCGAAGTTCTCTATTCTGCCGGATGTCCAAACCATCCCCCGGCTGTTAGCCGGGTGCGGGAAGCGCTTCGCGCAGAGGGCGTCACGGCGAATGTCTTCGAGGTGGAAGTGAAAAATGCAGACTCGGCGAATGCGGTAGGCTTTCTCGGCTCACCGACCATCCGGATCAATGGCCAGGACGTCGAAATGGAGGCGCGTATGCACAGCGGTTCGCGCTTGATGTGCCGCATCTACAGTCACTACGGTTATCAGGCAGGGGTGCCGCCGGTTGAATGGATACGGGCAGCCATACGGGAGGCGCGGAATGCCTGACCAGGTGTTGTTATGAAAGGCTCTGAACGAGTGGCGCCAGTGGCGGCTGCCGTTAGCGCTCTTGCTGCCTTGGCATGTTGTCTGCCTCTAGGGATCGCTGGGGCCGTTGGCGCCCTTGGATTAAGTCTCGTGCTCGCTTCGTTGCGTCCTTGGCTCCTCGCTTTTGCAGGCATTTTTCTCGGCATCGGACTGCTGCAGTTGTATCGCGGCCAAAAGAGATGTCGCCGAAGTCCTCTCAGTGTGATTCTTTTCGCCATGTGTGCAGCGGTTGTACTCGCGGTCGTTCTATTTCCGCAGCAACTGGCCGAGCTGATGGCCGCATTTCCATGAAACGGTTCTGGATCGCAAGCGTTTTCCTCGTGTTGCTGGCTGCTGCCGGCTACATCTTCTGGAATGGCCGTCCGGGGAAAACACCACCGGGTCAACCGCCCTTGGTGGAAATCAAAAGTGCGGCCCTGGAGGAGATCAAGACCGAATTTAACCGGGCGTCGGACCGTGTCCGCGTAATCGCTCTACTCTCCCCAACTTGACCAGGTTGTCTGCGGGGGTCCTCCGCAATGGAAAACATTTTGAAACGCCACCCGCACAGCGCGGTCGTCGTGCTTTCAGTGTGGGAACCGATCTTGCCCACCGATTGGAACCCGCCCGGCTCCGGAGTGCTTCGGCGGCTCAGCGATACCAGAGTTCACCAGTTTTGGGATTCTGATCATCGCGTCGCGTTCGCTCTCAAGAATACGGCTGGCGCACTGCGGCCCAATTGTTGCGAGCATAACGGCATTCTTTGGGATTTGGCGGCGGTTTATCCGCCTGGCGTCCGGTGGGGAGAAGTCGCGCCGGCGCCGGTGTTCCTGGATGGCGCAGTGGCGCCTGTCGCAAATGAGCTCGAGACGGCGATCTCAAAAGCGCTCGGCGGCAAGCCATAAAGACGCCCTCGATTGCGTTGCAACAAATACCGCCTGGATTCGGCAGTTGCGAAAAATTTCCAATCAAACATCCGGAAGGAGATGCCCATGAATACAACAACACTTGTTGCAAAAACTCTAATTGCCGGCGGGCTGATCGCTCATGCTTTGCTGGGACAGGAAGGATCGGATCACCGAGCAGCGGACCACCAGATGGCGACGATGGATCATCACCATGCTGCGGCTGTTCCGGTTACATACGAAGAGATCACCAGGACTGGCAGCTTGCTCGACATCCTGCTGTATGAGAAGAGCCAGACAGGGCCCGGCGGCTATGCGCTCGTAGGAGTCAGTTATTTGCTGAAAGCGGAGCCGGATGCTGACGGCCAGCCCAAAAATCCGCCATTCCCGAAATCGCTTGCCAGTTGGCACCGTCATGCGAACCTTTGCGTGTTCCCCGATCGCAGTGTGAAAGCAAATTTGAACGAAAGTGAATGCACCGCCTAAGGCGGCCAGTTCAGTGCGCTGACCGAATGGATGGTTCACGCCTGGATCTGGAATGATAGCCCGGCGGGCGTCTTCAGCCCCACCAATCCGAATGTTCAATGAGACGAATGATTCAGGAGTAGCCATGCCCAAACAAGCTCAGGTTTGCTGCAGTTCTCCGGCGGCAATGTTCTACTGGTTTGCGGCTTCCTTGCTGGCGTGGGGTTCGCTCTCCTTCGTGGGTGCCTACTGGCATCCGTTGTGGGCATTTTCAGCTCAGACAATCCTGCTGGCGATATCGATCGGCTGTATTGCCAACGGGTGTAAGAACCGAACACTGCATTGTTCGCTTACAGGGCCGGTCTTCCTCATCGCTGGGATTCTATTTTTGCTAGGCAATCTCAAAGTCGTGAAGGTAAGTTCAGATGTCATTTGGGGATTGGTCGCCATAGGTGCCGGAACTGCCTTCGCCCTGGAAGGAAGACTCGCCAGGAAAGGATGTAAGCTGCCCTGAGCAAGCGCGAGGCAAATGGGAGCGTATTCAAAGTACATACTTCCCGGGCTGCTGGATCTCGCGATGCGCAATCGTGAGATGGCCAGTCTGCGTGCCGAATGGGTTTCGCAAGCCCGGGGTGAAGTGCTGGAAATAGGAATCGGCTCGGGACTGAACCTGCCGTTCTACGCAGTAGATGTTGAGCGCGTGTACGGGCTCGACCCCTCGCCGCAGCTTCAGCGAATTGCGCGAAGACGGGCGGCGCTCGCGGACTTTCCGGTCGAATTCTTTACGCAATCGGCGGAGCTGGATCCTCCAATGGCAAACGCAAGCATCGACACGGTAGTCGTGACGTGGACTTTGTGCTCGGTCAGGGATCCCATACTTGTGCTGCGGAATGCCGGCCGTGTGCTCAAACCCGAAGGACGCCTTATCTTTTTGGAGCATGGCCGCTCACCGTCACCTGGCGTGGCCTCTTGGCAGAACAAGCTCACCCCGCTCTGGAAGCATGTCGCGGGCGGCTGCACTCTCAACCGCCGGATCGACGACCTTGTCTGGTCGGCAGGGTTTCGCATTTCTCACTTGGTGACCGGCTACATGCGCGGCCCGCGCCCGATGACCTTCATGTATAAGGGAATCGCCCAGCCCGTTCCTTCTTATCCCGACGAAATCGAGTAAGGGATGACTTCTTTAGCAGATTGTCTACCATAGAACTTCTGCTATTGTAGAAGTCATGCGAAAGCATGGCGGAGCGCCAACGCGCATTGATCTCCTGCAGGGGACGCTGGACTTGCTGATCTTGCAGACTCTCCAATGGGGACCACAGCATGGGCACGGCATCGGCCAGGCCATTCGTATCAGTTCGAACGATGTACTGCAAATCGAGCATGGTTCGATCTATCCCGCGCTTCATCGCCTCGAAAGCCGCTGCTGGCTTGCGTCGGAATGGAAAACATCGGAGGCGAACCGCCCGGCGAAATATTACAAATTGACTCCCAAAGGCAAGAAGCAGCTGCTTGCGGAGCAATCGAAGTGGAAACAACTTGTGCGCGTCATCGCGCGGACGGCCAGACCGATCGAGGATTGACGTATGTTCCGGCGGATTTTTCAGAAGCGATTCCGAAAACACGACATAGATGAGGAGTTCGAAACTCATTTGGCGTTAGAGTCGAACCTCTTGCAGGAGCGAGGCGTCAGCCGGGAGCAGGCGGACATTCGTGCGCGTCGCTCTTTTGGCAATCGATCGCGCCTGGCAGAGGAGGCGCGGGAAGCGTGGGTGTGGGGCTGGCTTGACCGTTTGTCGCAAGACTTCCGGTATGCCACCAGAACCCTGCTGCGGAATCGGGCGTTTAGCTTGGCCGCGGTTCTTTCCATTGCACTCGGGATCGGGGCCGGAACCGCGGTGTACGGCATCGCGGATACGATTTTTCTGCGGCCGCTTCCCTATAAGAATCCTGAGCAGTTGATGTGGGTAGCGATTCGTTTCCCGCAAATGAGGATGGAGTTTCTTGGCTCGCCCGACTATGTCGCGTGGCGGCGCGATCACAATGCTTTTCAAAGCATGGCGGCCACGCAGCTTTCCGGTGGCCAAACCATGCTGCTGAACGGCGAGAATGCGGTGGAGGTAAGCGACGCACGCGTTTCGGCAAATTTTCTGCGGACCTTCGGTATCCGTCCAGCCATCGGCCGTAACTTCGAGCGATCGGAGGAGCTGCCCGACCGTCCTAAAGCCGTCCTGTTAACGGACCGGTTCTGGCGGGAACATTTCCATGGCGATGCGCAGGTTATTGGCAAGAGCATTCGGATGGACGGCCAGCCATATACCGTCATTGGTATTTTGCCTCGCTCTTTTCAATTTCCGATGGACATAAGCCTAGATGTCCTAACCACCCTTCCTGTGTCACCCGCAGCCAGTTGGCACGACCGTTCGGTTTCGACGTGGGCCGTGTACGGAAGACTGAAGCCGGGAGTGAGCTTGGCGCAAGCACGAGCCAAGCTCCAGGTGCTGCTCGAGAGAAGCAAGGCGGGCTTGCCGCGGACGTTTCGCTCCGGAGCACAACTCGCGTTCGAACCGCTGCAGCAACATCGGGTGGGAAACGCGCATCTGTTGCTTTCAGTTTTGGTCGGCGCGGTTACTTGCCTCTTGCTGATCGCGTGCGCGAATGTATCGAATTTGTTGCTGGCGCGGTGGTCCGCGCGTTCCGGTGAATTTGCCATCCGGACAGCAATCGGGGCAGGCCGCATACGCCTTGCACGCCAATTGCTCACAGAGGCAGCACTACTGACTTTGGCGGGTTGCGTCTGCGGGATGCTGCTGGCCTTTGGACTACTGCGCGCGTTCGTTCATTACGGCGGCAACGAACTGCCGCGCATGAACGAGGTGACGATCGACGGCCGCCTTTTCGTGATCGGGCTGCTTGTTGCGCTCTTCACCACGCTTATTTTTGGCGGATTGCCGTCGTTGCAGGCCGGACGGCTCGATATTCAACGTGCGCTCCAGCGATCCGAACGGGTCGGCTTTGCCGCTGGTTCCTATCTGGTGAAACGAGTGTTAGTAGCCGGTGAGATAGCCCTGTGCTTGATACTGCTGTCCGGCGCGGCGCTCCTGGTGCAGACGCTCTGGCATCTTCGGAACGATCGGCTCGGTTTTCAGCCGGAGAACGTACTCAGCATCTCCATTCCATTGAAAGGCACGAAGTTGGAAACGGGCAATCGCGATGCGCTGATGGGCGAGTTGCTGGATTTTATCCGTCATATCCCGGGAGTTGAAGCTGCGGCTCAAGCCGAGTGTACGCCGCTTTCGGGCGGGTTGATGGGGCTGACATTTTCGCGATCGGACCGGCCGTTCCCCCAGGCATTCGATATAAATGCAGCGGATGGCATTCATGTGTGCGGAGCAGGGGCCGAATATGCGGCGGCCGCTGGCATCCCGGTTCTACGCGGAAGATTCTTTTCCGAAGAAGACTTTCATCATCCGAACACGTTGGCCGTCATCAACGAAACCGCCGCACGCAGGTTCTTCCCAGGCGAGGACGCGGTAGGCAAGCAGATCATGGGAATGCGGAGCGTGCCCAATTCTCCAATCCAGCGATGGAAGACCGTAATCGGCGTTGTTTCGGATTCAAAGAACCATGGCCTCGATTCGCCACCGGAACCGGAGGCGTTCTTTAATGGCATGGCCTATCCGGCCGCGACGAACCTGCGGCTTCTGATACGCGCCATCGGCGATCAACACGTGCTTGAATCCGTAATATCCGGCAAGCTCCGCTCGCTGGATTCCGGCCTTATCGCGCAGTTCGAACCAATTTCCAAAACCATTGCCGAAATGAGCGGAGGACCCCGGTTTAACGCCATTCTGGTTGGGAGCTTCGCGGTAATTGCGCTTCTTATGGCGGTGATCGGAGTCTACGGCGTGCTGGCATTCGCTGTGAGTCAACGCACGCAGGAGATCGGTATTCGCATCGCACTCGGCGGTGTGCCGGGCCGCATTTTCCGGCTCATGCTGCGGCAAGGCATTGGTCCCGTATTGATCGGGATCGCCGCCGGACTTGCGACGGCTCTTGGATTGGCGCGTTATCTCAAAGCCGTTCTATATGGAGTCAGCGCGACAGATCCGGTCACATTTGTACTGGCAGGATTGGCTATGATTCTTACTGCTGTACTCGCAATATCTATTCCGGCGCGACGAGCATCGCGCGTCGATCCAATGGTGGCGCTTCGTCATCAGTAAAGTGAGCCGCAGGCGACGAAGCTAAATGTCGATGGGCTGATTACCGCTCGTCGTACTTAGTGAACACGTAACCGTTAGCCTTGCGGGGAATGTGGCACTGAAAGCATCCCTGCTGAGCTTTTGCATCGAGCGTATTCACCTTGCTGCCTTCATCGAACTTTCCGAAACCCCAACCTCCGGTTGCCGCATAGCGCTGGCTGTCCTTCACCATGACAGCCGTCAGCACGCGGCGCCCCTCCCCGCCATTGCCCTTTTCTCCGACACGAAACTCGAGCAACTCTTCCGCGATCACAGCGCCGTCAGCATAGGTCCCGCTCCGCAATCCTTTCATTGCCAGCTCGTTGCCGTAGAAATAAAAAATGCCATTGGTACATGGCTTCACACACGGCGACTTGGAAAACCCCTGAGCCCCGGCGGGGACGAGCGAACTGTGAAGGAAGGTCCAGTTACGGTAGCCATCGGGATAGGCGACTGCCCCGTCATCGGCGCGTACCGAAGACGCCTGGTTCAACGTGAATGCCAGAGAAGCGGCTGCCACAATTCCTGTAATGACGAAAGCGCTGTATCGCATACGGCGATTTTAGTTCGGAAATGGTACATCCGAAAAGATCCATTATAGATTGTTTCGCTGTACCATTTGAATGAGATCTCTCAGCCATCAGGCGTCAGCTTTTAAAAAGGTGAGCAAAGCTTCTGTCCCATGCCTAAAGTCAAAGGCTCCCTGGAACTCCCACTCAGAGCCCGCTCAGCGGGACAATCGCTGACCGACTGGCTATACGAAGAGTTGCGTTCGGCCATCCTGGAAGGGCGATCGCCGCCTCGCACACGCCTTCCCGCGACGAGAGATTTTGCCGTGCTGCACGGCCTTTCGCGTGGAACCGTTGTCCAGGTTTTCGAGCGGTTGCATTCGGAAGGCTATTTGTCTACTCGGGTGGGCGCAGGCACCTGGGTGAGTGATCGCGTGACGCCTCGCCCGCCATCGTCTCCCCAACTTGCCACTCCCCCAGACTACATTCGCCGCGCCATCGCAGCTTACAAGAAACCAAAGGCCTTCGCAGGACTCAGATCCTTGGGCCCCGCGCGGCCATTCCGAATTGGAGGCGTGGATCTTCAAGAGTTCCCCTCAAAGCTGTGGGCTGGCCTGGCTGCAAGGCGCGCTCGGAACACCGGTTCATCGCCTCTGAACGATTACGACCCAAGAGGCTACAGGCCTTTGCGCGAGGCGATCGCACACTATCTGGGCTCGTCCCGGGGAATTGGTTGCACCGCCGGCCAGGTCATCCTTGTATCTGGAGTCCAGCAAGCGCTGGATCTGCTCGCCAGGCTGCTGCTCAAGCCGGGCGCCAAAGTTTGGATGGAAGATCCGGGCTACTTCGGCTCGCGCATCGCCTTCGAAAGTGTTGCCGCGAAGATCATACCGGTGCCGGTAGATTCCGAAGGGATCCGCGTTTCCATCGGACGCAAAACAGGAGCGGCTGCGGCCGGGGCGTACGTCACGCCCGCGCACCAGTTCCCATTGGGGATGGCCATGTCACTCGGCAGACGCATGGAACTGTTGAAGTGGGCTTCCAATGCCGGCGCGTTCATCATCGAGGACGACTACGATAGCGAATTCCGCTTTGAGGGGCGTCCGATTCCCGCTCTGCTGAGCCTCGACCGAAGTTCGAGCGTGATCCTCGTTGGCTCGTTTTCGAAGATGCTGTTTCCCTCATTGCGAATCGGCTACATTGTCGCGCCTCCGGCGCTTGCGGACTTTGTCGTCGCGTTTCGCGCGCGAACGGACTTTCGCGCCATTCATTTTGAGCAGGCTGTGCTGGCTGACTTCATGGAACGCGGCCACCTGGGTCGCCACCTGCGCCGCATGCGAGAGATTTACTCCGCCCGCTATGCTGCCTTGCTGGAAGCGGCTCAAAAACACCTGGCCGGCATCCTCGAAGTACGGAATGTCCATTGCGGACTTTACACGGCGGCTCACTTGAAGAATGAGATGAGTTCGAGCGAAGCAGAGAAAGCGGCATCGGCGGCAGGAGTCGAGACCTTGTCCTTGGATCGCTGCACATTGGCAGCGGCAGACCCCAAAGGATTGCTTCTGGGGTTTGCTTCGTTTAATGAAACGGCCATCCGCGAGGGTGTGCGTAAGCTGGCCCGCGCCTTGTCAGAGTGACAAGCGGCGTTGCGGGCAACAACGGCGCCTCCTTCTTCGCATTTGATGTTTTGACTCGCGTTTCTTTCAGACGTTTGCGTTACTGTTTCGTTTGTGAGGCTGCTTTTCCATATAGCGTGGCTGCTCGTCGGCTTGGCCGGTATTGCTGAAGCGCAAACCGGTTCGCCGCCTCCTCTGGGCAAGCTCATCGACGTCGGCGGCTACCGCGTTCACCTCTACTGCATTGGCGACGGAAAGCCCACGGTCTTCATCGCTGGTGGATTCTCCGTCGATTGGGCTCTGGTGCAGCCCAGCGTCGCTAAATGGGCCAGAGTCTGCACCTACGACGTCTCCGGAACCGCTTGGAGCGATCCCGGCCCGTCCCTAACCTGCCTCGATCGAGTGCATGAGGTGCACAAATTAGTTGAAAACGCCAGGATCGAGCGGCCGTTCGTCTTCGTCGGATTTTCGATCGGCGCGTTGCTGGCCCGCGAGTATGCCTCGCTGTACCCGAGCGAACTGGCAGGAATAGTGATGGTGGACCACGCCTTTCTTCCTCCCGAACCGCCGCCACTGAAACCACCGGCGCCGCTGCGTCCAGGCGAAGACAGCCCTCCGGTCCCGATCAAGACGGCGCCCATCGAACTGACCGTCGAAGACAGCTCTGATTTTGCGAAGCTTCCCAAACGATTTCAGGAGTTGCACCGCTGGGCCGCTTCCTCCAGGCCCGTGCTTCCTACCGCCGAAACAGCAAAAAATTGTATCGCGCAATTGAAGAATACGCCGCCGGCTGCCCATCCTCTGGGCAATCTACCGCTCGTCGTGATCCGCACCGCCAATGACACACCCGGCTATGACGAATTGCAGAGTGAGCTTCTGGCGCTGTCATCAAACAGCAAGCGGTTGCTCGCCGAGCGAAGTTTCCATTCGATTGAAATCGACCAGCCAGAGATAGTGATCGAGGGCATTCGGGAAGTGCTGGTTAAAATTTCCC
>JAICIH010000030.1 GCA_025924475.1 Bryobacteraceae bacterium
GCTGTCGCGCAACTTCGCGAGATCGCAGCCGAGGCGAATCGGATGCGCCGTGAAATGGCGGCCATGCAGGAGACGATCTTGCGTCTCGAGGTTGCTCCTCGCGTAGCCGATCTGGAGCGGCAGGTGCAGAAACTGACGGCGGCTTTAGAAGCCGAGCGAAGCGTCAGCGCTCAGATTCGAAGCTCCCGCTTGTGGAGACTGGCTCAGCACCTGCGCGCATGCTTCCAAATCGTTAGAGGAAAATCTTGAATACCGGCGATCTCGCCCCAGGAAGCCGCTCGGTCTCGATCCTCATTCCCGCTTATGGCGCGGCGTCCTTACTTCGTAATTGCCTTCTGAGTCTGGCGAAGTTTGCTCCGCCGAACAGCTCTGTCTACGTGCTCGATGATGGCACTCCGGACGGCAGCATCCGCGAAGTTTGTGATAATCTGCAGGCCTCTCTTCCGCAGTTACACTACGCGCGCAGTGAAGTGAACCGTGGATTTGTCGGCATCTCGAATTGGGGATGCGAAGCCTTCCGCGGGTCGGAGGCCGATTTGCTCCTGCTCAATTCCGATACCGAAGTGACGGAAGGATTCCTTGAAGAGTTGCAGCAGGTGCTCTATTTGCACGAAAAACATGGTGTCGTCTCTCCGCGCAGCAACAATGCAACCATCTTCTCCATCCCACACGCAGCATGGAGCCAGGTCAAACGCCTGCTTCCTCGCTATCAGATCATGCCGACCGCGATCGGCTTTTGCCTGCTGATCAAGGCGGAGGTTCTCAACCGCTTTTCGCTTTTCGATGAGGTCTATTCTCCGGGCTACCACGAAGAGAACGATTTCATTTGCCGGATCAATCGGTACGGCTACTCGGCACTGGCGGCCAATTGGGCCTATGTGTTTCATCACGAGGCTTCTCCTTTTGGGCGCGGGCGCGCCAGGCTGGAGGAAGCTCATCGGCGGATATTGCTCTCCCGCTATCCCGAATACGGTAGAAAAGTCGACGAGTATAACCGCTTCTATAAAGACCCGATCGAGCGGTTCGCCAGTTTGCTAACGCCGCATCGTCCGCGGATTTTATATGATCTCTTTCACCTGCCGCCCGCTTACACCGGAACCTCTGACTTGGGGTTGAATCTACTCCGCGAGTTATCGCGTACTGTGGCCGGCGAGGTCGAACTATTCGTCGGCATCCACTCCGAATTGCGTTTCTTCGCCCACGAATTAGCCGGTTATCGCATTTTCGAGGATTCGGCGGATTCCCCGGCCATCTTCGATCTTGTGTTTAAGCCGTGTCAAATCTCTTCCTGGATCGAATTCTCCCGAATGGACCGGCTCGCGCCGCGTCTCGCTTTCTGCTTGCTGGACATCATTGGCGTTCGCTCCGACTATTTAAATTCACCCAGACGGCAAATCGTCTTGGAGCGGACGGTCGCGCTGTCCGATCACGTCTTCACAATCAGTGACTTCTCGCGCGCCGATTTCCTGGCTTTCTATGGGACCGGCACGCCGATACGAGTGATTCACCCTGGAACGAATTTTGGCCTGACTGCAGCCGAGTTCCGTCGCGGCGAATACGTATTGCTCATGGGAAACGAGTATGTACACAAAGGCATTCACGACGCCCTGGAACACCTCGGGACAGATTGGCCGCTGGTTGTCCTCGGCGGTAAAAGAGAAACTACGGCTAAGAACGTTCGCCGCCTGGCAAGCGGTAAGCTGACGCGCCAACATCTCCGCGAATTGTTTGTCGACGCGCGCGTAGTAGTTTATCCAAGCTACTATGAGGGATTTGGTCTGCCGGTGGTTGACGCGTTGGCCGTTGGCAAACCGGTGGTCGTTTTAGATAGCGCGGTGAATCGCGAACTCGAATCCATGCTCCATGATCCGAATCTTCACAAGATAGCGTCCATGGCGGAGCTCCGCCCGTTGGTGGCGAAGCTCTTTGAAGAGGAGCCGCCTGCGCTGCTCCCAAATCCTCGCCGCTGGCATGATGCAGCCCAAGAATATGCGCAGGCGTTTCGTGAGATCCTGAGCCGCGACTTCGATCCCGACCGGATACGAGCGCGTTGGCAGTTGCTTCGAACGATCGATTCGGCAAGTTTGCCGGAGGAAGATTCTTAGCGCCAGCCGGCCCAATACCACGCCAATGAAAGATATCGTTTCCGGTATGAGCCGAAAAGTTTGGACGATTGGCGTTGTAGCCCCGTTACGGCGCCGGGCCAAGCGCGGCCAACCCGCCGGTGCTGCACTTCAGTAACGTTATGATGCGATTCCGTTCGACGATAAGAGCCATTGGCCGCGGCGAAAGCTTTCGCGCCATTGCCATCTTGATTGGCGTGTTGCATATTCCCTTTTCCCCGTGCATCTGGGGAAACAAAACGCTGATGGCCAGCTCCCAGGATGCGCCCAGCATTACGGCATCGGGCGCGTGGTATGGGCCGCCCGCTGGCCCTCGCTTTTCCCGAACTCTCGATAACGGGGGCGGGGGACTGCTGGGAGAGCCGAATCTGCTCCTGCTACGCCATCAATACTTCGTTGAGCACGTTCCGCCGCTCTGGAATCCGTATCAAGCCTATGGGGCGCCCCTTGCCGCCAACCAGCAATCCCAGCCGTTTTATCCCTTGACGGTCGCGCTGCTCCTGCACATCGGTCCCCGATCGTATAACTGGTTTCTTCTGGCCAGGCTGCTTCTGGCGGGAATGGGAAGTTATTTCTTTCTAAGATTCTTTGTGTCGTTTTGGGCTGGAATAGCCGGTGGCATTACATCGATGCTTGCCGGCTACTACATTCTGTTTTTGACTATGCCACAGCTTAGCGTGGAAGTCTTAGTGCCGGCGAGCCTCTGGGCCGCAGAATATTTACTGAGAAAATGCGATTATAGATCATTTGTATCATTTGCAGTCATTTTGCTGCTTGTTTTTCTCGGAGGAATGCCGGAAAGCGACCTGATGTTATGTACACTTCTCTACTCGTACTTGTTGTTTCGGATCGTGTCGGACGCTAGTCTGCGGGCATCCTGGCTGCTCACAATTAGCCGAGTAGCGGCCGGAACGGTCGTCGGCCTCGCCCTTGCCGCTTTTTTTTTACTCCCCTTCTGGGAATTCATGCATCGCTCGTTCGATCTCCATCAACTTCATAACGTAGGCGGGGGAATCACCGGGGTGTCCGCGGAGCCGTTCGGGTTATCCGTCTTCACCTACTTATTTCCGCTGCTCTTCGGGCCGCCGTTCCAGGGCGTGTTCGGTATTCGCAATTATGTCGGACTCGTTGCCGTTTTTCTTTTGATTATTGCTGTGATTGCAGCGGCGCTCCCGGAAAGGCGGCGGTTAGTAACGGATGATACACGGTCCCAGGCAATTACCTGGTTCTTCTTTTGTTTTACGATTCTACTTCTGGCGAAGCGTTATGGGTTGCCTGGGTTGAATGCGATTGGCAATCTGCCATTTTTCCAGATGCTCAACTTTTCGAAGTATGAAGAAGCGCTTCTTTCGATATGCGTTTCGATACTCGGCGCCATAGGCGTGGAGAGGCTCTTGCGTCACCAACTCTCCGTTCGTGTGCAAGCCATCGCTCTGGTCGCCACGGCTCTTCTGATTCCATTGGCGCGCTGGCTTTGCCGCGAAAACATTCGCCATGAGATTGCGGACCTACATGTGCGCGCCATCATCCCGTATATCGCTACACTCGTCGCGTCGATAGCGATTTTGTGGCTAGGCACTATATTAGTTTTCTCGTGGAGACATAAGTTCACAGGCGGTATCGACGTTCCCCTGGGCATTGGCGTAGCGGCTTTGCTCGCAGCGGAAATGTCTTCTAACTTCATCCTGCCTACGCATTACTGGCACAACAAACTCGCGCACATGGAGCATAATGCGTTCTCCGGCGCTCCATATGTTGACGTTCTGAAGAGAGTAACTGGCAACTGGCGCATCTTCGCGCGCGATGGCTGGTTATTCCCGGATTGGGCATCGGCGTTCCAGCTATACGATATTCGCAACCTGGATGCGATGTACGAGAAGAAGTATTTTCCATTCGTGCAGGCGTTTTTCTCGAACCAGAGGAATAATCCAGCGGACTTGAGCGATCGTTTCACCGGATCCGAAGATTTCAACCTGGGAGCGCCCCTTGCGCAGCGCCTCCTGCAGTTATCGTCGGTGAAATACATTGCCAGCATACGGCCATTCACAACTCCCAACGCGATGATCGATGAAATGATGAAGCAAAATCGTGGGCATCTGATCCCTGGGAAGGAAGCCGCCATTGCCGCGAAGGAATTTATTCTTTCGGGTGAAGCGCGCGATGCTTTAGGTGAGCATCCGCCCTACAAGCGCATGCCGTATCGTATTCGCGTTCCGAACGATCCGAGAGCAATCTTTCAGTTCTCCTATGCGCTCGATCCCGCCGTCTTCGACAAGAACGGCGATGGGGTGGGATTCCTTTTAGAAGTGAAGGATCCGTCGGGCGCTATCACGCAAAAGTTCTCCCGCTACATCGATCCGAAGCACAACCCACGCGAGCGCCGCTGGATGGATGGCGAGGTGGATCTGAGCGCATACTACGGCCAGACCGTCGACTTATTGTTCACCACGACTGCCGGGCCCAAAGGAGACTCCACTTACGACTGGGCCGCCTGGTCGAACTTTCATTTCGCGGGCCAGCCGCTTGAGCCGGCTCCTCCATTTCATTTGATCTACAACGCGGAGGCCAAGATTTATCGATACGATCATCCATTGCCGCGCGCAGCAATTTATCATCAGGCCGCTTTGGCCCGCGGCGAAAACGACACTTTGCGAAAATTAGCCGATCCCGCGCTCGACGTATTTCAAACCGTCGTGCTGGATGAATCGAGCTTGACTGACGTACAGCGCGCGCGGGTGGCCGATATAAACCGCCAGGCTCCTGCACCCGTAGAATCCGCCTCTATCCGATCTTATGAATCGCAAGACGTGCAAATCGAGGCCTCGCTTGATCGAGCCGGAATTCTGGTTTTGAACGACACGGCTTATCCCGGCTGGGTCGTGGATGTGGACGGCAAAGCGGCCTCCTGGATCGATGCTAACTATTTGTTCCGGGGTGTACTGCTTTCCTCCGGAAAGCATATCGTTCGCTTCCGGTACCGCCCGGTGAGTTTTCGCCGCGGAGCCGCCGTGAGCGGCTTGGCGTTTGCCGGACTCGTGGTAGGAGGCCTGCTGCGCCGGAAGCGCCCTCACGCCGCAGCTTAGCGCGCTGCCGGCTTGGTATACCGGTTGAGCCAATCGATTACCGTCGCATACCAGAATTGACTGTTCTGCGGTTTCAGAATCCAATGCCCCTCATCGGGAAACAGCACGAGTTTGGAAGGCACTTTCATCTGCTGTAGCGCGGTAAAGAGCTGCTGGCTCTGTCCCACCGGCACTCGATAATCCAGCTCGCCTTGCGTGATCAATGTGGGCGTCTTGAAGTTCCTTACAAACGCGCTCGGCGACCATCGTTCATACAATCCCGGATTGTCCCAGGGAAGACCATGAAATTCCCATTTAGGAAACCAGAGTTCTTCCGTCGTTTCCGCCTCGCTCCGCAAATCGAATGGACCGGCATGCGAAACCAGCGCTTTGAACCGGGTCGTATGCCCCAGAATCCAATCCACGAGATAACCGCCGTAAGAACCGCCCGCGGCTGCCATTCGATCACGATCCACATAGGGCAGGTTGGACATGTAATCGGCAATCGCCATGATGTCGGTGTAAACGCGTCCTCCCCAATCGCCGTTGATCGCATCCGTAAATGCTTGTCCATATCCGACCGAGCCATGCGGATTCGGAAGCACCACCACGTAACCGGCGCCCGCGAATACTTGCGCGTTCCATCGATAAGTCCAAGATTCGCCCCAATCCCCCTGCGGACCGCCGTGGAGAAGCAACAGAACCGGGTAGCGCGTCGACATATTGAAATCCGGAGGCTTCACCACAAAACTCTCCACCTTTGCCCCGTCTGCTCCATCCACTGAAACCCGTTCTAACGGCGCTAATTGATACATGCCGGTTACGGTGTCGTTCAAATGAGTTAGCGGAACGCCGCTGCCGCCCTTTGAGCTTGCGCGATAGATCTCCGGCGGATGGACGCCGCTCTCTTCCAGGTAGATCATCATCTGATCTCCCGATGTGAAATGCATGGCGCTGATTGAAGTCTCGCCTTGCGCGATGGTGCGCGGGGCGCCGCCAGTCGCGGAAATCATCAGCAGCGGGCTGCTGCCGCGGTCGTCAATCGTGAAGAAAATTCGTTGTGAATCCGAAGACCATGTGAAGGATTCAACCCAGCGGTCCAGTGAATCGGTCAACATCGTGGTCTGGATCGTCTGTAAGTCCAAGACCGCCAAGCGCCACAGGTCGCTCTCGTAACCGCTGCGGACTTGCGTGCGGTAGGCCAAATATTTTCCGTCCGGTGAATAGAGTGGGCCTTCGTCCGCTCCGGGATTGGTGGTGAGGCGCCGTATGACGCCGCCGGACGCGGGTACCGAAAAAAGGTCCGAGTTAGTGCTGCTTGCCAAATCGGCGTCGCTATTAGAGACAAAGACAACCTGTGTGCTGTCGGGAGAAAACACATAGCCGTCAGGTCCGCCTAGCGAAAACGGAGGTGTGTCCCGATCACCCGGTGTAAGATCGCGAATTTTTCCTGTGCTATTCAACGTTTGGATGAGTAAATGCCGCCGCCGCACGCCGGAATACTCATTCCAATGCCTGTAAAGCAGCGATGTGTAGACGCGTGCCTTCACTTTATTTGCTGCTTCTTTGTCAAGATTGCTCTTATTGCATGCGGCATCGTAGTCGACACCCGAAGCCGCACTTGCCGGCTCGCAAGCCGGGTATACAGCGCTCGTGTACAGAATCAAATTGCCGTCGTGGGAAATCGTGACTCCGTCCGCGCCAGTGGGTACATTCGTAATGGGCCTGGCGTCGGTGCCATCCGGATTAATCGACCAGATTTGTGAGCTGCCTGCGATCTGTGAAGTATTAGGCCGATTCGAAACGTAAAAGATACGCTTTGAATCGGGCGTCCAGCGCGGGCGTGAGTTGGATGCTCCGTCGTTGGTAATCCGTTGCGGCGTACCACCCTCCACCGGAACCACATAGATCTGGCTAGGAATCGCATTATTCGGTAAGTCAACCGTGCGGACGGTAAAAGCCACCCACTTATCGTCGGGGGAGACTTGCGGATCGTCGATCCTGGCAAGCCTTGCCATGGCATCGAATGTGAACGGCAATTTCGCCGGCCGCCCCGGAACACTTATAACTGCAAGTAAGAGCGCGGGTAGCGCCGCGTTGCGCATCAACAATATAGTAGTTCATTGTGAAGAACGATCGAGTTGAACAGCAGCTCGAGAATCTACGCGCGCTGCGGGCGCTTGGCCCTACGGAAGCTGCCGCCGGCGTATTGCGCAAGGCGTTGCGTGACCGCGTAAACGTTGTAGTGGCCAAAGCGGCGGCAATATCGGCCGAATTTCAGTTGAAAGCGCTGATACCCGATCTGCTGCAGGCCTTCGATCGGCTATTTGAAAAGCCCGTCGAAAATGACCGGCAATGTTGGGGTAAGAACGCCATCGCCAAAGCGCTCAAGGATTTGGGGCACTCCGAATCTGCTCCGTTTTTACGCGGCCTGCGATATATCCAAATGGAACCTTCGTGGGAACGCTCGGTGGACACGGCCAATGTGCTGCGCGGAACGTGTGCTCTGGCGCTGGTCCAATGCAACGATCTGACGCGCGATGAAATCATCCTGCATCTGATTGAAGCTCTGACAGAAGGCGAGCCCACTGTGCGGCGCGATGCAGCGCTGGCGGTTGAGCAAATGTCCGGCCGTGAGGCCGTATCGCTTCTTCGCCTCAAGGCCCGCGCGGGCGATGAGGAGCCGGAGGTCACCGGCCAAATCTTCGAGTCTCTACTGCGACTCGATCCGAGCCCTTCCACTTCGTTCGTTGCTGGCTTCCTCGATCACGAGAACGAGCAACTGGCGGAAGAAGCTGCGCTCTCCCTTGGCGCCTCGCGCCTTCCTCAAGCCCTCGAAACACTCAAAGTCGCATGGAAAAAATTCAAAAATAGAGCCCTCGGCCCCGTTCTTCTTCGCGCTATCAGCGCATCGCGATCGGAGGAAGCTTTGGAATTTCTTCTGACTATTGTGCGGGAAGGCCGCCCTTCCGACGCCCAGGACGCTCTGCGTGCGCTAGAAATTCACCGTGATTCAGAAGACATTCGCCGGCGCATCGAAGAGGCCCTTGCTAGGATGTCAAGAAAGAGTTGATCCGACCCTACCGCGGGGTAATGCCGCGCATAGCAGCCTCCGCTTACATCGATTCCAGTGCGCAAATTATTGGCGACGTGACTATCGGCGAACGCTCCAGCGTCTGGCCGAACGTCTCGATTCGCGGCGACGTAAATTATATTCGCGTGGGCGACGAAACCAGCATCCAGGATAATTGCGTGCTGCACGTCGATCACGACGTGTATCCATGCCTGGTCGGTAATCGCGTGACTGTCGGCCACAACGCAGTGCTCCACGGCTGCCAGGTTGACGAGAATGCGCTGATCGGCATTGGCGCCATCGTTTTAAACGGTGCGAAGATCGGCGCCGGCGCCGTCATAGCCGCCGGAGCGTTGGTTCCGGAAGGCATGGAAGTGCCGCCCGAAACTCTGGTCATGGGAACGCCTGCGAAAGTACGCCGTCCGATCACCATGGAAGAAAAGCAGCGCTTTCGTAAGAATTGCGACAACTACGTGAAGATCACGGCGATTTATAAGGACGAACAGCGTTGATCCAAGGTGTAAAAGGGATGCGCGACATCCTGCCGCCGGCAAGCGGTGTATGGAACTTTGTCGAAGCCGCCGCCCGCCGCATCTTTACGCGGTTCAACTATCGGGAGATCCGCACGCCGATTCTTGAAGAGACGGTGCTGTTCGCGCGCGGAGTCGGCGAAGAGACCGACATTGTCAACAAGGAGATGTATACCTTCGAAGACCGCGATGGAAGTTCGCTCACGCTGCGGCCGGAGAACACTGCTTCCGTTATCCGCTCTTATATCGAACATCGGCTTGACCAGCAGCCCGGCCTTCAAAAGCTGTATTACATCGGCCCGATGTTTCGCCGTGAACGCCCCCAAAAAGGGCGCTATCGGCAGTTCTATCAGATTGGCGCGGAAGCTATCGGCTCGGATTCACCCGCTATCGATGCGGAAGTGATTGAGCTGGTCGTCGCGATTCTGCACGAGGTCGGAATCCGGGATTTCGAACTGTTTGTCAACTCTGTCGGCTCGAAAAAATCGCGCGCCCGCTACAACGAGGCGCTCCAGGCCGAGTTGAAAGACGTGGCGCCAAAGATGTGCGAAGATTGCCGCCGCCGCGCGCAAAGTAACCCTCTGCGCGTACTCGATTGCAAGGTTCCAGAGGACCAGCCGATTATTGAGCGCCTGCCCTCCATTTTGGATTTTCTCGACGAGGAGGACCGGGAACATTTTCGCCGGGTCCGCGAGTTCCTGGAAGATCGCCAGATTCGTTTTACAGTGAATCCGCGGCTCGTGCGTGGGCTCGATTATTATGCCCGCACGACTTTCGAAATTACTCATGGAGCTTTAGGCTCGCAAAACGCGATTTTGGGCGGCGGGCGCTATGATCGGTTAGCTGAAACTCTCGGTTCGAAGACACCGGCGCCCGGTATCGGCTTCTCTATCGGTGAAGACCGCCTGGTGATGACTGTGGAAGCGAGTCAGGCTTTGAATCCGCAACGGCTGGATGTGTACATCGCGCCGATGGGCGACACTGCGCTCCGCCATTGCGCCGCGTTGGCTCGCGAGATTCGGGAACTGGATTTGTCCGTTGAACTCGGTACGGACCGTAAGCTCAAGCGCATGATGGAATTGGCTAATAAGCAAGAAGCTCGTTTTACTCTGATCGTCGGCGACAACGAAATCGTGTCGCAGGCATACACGTTAAAAGACATGGCGTCCGGCGATCAGCAGACGTTGAGCCGCCAGGCATTGCTCGATCGTTTGAGGCGCCCGTGAAACTGGATTTTCTGGGTGATCTGCGCCGCACGCATACTTGCGGACAACTGCGTCCGGCCGACGTAGGGGAAAAGGCGGTGCTCATGGGCTGGGTACATCGCAGGCGCGATTTCGGCGGACTCGTCTTTGTTCATCTGCGCGACCGCGATGGCATCACGCAAATCGTTTTCGACGCAAGTAAGAATCCCGAGGCCCATAAGCGAGCCGAAGAGCTAAGCGCCGAGTTTGTTATTGCCGTCGAAGGTTTGGTCGAGCGCCGTACTGCGGACACGGTAAATTCGAACATTGCTACGGGAGAAGTAGAAGTTGCCGTCTCGAAGCTCTGGATCTTGAACGAATCGAGAACGCCTCCTTTCCCACTGGAAGACGATGTCGATGTGAAAGAAGATGTTCGCCTGAAGTACCGCTTCGTCGATCTGCGCCGGCCGCACATGCAACGCAACATCATGATGCGCTCGCGGATCACGCTCGCAATCCGGCAAGCGCTCTACGCACAAGGTTTTCTCGAAATCGAAACGCCTTTCATGACGCGCTCTACACCCGAAGGAGCGCGCGACTATCTGGTTCCGAGCCGCGTGCAACCGGGCAGCTTTTATGCGCTGCCCCAATCGCCACAGATCTTTAAACAATTGCTGATGGTTTCCGGCTACGACCGCTACTTCCAAATCGTACGCTGCTTTCGCGATGAGGATTTGCGCGCCGACCGCCAGCCCGAATTCACGCAGATCGATCTCGAAATGTCCTTCCCGCAGGAAGAACAGATCTATGAAGTAATCGAACCGCTGATCCACGGCGTTTGCGAAGCCGCCGGGAAACCGATCAGCGGTGTGATCCCGCGGATAACCTACGCGCAGGCCATGCGCTCTTACGGCAGCGACAAACCAGACTTGCGGATTCCTCCTTTTCATTGCGTGGAGGATCTTTTTGTAGATACTCCGCTCGCCGCTCCGAACGGCTTGCCTCTGGTGGCGATTCACATCCCGAAGATCGGCCAGTTGAGCCGCAAAGAACGCGATGAAATCAAAGCCGCCGGGCAGGAGCGCGGGCTGCGCGTATTCGACGATGTCAAGCGTCTGGACCGGGATTATCCGGCCGCCATGCAGAACGTTCGTGAGCGTGTGAAACCATCTGAGGACGATCTGCTCTTGCTTGCCGGCTCCACCGATGAAAAGGCCGGCGTACTGCCGGAACAAAGCGTTCTTCAAGCCTGCGGTCAATTGCGGCTGCATGTCGCCCAGAAATACAACGACCGGCATAAGCTGCTCGATCCGGCCACGCTCAAGTTTCTATGGGTCGTGGAATTTCCGATGTTCGAGTGGGATGAAGAAGAGAAGCGCTGGAATGCCGCGCACCATCCTTTCACTTCGGTTCACGATGAGGATCTGGAGAAACTCATGGCCGACCCCGCCCACTGCCGCGCCAAATCATACGACCTGGTCTTGAACGGCATCGAACTTGGCTCCGGCTCCATTCGTATTCATCGCCGCGATGTGCAAACGCAAGTGTTTGCCGCCCTGGGCTTCAGTGAGGATGAAGCAAAACGCCGCTTCGGCTTTCTCCTCGAAGCTCTCGAATACGGAGCGCCGCCGCACGGCGGTATCGCGCTCGGTCTCGACCGGTTGGTTATGCTTCTGGCCGGCGAACAATCGATCCGGGAAGTCATCCCATTCCCCAAGACCGCCAAAGGAGCCGATCTCATGTGCGAAGCGCCCGCGCCCGTTCCCGACCGGCAACTGCGCGAGTTAGGCATTCGAATCAATACCCGCGATTAATGGGATACTGTGTGTGATGGCCGCGGGTACCCAAATCTCGGTAGAAGAGTATTTACATACCGTATATCGTCCCGACTGCGACTACGTGGATGGCGTGGTGGAGGAGCGCAATTTGGGAGAACGCGATCATAGCTGGATTCAAGGAAGACTAGTGGCTTTCTTTCTTGCACGGTTCAAGGAGTCCGGGGTCGCTGCTCTTCCGGAATGGCGCTTCCAAACCAAACCGACAAGGTTTCGGATACCGGATGTCGTTGTCACGCGAGGCAAACCGGATGAGCAGATCCTAACTAAACCTCCATTGCTCTGCATAGAAATCCTCTCGTCGGAAGATCGCGTGTCGCGCACCAACTTGCGGATTCAGGAATATTTGGATTTCGGTGTGCCGGTTGTATGGCTCGTCGATCCGGCAGAACGCCGCGTATGGGTCTATCGCAAAAATGGCATGGAAGAGGCGAAAGATTCCGTAAGCCTCGATGGCACAGACATCGCTGTGCCGTTCTCCGAGATCTTTGACTGAGCTTCGCTGGAACTAAGCCTTCACCGGCTTATCGACCGCTTTCCAGTTTTTCTCGTCCCAATACTTGACGCGGCCTTCGCGATAAGACTCGACCGCCAGGCTGATCAGGATCTGCGCATGAGCGGCAGTTTCCACATCCAGATGCGGTTTCTCGCGCGTACGCATGCACTTTAAGAAATCTCCGATGTGCGCCTGCATCATGTCGTATTGGTCCACCGGAATCTTGATCTCATCCTTGCCGAATTTGTAATCGGGGAATGGCCCGCGACTCTTGTCCGGTAAACGAACCAGTTCCGGACGGATCGTGATATCCGGCGTGGAGCCCTCAAATTTTCCGTGCTCCACCATGATGATGGTGCCTTCGTGGCCGCGAATCAGTCCCGGAATGTGCTGCGAGTTACCCATCGACGAACTCAGCACCAGCGAGTGCTCCTCCGGATATTCGGCAACTAAGTGGAACGTATCCGGCACTTCGCGCTCGTCGTGAAACGCATATTTTCCGCCGGAGGCCATTACCTTGGACGGATACTGCGGCTTGCTCCAGCAAATATTCAAGGGAGCGACCACGTGGAAAAACAGATCGGTCGCGATACCGCCGGAATAGTCCCAATATTTCCGGAAACGGAAGAAGCGATCCGCATCGTAAGGCCGTTTGGGCGCTGGTCCCAGCCACATCGCCCAGTCGATGTGATCTTCACCTTTGCCGTCCGGGCCCGCTGCGGAATCAATCGGGTAATTCCATTCGCCTTCGATGGAATTTCGATGATACGAACCCTGGCTCATAATCATCTTGCCGATCATGCCGTCCGCGATCGCCTTTTTCGCCTTCCACCATTGATCCGCCGAAGTCGTTTGCGAACCAACCTGCACCACACATTTGCTCTCGCGTACCGTATCGATCAGATCTTTGACTTCTTTGATCGTGTGGCACATGGGCTTTTCGAGATACACGTCCTTGCCTTGGCCCATGGCGTCTAGCGCGATCCGCGCGTGCCAGTGGTCCGGCGTCGCCACGATCACCGCGTCCACTTCCGACAATGCCAGCAACTCGCGATAATCCGTGAATCCCTTCGCGTTATAGCGAGACGCCTGTTGCGCCTTGCGTTTTTCGTAAGGATCGCAAACCGCCACGATCTGGCAGGCGTTTTTGTGGTCGTCTCCATACTTCGTAAAAGTGCGTGCGTCTGAAGAGCCACGTCCGCCGCAGCCGATCAATCCAATATTGATGCGGTCATTGGCACCCAGCACGCGGGCCGGGTTCATTTTGGCGGCGGTCTTCGCAAAAGCGCGATTCGCAATGGCGACACCGGCGCCTAAACCGCCGCTGCGTTTCAGAAAATCCCGGCGATCGAATTGGTCTGCGGACATGGTCGTTCCTTTCTTGTGTGACACACTTGTCACCAGAGGCGAATGCACGAAAACTCCCGCGAGTCTTCCTATCGCCCCGCTCTCCAATATACAAATTTCCGCCATTATCTGCTTGCCCGTCTACTAAGCACTGCTTCTTCGGAAATGCAGTCGGTGGCGGTCGGATGGCAAGTATATGAGATCACCCATAGGCCTCTGGACCTCGGTTTAGTAGGGCTCGCGCAATTTCTTCCCGGCATTTGCCTATTCCTTTTTGCCGGGCATGTGGCCGATCGCATCGCGCGGCAACGCATCCTGCAAACCTGTCTGGCCGGATTTTCCGGCTGCTCCGCACTCTTATTGCTACTTACCCTACACCCGATTGGGGGAACAAGTCCGCTGGCGCGCGCGTATCCCATTTATGCCGTGATGTTGTTGAATGGGACCGTCCGCGCCTTCAACGGGCCGGCTTCTCAGGCCTTTCTTCCGCTATTGGTCCCGCGTGACGTTTTCCCGAACGCTGTCGCCTGGAATGCCTCGGTTTTTCAGAGCGCCACGATTGGAGCGCCCATGCTCGGCGGCGTTCTCTATGGCATCACGGGAAGCCCCGCACTGGTATACGGCTGCGCAGCGGCCGGTTATCTCTCCGCGTTCTTCTTGATCGGAAGCTTACAGTTGCCTGCCTGGAAAGCTTCAACTCATGCGGCCTCTCTGGGAATGGTGCTCGAAGGATTGAAATATATCTGGAGCAACAAGCTGATTCTGGGAGCGGTTTCGCTCGATCTCTTCGCTGTGCTTCTCGGCGGAGCAGTGGCGCTGCTGCCCGTCTACGCCAGCGAGATATTCAAGATGGGAGCTGGCGGACTGGGTATGTTGCGCAGCGCGCCCGGCTTGGGAGCGCTGATGATGAGCATTGTCGTGGCGCATTGGCCACTGCGGCGCCGGGCAGGAGCGGTGATGCTCAGTTGTGTATTTGGCTTCGGCGCTTTCACGCTACTGTTCGGTTTGTCTCGCAGCTTCGAACTCTCTCTCCTGCTGCTTTTTTTCACCGGCATGGCCGACACTATTAGCGTCATCGTGCGCTCGACTATGATCCAGCTCGGCACTCCCGACGAGATGCGAGGGCGGGTCAGCGCTGTCAATATGGTGTTTGTGGGGGCCTCCAATGAAATTGGTCAATTCGAATCCGGCATTACCGCGCAATGGCTGGGCGCGGTGCCGGCCGTGGTTTTGGGCGGCCTTGGCACAATGCTGATTGTGCTCGTCTGGTCCTGGATATTTCCCGATTTGCGGCGTCTGGACAAGCTGGTGCCTCACGAACCCGTGGCCGCTTTGGCCCGAGCGTCTTCGGAAGGGACGGCGCCGGTTGAACCGTAAGCTTCTCAGGCTGCTTCCCCTGCTGTTCGCGGGCGCGCTGCTGTTTGGCGCCGATGTCCGTTCGCTGCCCAAGCCCACCAGCTATGTCAGCGATCTCGCGCATGTAGTAAATCCTCAGGACAAACAGGCGCTCGAGGCGTTTTGCACGAAAGTGGAGCAGCAGCTCGGCGTGCAGTTCGCGTTTGTCACCATTGATACCGTTGGTGATCGGCCGATACGCGACTTTGCGCTCGATCTAGCGCGTCTTTGGGGCGTCGGAGATAAGAAAAGCAATCAAGGCGTTCTGCTCCTGCTCGCCATCCAGGATCGGAAAAGTGACATCGAGACCGGCCGCGGTGTGGAACCGTATATCACGGATGGATTCTCCGGCAGCACCTTACGGACCATGCGCCCCTCGCTGCGTGCCGGCGATTACGGCGCCGCTCTACTCTACGCTGCGCGGGAAATGGCCGGCCAAATTGCGCGCGGCAAAAATATCGAATTCACCGAAACCATTCCGCAGTTGCGCCCGAGACAACCGGAGCAGAATGACAATGGCCGCCATATTCCGTTTCCGCTGATAGTCGTCGGCATTCTCTTTCTTCTGTTCCTCCTCGGCCGGGGAAGCGGACGTCGCGGTGGCGGTGGCGGCAGCTTTCTGGCAGGTATGCTGCTAGGCAACCTCTTGGGAGGAGGCCGGCGCGGCCGATGGGGCGGAGGCGACTGGGGCGGCGGTGGTTTTGGCGGCGGTTCCGGCGGTGGTGGTGGTTTCGGTGGCTTTGGCGGCGGAGATTTTGGCGGCGGCGGAGCCAGCAGCAATTGGTGAGGAAAACAGCCTTGGAGCGAATACTCTCAGAACTAGTCGAGCGGCTCAAGTCGGCCTTGGCGGACCAGCTCGTCACTGTCATTCTCTATGGATCGGCCGCCGTGGGCGACTGGAACAAGGACAACTCGGACTTGAACGTGCTATGCGCGCTCGACCGGATCTCTCCGCAGGAACTCATAAAGGCCGAGCCGGTGGTGTCGTGGTGGCGCAAGCCCGGGCGCCCGCCGCTCCTGCTGCTAACCGCTGAAGAAGTTCGCACCTCCACCGACTGTTTCGCGATCGAGTTTCACGACATGAAGAAGTTCCGCCGCGTCTTGTTCGGTCCCGATCTCATTGAGGACCTAACGGTGGACAATACCTTTTACCGGGCGCAGGTGGAGCACGAGCTGCGTTCGAAGCAAATCCGCCTGCGGCAGAAAGCGGCCGAGGTTCTTTCGAAACCCGAGCGGCTGCTGCAATTGCTGGTCGATTCTATTTCGACCTTTTCCGTATTAGGAAGGCATGCTCTGCTGCTAAGCGGCGATGAAGCGCGTTGGACAAAAGCCGAAGTCGTAGCAGGGCTCGAAGCCGCCTTAGGGCGGCCGCTATCGGCTTTTAATGAGATACTGGCGGTTCGGGAATCCGGCAAGCAGCCGGGCGGGGCGGCCATTACGTCGCTGCTGGAACGTTATTTGGTCGAGACGGATGCGTTGGTCCGGTTCGTGGATGCGCTGGCGAAATAGTCAAACAATAGAGATGGGGAGACAGAGATAAATGAAGCGCGCTCTGATTATTGTTGGGATCGTAGTGGTGGTTGGCTTGATCTTCGGAAGTCAATTAATTGGCTCACGTAACGAGTTGGTTACTGAAAGGAACGAGATAGACGCACGCTGGGCGCAAGTCGATAACGACATGAAGCGGCGCGCCGACCTCATTCCTAATCTCGTAGAGACAGTAAAGGGCTACGCCAAGCAGGAACAGACGGTGATTGCGGAAGTAGCGAACGCGCGCGCGGCGCTGCTGGGCGCGCGCAGCAAGAGCGATGAAATCAACGCCAACAATCAGCTCAGCGGCGCGCTCGGCCGTTTGCTGGTTTTGCAGGAGAATTATCCACAGCTCAAATCCAACGAGAACTTCTTACGCCTGCAGGACGAACTGGCAGGAACGGAGAATCGGATCGCGGTGTCGCGGCGCGATTACAACGAGGCCATTAAGAAATACAACACCGACGTGGAGCTGTTCCCGAAAAACATCGCCGCCTCCATCTTCAACTTCAAACGCGACGACGCGTATTTCAAAACCTCGGAAGAAGAAAAGAAAACACCGCAGGTTAAGTTCTAGTCCTCAGGAGGCTCGCTGAAGTCCTCCACACGCTGGCTGTAGCGCTTCAGAACGGCCACCGCGCTACCGCTGCTGAAACCTGCTGTGCGCAGCCGGCGATAGGCCGAGGCCAGGTTTTTCTCTTCTTTGAGGAACTGCGTGAGATCGATATTCCGGTACTTTCGCGTTAAATACCGTTCGATAAGTTGCTGTTCGTCGGTGCCGGTGAACGCCCGATTTACGGCGCCCTCCGCAACGGCCGCCGAGACTCTCTTTCGCCTCAGATCGTTCAATATGCGATACCGGCCAAAGCCGTCGTTTTGCAGCCGGGCTGCAGCGAAAGCTTCCGAAAACCGGCGGTCGTCGACCATTTCGTACTCGCGCAACTTAGCGAGCACCGCCTCCAGATCGGCGGCGGATTGGGCGCGCTTCAGCAGCTTTTGCCGGATTTCACCGGCCGAGTGCGCACGCTGCGAAAGTACCCGCAACGCATACTCCCACAGCGACTTTTCATCAAGCTTGGGATTGTTGCGGATACCCATCCGGCGAAACGTTTGTACTGTACCACGCCTCTTAAAGAGGTAGACTGCAATTGCACAGTGTTGGACAATCAGAAGGAGGTTCCTTATGGAGGAAAAGAGCGGTTTCGGTTATTTCCTGTTAGGTTTGGGGATCGGCGTCGCGGCTGGAATGTTGTGGGCCCCCCGGTCCGGTGAAGAAACCCGCCAGCTTTTGGCCGATCGCGCCGGCGAAGGCGCCGACTACTTGCGTAGCCGTGCGCAGGACGGCAGCGAATACGTGCGCCAGCGGGCAGACGAGTTCAAGCAATCCGCCACGGATATTTACGAGAAGGGCCGTTCGAGTGTAGCCCGGCAGAAGGAGACCTTAAGCGCAGCCGTCGAAGCGGGTAAGCAGGCTTATCGCGAAGCGGTAGGCGACGCCAAGGCAGCCACCGCCTCGGGCGGGCCTGTAACGGACAACTTGTAGCGCTCCGAATGGACCAAAACACGCTTCTTGTCGTCTTCGTTGCACTGGCGGCGCTCGCCTTGCTTGGCCAGGCGGTCGCTTTGCTAGGGCTGTTGTTGATTGCGCGCGAAATCCGCCAAAAAACAATGGCCATGTGGCCGCAAATTGAGGACATCGTAGCGGTTTCGAAGCGTTCGGTCGACCGCATCGAGACCCACATTACGCGCATCGGTGCAACCAGCGTCGCGATCCTGGACGTCACCAAGCAGCAGCTCGTCAAAGTCGATGAGCTGCTGAGCGATGCGAGCACCCGCGCCCGCGTGCAGATGGAGCGCGCGGAAATGGTACTCGACGATACGATGACGCGCGTGCAGGAAACCGTCAGTATCGTGCAGCGTGGCGTATTGCGGCCGGTGCGCGAGGTGCATGGCATTCTGAGCGGCCTTCGCACCGCTCTCGCGCATCTCAGCCGCGGCGGCCGTCCCACCGTGGATCACGCGACCTCCGATGAGGAGATGTTTATTTAACGGCGTTTATCTGACCACATTTACTTACCCAAGGTGAAGACCGGCCAAGTCGGGATGTAAGGCGAAGCGCGTAGCGACCGAATCGACGCGTTCGCCCAATTGTTGCGTGCCCTCCAAATTCCAGGAAGAGCGATTGGCGACCAGCCGCAGGTAGCGGATTTTTCGCGGATCGATCTGCATGATGCGGCAGCAGGTTTCGTCTACAGCTGGAGGGTGCGCGCCGCCCACGACCACTCCCACGCGCTTGCGCGTCCCCAAAATCGGACCGTTGCCTTCCATGGCGTCGATCCCATCTACCAGGCAGAATTGCCGTGGGAACAGGTAGTGCAGGTCGGCAATGCATTCGTCGATGCCCGCCCAATGCAGTGGATTTTTCGGCCAGCCGTAGACGTTTCCTGGAACCAGCCCGAACAAATTCTTCATGGAAAGCGTAGCGCCGGCCCAGTGGTGCGTCTTCATTTTGGGCAACGTGACCAGCAGATCGCAGGCGAGCGCGGTGTTTGGAAGATAGAGCTCCTTTAGCTTAGAAAAGGGGCGTTGGAGGGTGACGCGCGTGACGTCGTCGAGGTTCAAGTCCGTGAAGCTGTCCTCGAATTTGGGAATGGCGGAAAAGAATCCGGCAACTTCGGCCATGTCGAGAGTGGTGCGGCGGTGTCCGGGTCCCTCCGCGACTCGGACGCTCTTCGCTCCGAGCGAATGGAAGGCCTCGGCTACGGCTGCTACAAACACCGGATTGGTATTGATCGGAGCGTGTGCATCGAATTCGACCAGATTCGGTTTTAACAGAATATTCTTGCCGCTGACCCCCACGCGTTGTTCGATGAGGATGCGCCGCACGATATCGGCCAGATCGACGGAATAGGACCAGGCGCGAACGATGGAGACCTGCGCGGTGCGCGTACCGATGCGGCGCGAGCAGCCGGCCGCCAGACCTAGCGCTCCCAAAAAGAAATAGCGCCGGTTCATAGCGTTCTGCCTTCCAGTGCGGCAAGGGCGAGTAAGCGAAGGGAAATATCGCGAACGTTGCGGGGGCGGAAACGCGACTCGCAATCTTCCATTTTTCTGCCTCTGGCGGCAAGACCCATCTGAAGCCAGGAAAGGCCTTCCATCGAGGCGGGATTTTTCAGGAACTCGTCACTCAATTGAAGCGCGGTTGTAAGGTGTTCCGAGGGAACGCCAGCCAGGGCAAGCAGAGCGAGGCCGGTTGTTTCGGGATAGGAGACGGCGTTCTCGCTACGAAAGCTGCTTCCGCCGTGATTCCAACCTCCGTCGCGGCAGCGCCGGTTTAACAGGAATTGACGGCTTTGCTCGATCGGAGCGGCGAAGCGTGCATTATCAAGACGGGATAGCGCCAGGATTGCGGTAGCCGTCGGAGTGACCCAGCTAGCCGTGCCGGGGAACCAGCAGGAGCCGCCGGTTTTCTTATAGACATGCCTGGTAAGCCAATCGCCCGCTTTGGCTCCTGTGTTGGGAAGCGCGAGAATCGCCAGGCTTGTGACCCAGGTGCTGGTAGGTACGGCATCGTTAGGCCGCCAGCCGCCATCGGGATTTTGGCTCTGCTCGAGCCAGTGCGCAGCAGCTTGGCAGGCGCCGGGAGAACGATCGTGAAGACGGAGCGCCAGGAGCGCCAGCGCCGTAGGCTCCGTCCACGAACTTCCTTTGACAAACGGCCAACCGCCGTCACGATTTTGGGATGCGAGGAGCTGCCGCTGAAGTTCGTCCACTTCAGCCATATCAGGGTAAGGGTCCTAGGAGCTCATCCGGCGATTGCGGCGCCGTTTCAAATAGAACACCAGGCAGCCGCCCGCGGCGACCCACATAAGCCCTTGCACTACGATGTCGTTCATTTCTTTCTCCTTTTCTTAAACCGGGCAAACGCCCATATAAGCTATTTCGACCGAATGGGTAACTTTCCTTAGTGATTGGCGGTGATCGAACCGAGATTGTGGAGGAGCGTTAGAATTCCGGAACCGGCCGTAACTACCAGCAGGGCAGGCAAGCAGAAGAAAAAGATCGGGAAAACCAGCTTGACGCCGACTTTGCCGGCCTTCTCTTCGGCGTCCTGGCGGCGCCGGATTCTAAGGTAGTCCGATTGCGTTCGCAGCGCCTCGGAAACGCTCGTTCCAAACCGATCCGTCTGGATCAGGATGGCCATCAATTTCTTGACCTCATCCTCGGGAACGCGCTTGGCTAAGTTGCGCATCGCATCGGCGCGGCTTTTGCCTGCCATGATTTCCATATTGACGAGAGCTATTTCTTCACTAACAGCCGGATGCACGTTCTTGAGCTCGCGGCTGACGTTTACCAGCGCTTGATCCAGTCCGCAGCCGGCTTCGGTACAAATCACCATAAGGTCGAGTACGTCCGGCAGTGATAGGCGAATGTTGGTAAAGCGCCGTTTAGTCAGCCGCCCAAGAAAGAAAGACGGCAGGTAGAACCCGATTCCAGCGCCGGCAATCGGATACATCAAACGGCTTACGGGGCTATCGACATGATTGCGGGCTACCATCGCCAGCGCGAGGAATGCCACGGTGAGCACGATCTTGGCGCCGTAAAAAACTGAGATGGCGGAATTGCTTCGAATTCCCGCCGCCACGAAATCTTTTTGGAGAACACGGGCGGCTTGCGGTGAGACCGGGAGCAGCTTGCCGATGGGCTCGAGCAGCCGTGCAAAAGAAAACTCGCGTTTCTTTTCCCGCTGTTTGAACGCAGGGGAGACCGGATCGGAAGAAGGGGTCAATTGATCGATCAGGCGCGCCGGTTTGACGTAATGGCGATAGCCAAACACGCCGACCACACAGGCGATAAGCAGAAACGCGGCGAATGGAAGAAGGGTAAGCATTGCTAGACCTTGATGTTGGTAATCTTCTTAATTGCGAGGTAACCGAGGACTTGGCCGATAGCCGCGCCGTAAATCATGATTCGTCCGGTCTTGTCGGCGGCAAGATCGGTGAGATATTGCGGTGAGCTGATCATCATGAGCGCAGTCACAACAACGGGCATCAAAACCAACACCAGCCCCGTAATCCGACCGTGCGCGCTCGCGGCTTTGACCTGGCCCTTCAGCCGGAAGCGCTCCCGGATGATCAGGGCCAGTTTGCTCAAGATTTCACCTAAATTGCCGCCTATCTCCTGCTGCAAAAGAACCGAGGAGACAAAAAAACGCACGTCCACCAAGGGAATGAGCGATAAGAGCTTACCGAGCGCTACTTCGAGCGAAGAGCCCAGTTGCAGATCGTTCGAGATACGCCGGAAAGCGGTTGCCAGCGGATCGGGTGAATCGGCCGCGAGCATTTCAAGAGCAATCGAAAAGCCGTGACCGGCGCGCATGGAACGCGCAAGAAAATCCAGCGCTTCGGGAAATTGTTTTTCGAAATCGCCGATATTCTTGGAGCGCTTCCGCATCACTACGAGCAGTGGAAGGAAGGCCGCGGCCGCCGCAAATAGGAGGGCAGTCCATTCGGTCGAAAGAAGTCGAATCTTCAGGCCCAGCAGGAGAGTTGCAGCAAAGGATAAAGCGCAAAGTGTCAACAGCCTGCTTGCGGTTAATTGCATTCCCGATTGCTCGATCATCAGTTCGAGCCGCTCCATGAAATGAAATCTCTTTAGAAGCTTGGAGAGGCCGTCTTCTACATTGGCCGGGCGCAGGAGCGTTGTGGTCACGCGCGGTTCGCTCGGGCCTGCTTCCGCTTTGCGTAGCATCGAACGGATCTGGCGCTTTTGCTTCTTTTTGAAGTAGGAGGATGCGGCGGCCACACACAGCAGGATGGTGCCGAAGACTGCGACGAAGAGAACGATGAAAATCGTCATGGAAACTCCGAACTCCGCGCTATCCGACTTCTACAACGCTCTGAAATACGTGGCTGGGTAATTCAATTCCGGCCGCCTTCAATCTTTCGCTGAATTTAGGGCGGACCCCGGTCGGTTTGAAGCGGCCCCGCACGCGTCCTTCGTTAGTCAGGCCGACTCTTTCAAATGAAAAAATATCCTGCGTGGTGACGAGATCGCCTTCCATGCCAAGGCATTCGGTGATGAAAGTGACCTTCCTCGAACCGTCGCTGAGGCGGGAAATCTGCACGAACAAGTCGATCGCCGAGGCCACTTGCTGCCGGATAGAGCGGATGTTGAGATTCGAGCTGGCCATGCCGATCATGACCTCTAGGCGGCTGATTGCGTCGCGCGGGCTATTGGCGTGAACGGTGGTCAGGGAGCCGTCGTGGCCGGTGTTCATAGCCTGCATCATGTCGAGCGCTTCCTCGCCACGGCACTCGCCGAGGATGATGCGATCCGGACGCATACGCAGGGCGTTGATAAGCAAGTGCCGCTGCAGAATAGCGCCTTTCCCTTCGATATTGGCGGGACGGGTTTCCAGGCGCGCGACGTGGGTCTGTCGTAATTGAAGCTCGGCTGCGTCCTCGATCGTGACAATGCGCTCATTCGAAGGGATGAAGCCCGAAAGCATGTTGAGAAAAGTGGTTTTTCCGGCGCCGGTTCCACCCGAAATGATGATGTTCAGCCGCGCCTTTACACAGGCTTTGACCAGTTCGAGCATGCCTTCGGTGAGAGACAGATTGCGCAGCAGATCCGCGGGCTGCAGCGGATCGCCGCCGAAACGGCGGATCGAGAGAAGCGGCCCATCGACCGCCAGAGGAGGAATTACCGCGTTGACGCGGGAACCGTCCGGAAGCCGAGCGTCGACCATCGGCGACGATTCATCGATGCGGCGGCCTACTCGCGAGACGACGCGCTCGATGATACGCATCAGGTGGGCATCGTCTTTGAATTCGATGTTGGTCCTCTCCAGCTTGCCGCCGCGCTCTACATAGATCAGGCGCGGAGTGGTGACCAGGATGTCGGAGACGGCGCGATCGCGTAATAGCGGCTCGAGCGGCCCCAACCCGAAAACTTCATCGAGAACTTCCTCGATAAGGAGATCTTTTTCCTGTGCGCTGAGCGGCGTTTTTTCCTCGTTTATGAGCTTGGCTACCGACGGCCGAATCTCCTGCCGGACGCGATCTCCCGGCATGGCGTAGACCGCTTCGAGATTGATTCGATCGAGCAGTTTGCGGTGTACCGCAAACTTCATTTCCTGTCGGCTGAGGGCCGAGATATCGCGCGCTCCCATCGGATGCGGCGCTTCTGGCGGTCTATTTTCCCCGCGTAATGTCTCACTTGCGAGCACGCGCTTCTCCTATCCAAAAAATGCGAACTTCTTCTTGCTCTTCATCGGCGGTACGCCGGCAATCTTCGCGGCGAGCAGGCCGAAATGCTGGGCCAGGCGGGTGTTGGAGTTCAGAAGATTGCCGCTCGAATATGACTGATACAGGCCCATATAGTCGTTAGGCAGCGCGGCGTAGAGCGAGCGTCCCAGAATCTTTTCCAATTCCTGCGTGCTGATGTCCATCATTTTGGGAGTGCGATTCAGCACAAGCTGCAGCTTCTCGCCCTGGTCGAATAAACCGTGGACGATGGACTTGAGGCCGTGAAGCGCCACTACTTCGAGGGTGGATACCAGGAATAGCTGGTCAATTTCTTCCAAAACGGCCGCTGCGATCGAATTCATGCTGCGGCCCAGGTCCAGAATGATCCAGTCGTGCTGGGTGCGCATGAACTGCAGCGCCTGGGTGAGCTGTGATTCTTCCGGATGATCCCAGCGCGTATAAGTGGCGGGTGCCGGAATGACGGAAAGACTCGGCCGATGCTCGACGATCAGCGCTTTCCATAGACTGTCATCGAGGCGAGACAGATTCTTGATGGCGTCCAGGATGGAATACGAGCTGGGCGTCTTCATCAGGAACCCCACCAGACCGGAGGTCAGATCGAGGTCGGCGAGCAGCACATTCTTACGAGTTTGGTTTTGCAGCTCCCAGGCGATATGGCAGGCGAGAGTGGTGGCTCCGCAGCCGCCCTTGGCCGAGAGGAAGCCGATGATTTTGCCGCGGCTTGAAGGCACCACGTCGACATCGGACGAATTCAAAATGCGATCGAGAGCGGGCGCCAGGCTCTCATCGAATGGCGGATGCAGAAATTCATTTGCGCCGGCGCGCATTGCAGCCAGGATGATCTTAGGGTCATCGACCGAGTGGATAGCGACGATTTTCGTGCGCGGCGCCTGCAGCTTGATCTGCCGGATCGCGACCGCCAAATCGGTGGGCGCCGAGCCCACATCCAGCAGAAGCGCGTCTGGCTTTAATTTGACAAGCCGCTCCAACAGACTGGTCCAATCCGAGTCGTGCTGCTCGAAAGAGACGTTAGTCGATGATTCGCGCAAAGCGTCTACGGCTTTGCGGGCTACATTCTCATCCTTGATACTGAGTAATACTTTTACGGAACTCATGACAATTTCACACTTATTTATTCGATCCGAAAGACGATGAGCTTAGACCGGGCATAGCCGCGGGAACAGCGGGCGGTGGTGGAGCTTCGCTTCCGCCCGCAGGAATGTGGAGTTCCTCTATCGGCAGCGAATCTCGCTTCCAGATCGCGGGAGCCGGACCGGTTACGGCCGGCCCGGGATGGCTTGGAGCCACGGTTGGCACATCTTTCATGTAGGGAACGGGAGTACTGATTTCAGGAGCCTTCATGCCGGCGGCGAGAGGGCGCACCAACTCGGGCGTCACCACGACCATTAGCTCCGTGTTGTTCTTGCTTACAGATCGGGATTGAAATAACTTGCCCAGAAGCGGGATGTCGGCGAAGCCAGGCATTCTGGATAATTGCTGGGTTATCTGATTGTTGAGGAGACCGGCGATAACAAAGCTTTGGCCGCTCTCGAGCTCCACCTCGGTTTGTACTTTGCGCGAAGACAATCCGGGAATCGTAAAGCCACTGACGGTGAGCGCATTAGCGTAGTCCAGAGAGCTAACTTCGGGATTGACGACCAGCTTGATAGTGCCGCGCGGGGTAATAGTCGGAGTAAAGTTGAGCCGGATTCCGAATTCCTTGAATTGGATAGTGATTTGACCTACGCCGGCTCCGCCTCCCTGCAGCGTCGGGAAAGGGAATTCGCCGCCCGCGAGAAAACTCGCTGGTTTGCCACTGGTCGTGAGTAGATTGGGTTCCGCCAGGATCTGCAGCAGATTGCGGGTGGCCAAATCTTGTAAAACCGCGCCTAAATTGATGTCCGGCCGGTAATAAAAAATATTCAAGAAGCTGGTAATGGAAAACGTATTGCTTCCGTCTGCGTTCGGAGTAATCCGGGGAACTGTTCCGAATTGGCCGGTGGTCGATGTACCAACACCTTTTTCATTCAATCCAAACAGGTTTGCGCCTAACTGTGTCGAAGCGGAACGATCCACGTCGGCGAACCGGACTTTCAGAAGGATTTGAGCGTCGGCCTGCGGCGTCTCGACGCGGAGTAGGTTGACGACTTTGCCGAGAGTCGAGGCTATAGCGAACGCTCGATCGGCGGCCACAGCGTCAGCGGTGGTTCCATTCAGAAACACGACGCCTTCCTGGACATTAATCGAGACATTCGGGCCGGCTTCCTTGAGCAGCTCCGCGCGAACCGCATCCAGCTTGGAGGTGTTCGCCGTCACATGTATGTTGAACATCAAGCGGGCGCCTTGCTGGTCCCAGAGAATGAGGCTGGTGTCGCCCGGCAGCTTGCCGTTGACGACGACTTCCGTGGAACTCACGGCAACTGCGTCGGCAATTTCGCCGTTCGCGATCGAGATACGCCGGATACCGGCCGGATGGTCCACTACCGTGGAGGCGTTGACCGGGACAGTGACGGTTGGATTCTTCGTCGATTCTTCGAATGCGCCGGCGGCGGGCGCGGACGACAGACGCAGTTCCGGCAAAGCGAGCAGGAACAATGGGACGAGAAGGCCTCGGAGAAGCGTATTCATTATTTCTTTCCTTGCGGCAGATCGATGGTCTCTTCCGTCCGTTTTGCGCCGTGAAAGACCTCGACGACGGAAGTGCGGCGTTGCACCGGTACCTCGATGACCGTTCTCACCAAACGCGGCGCCGGAGGCGCGGCCGAATGCTCGACAGCAGGCACGATGGAAACGCCGAATAGTTCGGCGATGGAAGTGCCCTTGGTTATTTCCGACTTGGTATCGAGCGGGTTTCTCAACACGAGCTGTACTTTCGTTTCGCTGCTCGCCAAATTCAAAATTTCGGCCTGGTCGGGACTGACCAGGAGGTTCACGACCTGGGCTGATTCGGGCTTCCCATCGGCGGTCTTTTCGATCTTCTGGCCGGCCGAGAGCACTTCGATGTTCTGGAGAATGGTTCGGCACTGCGTTCCGGTGCGCACTTGCTCCTTGCTGGGAGAGTCGCCGGCCATGAGCACATCTACGCGCATACCGGGCAGCACAAATCCAGCGAGTCCCACGACTTCATTCACACGCAGAGCAACCGCACGCATGCCTACGGGGATGGTGGCCGCGAGCCCCCCTCCGGCGCCCTTCGAAGCCAAGCGATGTACCAGGATTGGTTCACCCTGGTAGATCGTGGCAACCACGCCCCGGCCGGCGGCGTCGGCGAGCGTTTTCACCGCGTCCTCGGGAATTGGTCCCCCCCAGGACGCTTCTTCGATATCCGAATCGCTCACCAACGTTCCGACTTGTAAGTCGTGCTTGGCAACGACGAGTTTGCCGGCCGGCGTGACGTGCCCTTGCGACTGCACGCGCACCAAGATAACCCGATATAAGAAGTAGCTGGTTCCACCGGCTACGACGAGGGCGAAAAATAAGACGGAAATAAGGCGTCGATTCATTTCAA
>JAICIH010000031.1 GCA_025924475.1 Bryobacteraceae bacterium
CGCTTCAAGCCCGGCCTCACAACCGTGCTCGCATGGCTCGGGGCCAGAGTGGTTCGTTACTCCTTCTCTGTACGACTCTTTCATTCGCTACTTCATGCCGGTTTATCCCGACGCTATCCGGACCAGGAGGTCCGCCCCACCCTACGCGGTCTTGGCCATCGCGGCAGGTTTCATCCGCGTTTCGGCCGGTTCAGCAGCTAGCGCGGTGTAAGCAAATCCTGCAATTGCCGCGCCGATGATCGGCGCTACCCAAAAGAGCCAGAGCTGCTGCAACGCCCAGCCGCCGACGAAAAGCGCCGGGCCGGTGCTGCGGGCCGGATTCACGGATGTGTTCGTGATCGGAATACCAATGAGATGGATCAGCGTCAGCCCCAGGCCAATGGGGATAGGCGCAAAGCCTAGCGGCGCACGGCGGTCGGTGGCGCCCAGAATGATCACTAGGAACATGAACGTCAAAACCAATTCCGCTACCAGGCAGGCAAGAAGCGAATAGCCACCAGGAGAGTGCGCGTCATAACCGTTCGACGCGAATCCGGCGCTGAGATCAAAACCGGCTTTGCCGCTGGCAATTACGAAGAGAACGCTCGATGCCAGTATTGCGCCGGCGACTTGCGCCACGATATAGGGCAGCAGTTCCGAAGCGGGAAATCGTTTGGCGACCGCCAAACCGATCGACACGGCGGGATTCAAGTGACATCCCGAAATGTGCCCAATAGCATAAGCCATGGTCAGCAGCGTGAGCCCGAAGGCCAATGCTACGCCAACGAAACCAATACCCAGGCCGGGGAAAGCCGCTGCAATTACAGCGCTTCCGCAGCCACCGAAAACGAGCCAAAAGGTGCCGAGAAACTCGGCCGCTACCTTCTTTTTTAAAGGCATGTAACCGATCCTTTCTGCGTTCGTTCGATCGGATGGATTATATACCTATTCAGCCGCGGCCGACAAATGGCATGTTGGTGGCCATTACGGTGATGAATTGCACGTTGGCTTCGAGTGGCAGATTGGCCATGTAGACCACGGCATCGGCAACGTGCCGCACGTCCATGCGCGGCTCGACCATCGTCGAGCCATTCGCCTGCGGAATGCCGGCTGCCATTTTCTCCGTCATCTCAGTAGCGGCATTGCCGATGTCAATCTGGCTGCAGGCGATATTGTGCTTGCGACCATCTAGCGAAATGCTTTTGGTCAGGCCAGTGATGGCGTGCTTCGTGGCGGTGTAAGGAGCGGAGTTGGGCCGTGGCGCATGTGCGGAAATCGATCCGTTATTAATGATCCGGCCGCCGCGCGGTGTTTGCGCCTTCATTAGCCTGATCGCCGCTTGCGCGCACAGGAACGCTCCAGTCAGATTTACGTTTACGACGGCGCTCCATTGCTCGAACGTCAGATCTTCCAGTGGAACCGCCGGCGCGCTTATTCCGGCGTTATTGAACAGCACGTCCAGGCGTCCGAAAGTTTCCTGCGTCTTGGCGAATAGCGCATCAACAGATTCGGGCACGGTCACGTCCGTGGGTACGACTAGCATACGGTCAGCCTGGGCAGCCGTCGTCTCGAGCTCCGATTTTCGCCGGCCGGCCAAGACGACCGAATAACCCGCAGCGTGGAGCGCGAGCGCAACTCCACGCCCGATGCCGCTGCCGGCGCCTGTCACTAATGCAATTTTGTTCAAATCAGTTTCGTGATCACGTTACCGGCGACGTCGGTCAGCCGGAAATCGCGTCCCTGAAATCTGTAAGTCAGCTTCGTATGCTCGATGCCCATCTGATGCAGGATTGTGGCATGCAGGTCGTGAACGTCCACCGGATCTTCCGCAATGTTATACCCGAGATCGTCCGTCTTGCCGTAGGTAAGGCCCGGCTTAAAGCCGCCACCAGCGACCCACATGGAAAAGGCGCGCGGATGATGATCGCGGCCCAGGAATTTCGATTTGTTGCGCGCTTCGTTCATCGGCGTGCGGCCGAATTCCCCGCCCCACACGACGATCGTGCTATCGAGAAGGCCGTGCTGTTTCAAATCAGCGACCAGGGCTGCCGCGGCCTGGTCGGTCTCCTGGCACAGAGACGGCAGACGGTTCACGATATCGTCATGACTCGAAGTGCCGTGATTATCCCAGCCGCGGTGGTAAAGCTGCACGAAACGCACACCGCGCTCGACCAGGCGGCGGGCAAGCAGGCAATTATTGGCGAACGATTTCTTGCCGGGTTGCGTGCCGTATAGTTTGTGGACCGATTCGGGCTCTTTCGATATATCCACCAGCTCAGGAACGCTTGATTGCATCCGATACGCCATTTCATAGGAGGCGATGCGCGTCTGAATTTCCGGATCTCCGTTGCTTGCCAGATGCTGCTCGTTCAGCATCTTGATCAAATCGAGCGATTCACGGCGCGTCTTCTCGGATACGCCTTCGGGATTGGTTAAGAAGAGCACCGGGTCGCCCTGCGAGCGGAATTCGACGCCCTGATAGACGGAAGGCAGAAAGCCCGCGCCCCAACAAGCTTTGCCGCCATCCGGTTGGTTCTCACCCGAGATCAGGACGACGAAGCCAGGCAGATCCTTACACTCGCTGCCGAGTCCATAGGTCATCCAGGAACCCATACTCGGCCGGCCGATGATCTGGAACCCGGTATTCATGAAGATCTGCGCGGGCGCATGATTGAACTGGGTGGTGTGCATGGAGCGGATGATGCTGATATCGTCCGCTACGGTTTTCAAGTGGGGAAACAGCTCGGAAATTTCGGCTCCCGATTTGCCGCAGCGCCCGAACTCGAAAGGCGAGCCGAGTAAGCGCGGCGTACCTTTGATAAACGCGAAGCGCTCGCCTTTGGTCAATTCCGCGGGAACGTTTTGGCCGTCGTATTTCTGCAGCATTGGCTTGGGGTCGAGGAGATCGACCTGCGAGGGCGCGCCCGCCATGAAGAGATAGATGACGCTTTTGGCCTTGGCCGGAAACATCGGCGGCCTGGCGATCATGGGATTTACATCAGCCGCGTTCATCAGCCGCGTCAGCGCCGCGGCGCCAATGCCGAAACCGGATTGTTTGAAAAAGTGCCGCCGTGTAGCGGCTCGCAGCAAGTCGCTCGATACTCGGTCTGGCAGATACCTCATCGCGTTACTCCTTAGTAATGGCCTCGTCGGTATTCATGAGAACGTTGGCTACCATGGTCAACGCTTTTAAATCCGCTCCCTCACGGTCGCGGTCCTTTGCGGCCTGCTCGTTATAGAACTTGAGCACATTCTGTAATTCGGTTTCCGATGGCTGCCGGGAGACAGTCAGAAGAAAACCGTAGCGAATGCGATCCTCGGGGCTGGCTCCGCCTTCCACCGCCATGCGCTTGGCCATGGCTTGAGCAGCCTCGAAGAAATAAGGATCGTTCAAGCTGGTGAGCGCCTGCAAGGGCGTGTTCGTTCGTACGCGGCGCACGGTGCAAAATTCGCGGCTGGGCGCGTCGTAGGTGGAGAGACTGGGATAGGGAGCGCTGCGCCGCATGAAGGTATACACCGAACGGCGATGGCGATCTTCGCTCTTGCTCTCGATCCATTTGTCATCGTTGTACGGTATGTCCCAAATGCCTTCCGGCTGATATGGGAAAACGCTCGGCCCGTACATCTTATTGCTAAGCAGACCGCTTTCGGCAAGTGCTATGTCGTGGACCATCTCGGCTTCCACGCGGAAGCGCGGCCCGCGCGCGTAGAGTTTGTTGTAAGGATCGCGCGCGATCAAGTCGGGGTTTACACGCGAATCCTCGCGGTAAGCGGCGGAGGTTACCATCAGGCGCTGAATCTTTTTCATGCTCCAGCCGTTCTGCATGAATTCCGTAGCGAGCCAATCGAGCAGTTGGGGATGAGTTGGCGGATCGCCCTGGGTGCCGAAATCTTCGCTGGTTTCAACCAGACCGTGGCCAAACAGCGTTTCCCAGAAATGATTAACGGCCACACGCGCCGTCAGCGGGTTGTCGTCACTCACCAGCCATTCGGCCAATCCGAGCCGGTTGGGCGGCGCGCCTTTCGGCAGCGAGCCGAGCGCGGAGGGGATGTCGGCGTACACGAGATCGCCTTTGCTAGTGAAGGTTCCACGCTCGCGAATATTGGTGGAAGGGCGCTCCGATCCGCTGTCTTCTTCCATCACCATCGCCGTGGCGATGCCCAGCTTCTTTAAATCGATCTTCAAATCCGCCAACTGCTTGCGCGCATCGTCGAGCGACGGCGCGACTTTGCGGTAAGCGGCCGCCAGATCCTTCGCCTGCTCCTCGGTACGCGCTTTGGGCGCGATGGCAAGTACGGGCTGTAATCGCGCTGGCAATTCCACGATTAATTCCGGATCGGCGGCAGTTGTAACAGACAAACGGAAGCGGCCTACATTGCGAGAGGAATGCCGCATCAGGTGCTTCATTGTGATGGTGAGAACGCTGCCCTCCGGAACAGTGAGTTTGCTCTGCGGGATGAAAACAGCCTGCCGCCGCACCGGTTCCTTGTCGTCGGCGTCAATGGCCCAGCCGGATAGCATGCCCGGCTTTTTCTTGATCACGTTCTCGATGGAATATCCTTGCTGCGATTCATCGGCCCGGGCATCTCTCCAAACTACGGGTTTACCGCCGACTTCGACGTCGAAATCGCTGAGAAAGAAATTGCCTTCGGTGTCGCGCCCCGGCCCACCGTGCGGGAGGCTTTCATCCGGCAGCACTTCGAGGCGGATGGCGGCAATCGATGTAACTTTGCTGCGGGCGGTGATTGTGTACGTGTCGGCCTGCGGATTTTTGTCTGTCGCGAGAATCGATCCATCGTCGAGCACTTTGAGAGTTGCGCCACCGGCCGACTCATAATGAACCGGTTCGAGCGCAGTCCATTTCGATTCGCTTTTTTTGACCGCCGCTTCCCAGGATTCTTGAGCGCGATCCAATTCAGGAGTTTGCGTATCGAGCGCACTTTGTAATTTCGCCATTTGGGCGCGAATTTCCTTGCTGTGCTCGGCTTGTTCCGGCGTCGGCAATTCCAGCTCGGGTTCATCCATCCAGCGATCGCCCGGGTCAGGCGAGGGTTGGTGCTTGGAATGATCGAAAAACGCGAGGAAGCGATAGTAGTCTTTCTGCGGGAACGGATCGAATTTGTGGTTGTGGCATTCCGCGCAAGCCAGCGTTGAGCCGAGCCATACGGAAGCAGTCGTATTCACGCGATCGACAAGACTGTACCAGTAATATTCGTTGATATCGATGCCGCCTTCCTGATTCAGCATCGAGTTCCGGTTAAAGCCGGTGGCGACGAGTTGTTCTTTCGTCGGGTGGGGCAGCATGTCGCCGGCGATCTGCTCGATGGTGAATTCGTGGAACGACATGTCCTGGTTCAGGGCGCGAATGACCCAATCGCGATATTCCCAGGCGGTGCGGCGGCGGTCCTTTTCGTAGCCATTGCTATCGGCATAGCGTGCCAGATCCAACCAGGGGCGCGCCCATCTTTCTCCGTAGTGAGGCGAGGCGAGCAGGCGATCCACAACTTTTTCGTAGGCATCGGGACTTTGGTCAGCCAGGAAGGCGGCTAACTCCTGCGGAGAAGGTGGCAAACCGGTCAAATCGAGATACACGCGGCGTAACAGCGTGTTCTTCGACGCTTCCGGCGCGGGCTTCAGGCCTTCTTTTTCGAGCCGCGCCAGAATGAAGCGGTCAATCGGATTGCGGCACCAGGCAGCGTCTTTCACTTCGGGCAGCGCCGGGTGCACCGGCTTTACATAGGCCCAGTGCTTAGGAGCTTTGACGTGCGGGAGCGGTGCGTTCGAATCGGGGCCCGGCGCACCATCGTCGATCCACTTACGGATGATTGCGATTTCGTTTTGTGAAAGCTGCGGACCGCCATATGGCATCATGGGCCGCTCCTGAGCGAGGAGCCGAGAAATGATGCGGCTGCTTTGGCTATGCCCGGGAACGACGACTTTGCCCGAGTCGCTGCCCTTGAGAATGGCTTGGAGTGAATCGAGGCGCAGACCGTTTTGCTGGAGATTCGGCCCATGGCAGGGATAACAACGCGCCGCGAGAATAGGGCGAACTTTGCTCGCGAATTCGGTGGATTCTTTTGCGGCCACCGGAGCGGTTTCGGCTGCGGCTGGCGCGGAGCTCACTTGCGAAGTCTCGAATTTGCCTTGGTCCACCCAGGCGCGAATCAGCTTCACCTGTGCGTCTGAAAGCGGTGCGCCGCCCATCGGCATGCGGGGCGCGTCATTCAGTCCGAGAATTCGTTTGACCAGCAGGCTGTCGCCACTCTTGCCGGCGACAACCGCCGGACCGGAGGCACCGCCTTTCAGGATGGACGCTTCCGAATCGAGCTTCAGTTTACCCATCGCCATGCTGCCGAGATGGCACTTGGCGCAGGCCTGCTCGAAAATCGGGAAGATATCCTTTTGAAACGAAACTTCCGCGGCGGCCGCCGCGCGCATTGAAAAAAGAGCAACCGCTGCTGTCGCCAGCGGCCTGTTTACGAGTATCACTTCCTATTAGAAGAGTGTATCGCTAAAAACAATTTCAGGTTGGATTTTCAGGAAGGCAAGGCAGAGCCGAGGTGCGGATTCCGGACCCGGCGAAGGATCCAGAATCCGTAAGTTATTACCGGTGCGTAATTTGGGACGAGCGCTAGAACGTTAGAACTGGCTCCAGAGGTACTGATTGTAGATCTCGTGGTGGTACTGCACTTCGGCCTGCTTCACGTAGGTGCCCAGAAGGCGCGCGCAGCGATCGGCGGAAGCCCGCTTCAGATCGAGATAGCGGTTTTTCACATCTTCCCCAAATAGGGTTGTGGTCCAGGCCGCTTTTTTGAAATTCTCCATCGCGTCGTAAATGTTATCGGGCAGATAACGCCCCTCGCCGCCTCGCAGGTTCTTCATCTTGGCGATGTCGCCATCGATGCCGGTCTTGAATATCGAATAGAGCAGCATGTACGGGTTCGCGTCGGGAGCAACCGAGCGGACTTCCACACGGGCGCTACGCTCGTTTCCGATCGGGACGCGCACCATGGAGCCACGATCCACAGCGGAAGCCTTGAGCTGATTGGGAGCTTCGAAATGCGGGTCGAGGCGGCGATAGGAATTCACGCTCGAATTCATCACCAGACACAGATCGTTGCCATGGGTGAGAATCCGGTCAATGAAATCCCAGGCCGGCTTGCTGAGATTCTCTTCGCCTTTCGGATCCCAGAACTGATTCTTTCCGTTTTTGTTAATGGAGACGTTGGTGTGCATGCCGCTGCCGTTCACGCCGACAACTGGCTTCGGCAGAAAGCTGGCCGTACAGCCGAGTTTGGTGGCCACCTGACGGCAGATTAGTTTATAGAGCTGGATGTGATCGGCGGCGGCGACCACTTCGGCGTAGCCATAGTTGATTTCAAACTGCGAGGGGGCAACCTCGGGATGGTCCTTCTCGTTCTGGAATCCCATGGCGCGCTGCACTTCGGCGGCAGTATCGATAAAGGTGCGCAGCGGATCGCCGGGCAGCGAGTGGTAGTAGCCGCCGGTGTTGACGTACTCGAACTCGCCGGTGTCGTGATAGCGCCGCTCGGCGTCAGCGCCATTAAAGAGAAAGCCTTCGATTTCGTTTGCGGCATTCAGCGTGAGGTTGTTCTTTTCGAACATGCTAGCGGAATAGTCCTTCAGAACCGCGCGCATGTCGGCGGTATAGGTGCCCCGATCTTTATCGATGACGTCGCCGAACACCATTACCTTGCCGGACCCAAAGATGTCGGCCGGGGCCCAGTAGAAGGCGTGCCAGTCGATATCCAGACGCAAGTCGCTTTCCCGCTGGGCGGTGAAGCCTCGAATGGAGGAGCCGTCGAAGGTCAGATTGTCATGGCTCTTGAGAAGGAATTTCTTGTCATAGTCGAGCATGTGCAGCCGGCCTTCCAGGTCGCTGAACAGGACCGTGACGGCCTTGATGCGCTTTTCATCCGTCAGGTACTTTAGCCGCTCCTCTTTGACCTGGCCCAGGGGTGCACGCTTCAGCCGCTGTTCCTTGGCTTTCAGGTTCCGTTCTTCCAGTTCGCCGTAGTGCAGTCTTAGAAAGTCTTGCAGATCGGTGCTCATTAGTCCTCTTTGGAAATGTCCAATTTTTGATTGTCCACGACAACCCGTTTTCGCACCAAGTTTTTGCCAATAGATTCTATTTATGGGACCGATGCGGCCGGGGTACTGTCAGTATCAGGCGCTATTGGCTGGCGCGCCGCTTGACTTCGATTGCCAGGCGCTTGATCTTCTGATTCAAGGTAGACAGCGGGATCTTCAGGGCTTCCGCGGCTTCCGTCTGGCTATAGCTGACCTGTTCGAGCGCATCGATGATGGTACGGCGCTCGAAGTCGGCGACCATTTCGAACAACGACGCATCCGCGCCCAAGGCGGCGTCGCCGTCACGGGCGGTACGCACTCCGACGGCCTGCTGCAGAGAGTCTGGCAGCACATGCGCCGGCACCGACGGCGTGGTGGTCAGCACTACGGCACGCTCGACCACATTTTCCAGCTCACGGACATTGCCAGGCCAGCTATGCTCCATCAGCATCTGCATGGCTTCCGGTTCGAAGCTCAGCAGAGAGCGGCCTTCGCTGTTCAGAAATTTTTCGTTGTCCTGGCAATAGCGAAGAAAAAAATACTCGACCAGATACGGGATATCTTCCTTACGGTCGCGAAGCGGCGGCAGGCTCAAATTGATAACGTTGAGGCGGTAATACAGATCCTCGCGAAACTTACCTTCGTCGACGAGTTTCTTGAGATCGGCGTTAGTGGCCGCGATAATGCGCACGTCCACGCGAATGTTTTCATTCGAGCCGAGCGGCATGAACTCGCGGTCCTGCAGCACGCGTAGCAGCTTTACCTGGATTTCGGGCCCGATTGTGCCGACCTCGTCGAAGAAAATAGTGCCGCGGTTGGCGGTCTCAAACAGGCCCTTGCGGTTAGCAATCGCGCCGGTGAACGAGCCTTTCACATGGCCGAACAGAATAGATTCGAGCAGCTCGGAGGGGAGAGAGCCGCTGTTCACCGGCACGAACATGTGGTCGGCACGCGCCGAATGAGCGTGAATGGCCTTGGCGATCAGTTCCTTTCCGGTGCCGGTCTCGCCGGTGATGAGAATGGTGGCCCGGCTGGGCGCTACCTGCGCTACCTGGTCGAGCAGGCGCAGCATGCGCTCGCTCTTGCCGACAATGTTCGGGAACGCATAGCGCTGCTTCAGAGCGCGCTTGAGCTGCGTATTCTCCCGCTCGAGACGGCCCTTCGAGATCATCCGATCGATTTCGATCAGCAGTTTGTCGTTGTCCCAGGGCTTGGCGAAGTAGTCGTTGGCGCCCGACTTCAGCGCCCGCACGGCGACCTCTTCGGAACCGTAGGCAGTCAACATAAAAATCGGCGTCTCCGGATCGCGCTGCCGGATCTCGGCAAGCACTTCCATGCCGGAGCGGTCCGGCATCATGAGGTCGAGCAGGATCAGATCGTGTGTTCCGGACTCGAACTTGCGCAGTCCGGTGGCGGCATTCTCTGCCAGATCCACCGCGTAATTTTCGCTTGTAAGAAGCAGTTCCAGGCTTTCACGGATATCCGCTTCGTCGTCAATAACGAGGATCCGGCGCCGCTCGGGCGGGCCAACGCGATCGGCGGGTAGAACTTGATTCGGGAAAGCCACTACTGTGGTTGTAGCAGACGTATCCGTGCTAGCCGGTCCGCCGCAGGGCTTCGTGCAACAATGATTTGAGATAGGTTTGGTAAGGAAGACCTTTTCTAGCAGCCTGCTCCCGCGCTAACGCCAAGTCCGTTTCGGGTAGCCGCAATGAAATTACTTTCGTGGCACCGGTGACTCTAGCCCTGATCCGCTCTCGATCCAGCCTCTGCAATTGGCCCTTTTTAGCCGCTTCAGGGAAGTCCAAATCGAGTTTTGCGCGATTTTTATCCCACCACTCCGCCTCCTCCCGCTCATTTCGGAAACGAGGCACTTGACGCACCGCCATAAAGCATTCACCTCACTTGTTCTTCATATAGCCGCCGGAGCATCCGGCTAGCAGCATAGGCTGTGATTGCTCGAATCCGGTGCTCGCGCACTGTCCACACCACGACGAGCACTCGACCGCGATTCGTTGCACCCAGACCTTTGTACCGTGCTTCTCCCTCGTCCGCCTGATATTCCAGATCCAGCGGACTATCGTGGTGCCGTCGCAAGTGGCGGACATTTGCGTCGTCCCAGTCGAAACACAGTTCGCCTTCTGCCACATACTAGGCTACATGCTACGTATATACGCTGTCAATACGGCCCGTTATGCGGTTAATGCTTCGCGCCGGGATGCCACCGCATGCGGCGAGCGCACGGAGATTCCGGGGAATTCCAGACGGAAGCGCGTGCCCTGGTCCAGCGTGCTGTCGACTTCGATGATGCCGTTGTGCTCCTGCACGATGCCGTAGGTGATCGAAAGTCCGAGGCCGGTGCCTTTCTTCGGCCCTTTGGTCGTGAAGAACGGATCGTAGATGCGGGCGAGGTTCTCTGTGGGAATGCCCTGCCCGGTGTCGGACACCTCGATATGGGCAAATCCGCTTTCGGCCCAGGAGCGAATCGACAAATTGCCGCCGCCGGGCATGGCGTCGCGAGCGTTGATAAATAGATTGAGGAAGACTTGCTGGAGTTTTCCGGAGTTGCCGCGAACGGTGGGAAGATCGGCGAGATCGAGGGCCGTCACAACGCCGGTTTTCTGGAACTGGTGCTCGACGAGCGAGGCGGTTTCGCGGATGACGCGATTCAAATCGAGCTCGACAAATTCGGTCGGCGAAGTGCGTGAGAAATTCAGCAGCGAATTTACGATTTCGCTCGCGCGGAAAGTCTGTTTCGCGATTTTTTCGAGCAGCTTCGATTTCTGATCATCGCCGGAAACCTGTTTCGCCAGCATCTGCGCGTACGTAGAAATTACGGCGAGAGGCGTATTCACTTCATGCGCCACGCCGGCGGCAAGTAAGCCGATGGAACTGAGCTTATCGGCCTGCACCAGGCGGCGCTCGAGCTCATTGCGGTCCGTGACGTCGTCAAAAATAATCAGCCGGCCGATCTGCTTGGCCTCGCGCGAAACGAGAGGAGCGATGGCTAAATTTACGATCGATTCGCGCGGCTGCGGCGCCGGTGCGGCCAATTCCAGACCGCCGTGCCCGTTGCGCGACGTCCGCTCTTGCTCCACTTCCACTGGGACGCGCTGCCGCAAAACCATGCGGTAGACGTTGTGGACGCTCTCATCGTCCCGCAGCTCATCGAATTTCTGGCACAGCTCTTCGGGGAACAGCTCCGTCAAGCGGCGGCCGACCGCATCTTCGCGGCTGATGCCGGTCAGGCGTTCGATCTGGGTGTTCCAGCTTTCGACCCGTCCATCCAGGCCCGCCGCGAGAATACCGACATTGATCGATTCGACGATGTTCTCGCTGAATTCCTTCAAGCGCTCGTACTCGTCGGCCTTGCGCTGGAGCGAACTGTAGAGACGGGAATTTTCGATGGCGATGGCGACGTAATTGGAGAGCGTCACCAGCAGCTCGATATCGTCGCTCGAGAGGAAATCTCCTTCGGTGGTCCGGCTGACTCCGAAGTACGCGATGGTCCGGCCGCGCGATTTACAAGCTACGTAATACGTGAAATCGAGATCGGCGATGGTTTCCCGGACCGATTCGGGCCATTCTTCGGAAACGATGTCGCGCAGACGCTTCGGGCGTTCGAAGAACAAATAGAGCTTGGCTTCCGATTCAGTCAGAAAACGCAAATCGAGCGGCGCAGATACACTTTTCGGGTTGCGGCCGGATTTCTGGCCGAGCGAATGAAGGCGGAACTGGCCTGTGCCTTCTTCGAGCAAAAAGAAACCCACCTGCTGAATGGAAAGAGTGCGCAGCAGGCGGTCGGAAACTTTGGCCAGCATCGCATTCTGGTCGGTTTCCGAACTCAGCTCGCGGGCAAACTCGGTGAGGCTGCGGCGCGCGTCATAGCGGTCGCGGTAGAAGATCCAGCGATCCAACTGCTCTTGAATCCAGCGGCGAATCGGCTGGAAGACGAAGGTCGCAAACGATATCAGCACAACGAAGGCGGGGGGCGTGATCGTCTGGGTATTGAAGATAAGGAAAATCAACCCATAGAACGTGCCAATGACGGCCAGGGTCGCGAGCGTGTAGACATACCCTTGCTGAAAGATGATGTCGACGTCCATCAACCGATAGCGCGTAATGGCGTAGGCCCAAGTCAGCGGGATCAGGCCCATGGACAGCACCGTCAAATTCATCAGGTGTGTAGGAACAGCTCCAAACAGGTAAGGCAGGACGTAGAAAAGCGTGAACGGGGCCAAGCCGACAAAGGCGCCGTTGCGCAGGTATTTCAACTGGCGGCGAATGACCGGATCTTCGGCATGCGCGAAATCGAAGCCAAGCGCGGCGGCGCCGGTGAAATAGAGCAGCGTTCCGAAACCCAAGGTGAGGCGGTCGAGAAACCAGCGCACCTCGAGCAGCGGCGTCCCGAAACGTAAGATGCCTTCGGCGGCGGCCGCCACGAGGAGGATCAGCAGAACCGACGGAGTATAGAGCAGCAGCCAACGCCCGCGGCGTTCCAGCCAGCGCGGGCGGCCGCAGAAAGTAAGACAAAAGTGCAGGAAGACCGCCGGGGCAATCAAGCCGGCACTCAGGTTGCCCCAGTACATGATTTCATCGAACGTGTTGAGCTTGCCGGAGTAGTGGAAGGACGAGGCGATGAAAGAAATCAGGCACAGCAGGAAGAAATGGAGCGATTTGGCGGCGCTGGTGCGGCGGAAATAGACAAACAGACCGATGGCGAGGTAAAAGAACCCGACGCAGTACTGATAGTACAGAGCGCTATCGCGCGGGGCCGCCTGGATGAAAATGTGGTCTTTCTGGAATTCGATGCCGTCGCGGCGCAGCGTGTATTGCGCCTGTCCCAGTAGCGGAATGGTCCAGAGCGCTTCCGGGACATCGAGGGAACGGCGGATCGGGAACGCCTGGACGCGTTCCAACTGATCGCCCACCCGGATGCCGGCTTTTTCGCCAGGGCCGCCAGGCGAAATGAAGGCAGCAACGACCTGCGACTGGCCTTTGGCCGAAACGCGGTCGACCCAGGTGACGCCATCATAGGGCAGCGGGTAAGAGCGCAGATGCAGCAGGCTGAGAATGGAGCCAATGATGGCTACCACTGTCAGGACCAGCAGCAGCGTGGCCGCGAATTGATTTCTGGACTCCCTCATTTGCCGCATCCGAGCGAGGAAGGCCGCCCCTTAAAAACCGAGGCGCCCACCGCCCGTTCTAGGGAAGGCATCCCGCCCACCGGAATTGGGTGGCAGACGGTCCACACTTCTCTTGCCCTCTTACAAAACGTTTAGGCGCTGCACGTCGGCAGCCACTTCCATTCGACCCCTCAGAATGTCGCTAAACCCTTCAAAAATTACATTTCGAGCCGATAACGGCGCGCTAAAACTCTTCATTTTAGGAGGCACCCTCCCGAATATCGTATTCCCCTGCGCTCCGCACACCATCGTCAAGTGTACAAGCCCCGGGAAAATTCGAGGAAACGAAACGATTGGACGGTGCGTCAGGGCGTTGACGTTACCTATAAAGAATCATAGACTTGAGTTTGGGAGTTCCCCTACGCGCAGTCCTGAGGTTCCGCTTATGAAGTCCGGCCCTTTTTCCCGTTTTCTTGCCTTTACTTCCATTGTCGCTCTGGCGGCCGCCAGTGGCGCATTGCAAGCGCAGGAGAAGGGTTCCAGCTCGAGTAGCAGCACATCGGAGACGATCGCCAAGCCGCTTTCCAAGAAAGAGCTCCGCAAAAAGCGGAAGGCGCTCGAAAAAGAACTGGCCGGCCCGTGGAAAAAGTGGATGAACGAGGACGTCGCCTACATCATCACAGATGAAGAGAAGCAGGCGTTCAAACGATTGGCCACGGACGAAGAGCGGCAGCAGTTTGTGGAGCAGTTCTGGCTGCGTCGCGATCCGACGCCGGACACCGAAGAAAACGAATACAAGGAAGAGCATTACCGGCGTATCGAGTATGCCAACGATCACTACGCATCCGGCATCCCCGGCTGGAAGACCGATCGCGGCATGATTTACATCAAATACGGTCCGGCCGATGAAGTGGAATCCCATCCTTCCGGCGGCAGTTATCAGCGGCCATATGAACAGGGCGGCGGCCAAACATCGACCTATCCGTTCGAAGATTGGAGATACCGGTATATCGAAGGCGTCGGCACGAACGTGATCATCGAATTCGTGGACACGACGATGACCGGCGAGTACAAAATCAGCCTCGATCCGGAAGAGAAGGACGCGCTGTTATACGTCCCCGGAGCGGGTTTGACGCTCGCCGAGCAAATGGGCATGGCGGATAAGACGCAGCGCTTCAGCCGCACCGATGGCACCCATCTCGGAACCGGCAATCAGCCGCTGCCGGAGAGCATGAATGAATTCACACGTCTCGAGCAATACGCCAATCTGATGAAGGCGCCGGCCATCAAGTTCAAAGATCTGGATGCGGTGGTTACTTCGAATATCCGTTACAACACGCTGCCGATGCAGGTGCGGACGGATTTTATTCGCGTCACCGACGCGACGGTCTATGCCAACATTGCGGTTCAGTTCAAGAACAGCGACTTGAACTACGCCACCAAAGACAAGATCTCGAAAGCCACGGTCAATTTATATGGCCGCATCACGACATTAACGCGCCGCTCGGTGAACTGGTTTGAGGATACGGTCTCGAGCCAGATTCCCGCGGAGATGCTGCAGCAGGCGATGTCGGGCTCGCAGATTTACTCGAAGCGCATTCCCCTCGCTCCCGGCACCTACCGGTTGAACATCGTAGCCAAAGACACGGTAGGGAACACGATGAACACATACGAACAAGCGCTGGTTGTACCGCATTATGAGGAAGATCAACTGGCGTCTTCGAGCGTGATTCTCGCCGACCAGCTCGACCGCGTTCCCACTAATAGCATCGGCACCGGGCAATTCGTGATCCGCAGCTCGAAAGTGCGCCCGCGCATGGGTGACGTTTTCAAACAGAACGAGACCATGGGCATCTACACCGAGTTCTATAACCTCGGGATGGACCAGAAAACCAAGAAGCCACAAGGTACTATCGAGTACGAAGTGGTGAACAATGCCGACAATAAGGTAGTGCTGTCGCAGACCGAGGATCTAACATCCTTTAAAAATGCTTCCGGCTTCCTCCTGACAATAGAGAAGAAGCTCCCATTAAAGACGCTTCCCCCAGGCAAGTACACGCTCAAATTAAAGGTGGACGACAAGCTCAAGAACCAGAGCCTCACACCTTCGGCGCAATTTACGGTAACATCGTAGACGAGACTCGGAAGGTCACTTTGCATACAGGTCCAGCGGGCACCAGATGCGCCCGCGCCGTGCGCGTTCCTCGGAAGTTCGCCGCCACGGCCGCGGTTGCGGGGTTCCTGACACTGGTTTCGCCTGCCAGCGCCGCCGATTTCGCGCTGCCGCTGACGGGAAATCTGCTAGGCCACGTCGCCGATTCCAGTGGGAATCCGCAGATGGGCGCCAGGATCGAGTTGTTCAACCGCTATCAGCGTTCCGTAGGTCAGACTGTTAGTTCGCCGGATGGACGCTTTGCCTTCGCCGGTCTTCCCATCGACATTTATTCGATCCGCGTTTCCCTTGCCAGTTTTCTGCCGGCCTTCCGCGACAGAATAGCGGTGAAAGCCGGGCTGGATAGCGTGCTCCAAATTCACCTAGCTACACTGTTCAGCAATATCGATTTGAGTTACGTGACGCCGACGGCCGCGATGACAAACGACTGGAAGTGGGCGCTGCGGACAGCGCCCGCCACACGGCCCATCACACGTTATCTACCGGCGCAAACCCCGGCAACGGCTGAAATGCGTCCGCGTATCTTTTCGGGCACTCACGCCATGCTTTCGCTCTCGGGCGGAGATACGGGCTTGGTGGACTCAGGTCCGGCGCAAAGCGGCATGGGTACGGGTTTCGCACTCTCGACTACCCTGCCCGGCAAGAATCAATTGCAGGTGGCCGGGACCTATGGGCAGAATGGCAGTTTCAGTCCGGCCGCGATGGGCTTATGCGCGATCTATAGCCGGAGCCCGGACGGCGGTTTCGGCAATCCACCCGAAGTTACGTTGACCGTCTCCCAGGTAAGCCGCTTCGGCGGGACGATGGTGGGAGGATCGAGCCTTACCGGCTCCGCTCCTATGCTGCGGACCATGTCGCTCAGCGTATATGAAGCGGTCGATTTCCTGGACAATCTTCATCTCGAATATGGAATCACGGGCGAATCGGTGGATTACCTGCAGCATTCGAATCGGATCAGCCCATTCGGGCGGCTGACGGCCGATCTCGGAGCGGGAGCCAGCCTGATTGCCGCTTACAGCGATGGCGGCCGGCCGGATGAATTGACGGCGCATCAGCGGCTCCGGACCATGGAGAATGACGTCTCCGCCGACCTGAGCAGTCCACTGGATGCGCTCACCCGGCTCCCGCAGATATCCCGGCGCGGCGGCCAACTGGAGTTGCAGCGAACTCAGAATTACGAGCTCGGCTACAACAAGACTTCCGGCTCGCTGACCTACGCGCTGAGCGCGTTCTATGAGCGAGTCTCGAACGGGCGTATCAACCTGGCGGGCGATGTCACCTCGCTCGACCCGGACGATCTACTGTTCGACGGCCTTTCCAAAACATCGACATACAATGTGGGCCGCTATGCACGCACTGGCTATCTCGCTTCCATCGATCAGCGGGTGAACGACTCGTTCGACGTCGCCCTAGCCTATGGACGCATGGGCGGACTTGCGAGCGGCAGCGGGCAGTCGCAATTACTCGAGATGGGCGGCCACAATATCGCCAGCGTCAATGTCAGCACGCGATCCAGACTGACCGGCACACGCTTAACTACCACATACGGCTGGATGGACAGCAATGCCATCATTCCGCGCCACCTCTTTACGACGCAATCGGCGTACGTCCTGCCCGGATTCAACGTGAGCATTCGCCAGCCTCTTCCTCCTATGCTGGGAATGCCAGGACGCTTCGAAGTTATCGCGGACCTTCGTAATCTTCTTGCTCAGGGCTATCTGCCCATGGGCGGCGATGCCCACAAACTGCTGATCGTGGAAGCGCCCCGAATCATCCGCGGCGGCGTGAATTTCACTTTCTGAAACCACTAACGCCGCTCCCTCACGGTCGCGGTTCTTTTGCGCTGTGCTGATGCTTGCAGTATCTAAAGAACCACGCGCGTAAGCAAGTGGGCGGAGCTACTGATTTTTACACTCCCTTGCGACGACCTATGGACATTCCAAAGGAATCCTGATATTTTCTTTGTAATGTCCAAGGGAACGTTGCGCCGGCTGTGGGGAAAGACTCGCGGCCTGGTCGACCGTCGAGATTTTGAAGCCGAGATCGCGGACCATCTCCACTTACTTACGCAGCGGTATATCCGCCAAGGGATGCCGCCGGAAGACGCCCGACAAGCTGCCAGACGGCAGTTCGGGAACGCTACCTTGCTGCGGGAGGATCGAAGGGCCATGCAAACGATCACCCTCATCGATGCGTTCGGGCGCGATCTGCGGTACGTCTGCCGCATGCTGCGCCGGAATCCGGCGTTCGCAGCGACGGTTGTGCTGACGCTGGCGTTAGGGATCGGCGCCAACACCGCCATCTTCAGCGTCTATGACGCGGTCTTGCTAAAGCCGTTGCCATATGCCGACCCGGAACGCATCGTCACACTATGGGAGCAGCAGCGTAGCGAGAATCTCGGCACGGTTGCTCCCGCTAACTTTGTCGACTGGCGTGCGCAGACCAACTCGTTCAGCGAAATGGCTGCGCTCCAGCCCTTTTCCAATTTCATTCTTACCGGTCACGGCGAACCTGCACGGCTTGCCGGAGCTGCCGTCTCTTCCAACTTCTTCCGCCTGTTGGATACGCACATGAAGCTCGGACGAGATTTCCTCGACGAAGAAGACAGGCCTGGCAAAGAACACGTGACGATCCTGAGCTATAGCGTATGGCGGCGTTATTTTGGCGGAAAATCAAACGTTGTCGGCCGTACCGTGACGCTGAACGACATCAGCTACACCGTTGTGGGCGTGCTTGGACCCGATTTCGAACTGGTGACGAGCCATTCCCAAAATCAACCTGCCCTATGGGTGCCACTGGCGCTCAAGCTGGAGAAGCTGCAACGCGGCACGCATCCGTTACGGGTCTTTGCGCGAATCAAACCTGGCATGACCTTCAGTCGAATGCAGGCGGACCTCAATATCGTTGCGGCGAATCTGGCGAAACTTTACCCGGAGAACAACCGGGAGAAGAAGATTGTTGCCGTCCCTCTCAGCCGGTACGTGACACAAAAAGTTCGAATGCCGTTAATGACGCTTCTGGCCGGCGTCGCCCTTTTGCTATTGATCGCCTGCGCCAACGTGGCCAACCTATTGCTCAGCAGGGCTGCGGCACGCCAGCAGGAAGTTGCAGTTCGATTGGCGTTGGGTGCAAGCCGTGGCCGCCTTGGGCAGCAACTGCTGACGGAGAGCGTGCTTCTTGCCGTCCTGGGCGGTGCAACGGGGCTGTTTCTGGCGGCGGCAGCGATTCGAATCCTGGACCGTTATTTGCCGGCAGACCTGCCTCGCATCACCGGGCTTGCCATCGATCTGCGCGTGCTCGCCTTCACCGCGTTGATTACTCTCATAACCGGGATTCTCTTCGGCCTCGCGCCTTTGTTCCAAACAGCGCGTGGAAGCGCGAACGAGGCGCTGAAGCAGAATGCGCGTGTAGCGGTGGGAGTCCCATCCCGAGTGCGGGACGTTCTGGTAGTTGCGCAAATCGCGATCGCGCTGATGCTTCTTACGGGCGCGGCGCTCACGGCGAAAAGCTTGTGGAATCTGCTACAGGTCGATCCCGGCTTCCGCACCGAGCATGTCCTTACCGCTCGTGTTTCTTTGCCTGCCTCACGGTATCCCGATGTCCAGCACATTTCCGCTTTTCTGAACGAATTACTTGAACGAGTTCGAAATATGCCGGGTATTCAGTCCGCGGGCTTGACGGCGTATTTGCCGCTAAGCGGAGCCGACAATGCCTGGTCTTTCTTCATCGAAGGACGGCCGCCCCTGCCAATCGGTATGTACAACATGGTGAAATATCGCCCTATCAGTCCCGGCTACTTTGAAGCGATCGGGATTCCGCTGATTCAAGGACGCAGGTTCACCGCCGCCGACAGCCAAAGCGCGCCGCTCGTTGTAATCATTAATGAATCGATGGCGCGCACCTATTGGGGAAAGGAAAGTCCCGTTGGGCAGCATCTGCATTTTGCAGGACCGGCGTGGCGCACGATTGTCGGTGTGGCCGGCGATGTTCGACATGAAAGTTTGGACGGTGAGTTAAAGCCGGAGATGTATGTGCCGTTTACGCAGATTCCTGCCACCGAAAGGACGCCGACCATTGTCGTGCGCACGGCCATCGATCCAGGCGCCGTTACGGCCAGTCTGCGCAGCGCGGTCGCAGGAATTGACAGGGCCTTGCCGGTCGATCAGGTGGAGACAATGGAGCAGCTTGTTTCCGCTTCGGTCGGACAACCGCGCTTCCGAACCATGCTGCTGGCGGCGTTCTCCATTCTCGCGCTGGCGATCGCATCGATGGGCATTTACGGCCTGATGACTTATCTGGTGAGCCAACGGACGAGAGAATTCGGCATTCGCCTCGCCATCGGCGCGACGAAAGTGGACGTCCTTCGGCTTGTGCTCCGGCGGGCGGGCGTTTTGATCGGAATCGGCCTGAGTCTGGGCTTGCTTGGTTCTGCAATGGTCGCCCGGCTCATTACGAAACTGCTTTATGGCGTTCATGCCTTGGATCCGGCGATCTTTGTGGCAGTCGCCTTGCTCCTATCCGCAATAGCTCTCCTGGCAAGCTACATTCCGGCGTGGCGCGCGACGAGAGTCGATCCGGTTTCAGCGTTAAGGCACGAATAGAATCACAATCATGGTCCATGGCTTCGGCCGCACGTTCGAGCCACTACGGTACAACGGTTCTGAGGAACTAAAGCCGTGCCGGAAGGAGTCATGGAAGACGGGCATGTGGCCGGCGCGGCCACGCCCGAGAACAATGGCGCAAACTTCGATCCCGGGCTAACCCAGCGCTACACCAAAGTCGTCACTCGCATCATCAATAAAGACGGGCAATTCAATGTCCGGCGGATGGGCAGGACGTGGCGCGACTGGCACCCCTACTTATTCATGATCAGTGTTTCCTGGCCGGCATTCTTCGGCCTGGTGGCGGCGGCTTTCTCGATCGTCAATACGCTTTTCGCGGCGCTTTATTGGATGGTCGGGCTCGAGCATTTGAAGAATGCCGACGCGCCCACCGCCGCGCTGCGCTTCTTGAACGCTTTCTTCTTTAGCGCGCATACGCTGACCACGGTCGGCTACGGAAACATGTGGCCGCTTGGGCCGGCAGCTAATACGGTTGCCGCAGCCGAGTCCCTGTGCGGCGTGCTCGGCTTCGCCATTGCGACGGGCCTTCTGTTCGGGCGATTTTCGCGGCCTTCGGCGCGTTTCGGTTTCAGTAATATGATGATCATCGCGCCCTACCAAGGAGGCGTCAGCCTGCAGTTCCGAGTGGTGAATCGGAGAGCCAACAACATTATCGATCTCGAAGCGCGCGTGCTCCTGATGCTGGTGGAAGAGGGGCATGATTCGGCGCGCCGCAAATATATAGCGCTCGCGCTCGAACGGCCATCCGTTCTTTTCCTGCCGCTGACCTGGACGCTGGTGCATCCCATTACGGCCGAAAGTCCATTTTTCGGTAAAACCGCCGCCGATCTCGAGCGGATGCAAGCCGAAGTCCTGATCGTCTTGAAGGGCTTCGACGAGACATTCGGGCAAACCGTGCATGCGCGCTACTCCTACCGTTACGACGAAATCGTCTGGGGAGCCAAATTCGCGCTGGCGTTCGAAGTGGACGATCACGGCGAATTGCGGATCGAAGTAGACAAGGTGAGCGCCACTGAGCCGGCGGAGCTACCCACGGGAGCACAATAAAGGAGCCGGATGGACGCGCCAGATTGTGTTTTTTGCAAGATCATCGATGGAAAAATTCCCGCGCAGATTGTGTACCGCGACAAACAGGCGGTGGGTTTCCTGGATGCGCATCCTCTATTTCCCGGACATGTCCTGCTCTGCCCGCGCGAGCATCACGAAACTCTGCTCGATGTGCCGGAGGAACTGACCGGCCCGCTCATGGCGAGGACGCAGTTGCTGGCAAAGGCGGTGGAAGGCGCGCTCGATGCCGAGGGCACCTTTATCGCGATCAATAACCGTGTGAGCCAGACCGTTCCGCACCTGCACATTCATATCGTTCCGCGCCGCCGCCGGGATGGGCTGCGGGGATTCTTCTGGCCACGCCAGCCGTATCGCGACGAGGCAGCGCGCGAAGCTGTGCGCGACGCCATCGAGCGCGAAGTGCGGAAGCTCCAATCCTGAAGGTTCAACTCGTGCCCAAGTCCATCACGGATTTTCCACCAGATAGGATCTGCGCGATACGTTCCCGATCGCGCAAGCCGCGCTCGACGGCCGACTCGAGCGCGATGCCGTAAAAAATCGCGCCGATCGCTAACTCGACCAGCAGCACCGCGAAAAACGGCCAGTCTGCTTGCAGCGCCCAACGCGCGAGAAACGGAAACGCCACCAGCACAAGCATTCCCAGGCTAGAAAGCAAAAGCCACAATTGTATTCGGCCGCCGGCCTGTTTTCGAAAAGTGGACGACGGGTCGATTGGCCGCGGCATCAACACGGAAATCAAATTTCCCGCCGACACAAGAAATACCGACACAACAACGGAAATCGCTATTCCTGCCGCCACGCTGAAGGCGCTCAGACGAATGCGCAGCAACAATACAAAGATCAACACCGCGAGCGTTTCGAGCGTGATAAACCAAAGCGCAGCGACGTTCTTCGCGCGAAGCACAGTTTGAAGACGCACGGGTGCGACGAAGAATAACTGCGACGCTTGCCGGTCCAGCCCGAAGACGTTCAGCAGAAGAACATCGCTCAACAGCAAAAGCCCATAGAGATTCACGATTGGCAGAAAATTGTCGCTCATGAAGCTATGGCCGCGCGTTCCTTCGCGAAGGGACGCCGGAATAAAAACCAACACTCCGAAAATGCAGGCCATGCCAAAAACAACGCGGAAGCGCGGCATGCGCGCGAGCGATTGCAACTCGCGCTGGACCAGCGCCGCCATGGGATCGCGAAACAAGCGTGTCACCAGGCCGGGCAGCCACGCGGAACGGGCGCGGCCTCCGCCGGCAATCGGACTTGCGCGAAAGCGATCCTCGCGGAGCAGGCTGCGCCGGAACTGGAATGTCGCCAGCGCATAAGCAACCAACGTCCAGAAAACAAGTAATCCGGCGGAAGCCCACGAAAATTCTCCGAGACTCAGCGCAGCCACTTCATGCCACGGCGCCGCCGCGCCATGCGACACAAGTAGAAACTGCGGTTTCAGCTTGTAGGCAATGCCGGTCCGCAGAAGCAGTTGCGGTATCACGCCGATGGCGATCGCCAACACCGCGAAGAGTTCACGAAAGCGGCTGCGATCGAAAGCATAGCCGACGAAATCACGCACCGCCAATTGCAGCAGCAGATTGAACGGAATAAACAATAGCAACGAAAGCGGCGCCCACGTGGGAACATCCGGATGGCGCGCCAGACCGATAAGCGCGCCGAGCAGGACCCAAATCACCTCGGGCGAGCTTGATACCCGCAGGAGAACTTCGATCCCAAATAGCGCGCTATGGCTGACCGGGTAAATTTGGAGTTTGCTGAGCTGGAGCGACCAACCCGCGCTGAGCGTGAGCAGCGGAATCGTCTGCCAATATACAAACGCCAGCAGCAGACCGGCGGGAAGCCACAGTTCCAAAAACGGCCGCGAAAGGCCAGGAATGCCAAGCGCGAGAAACACACCGAAGGTGGCGAAGGCGCCCTGCCATAACAGCGACACGCCGGCCATTAGCATGCTTCCGAAGCTGGTGCGCGGAAAACGGTTGCGTAGAATCCGGAACTGCGCCCAAACAATGGCCCGCCACATACGTTACAGCCAGTCGAGCGTTTCCGAGTAGCGTTGCGCGCCGACGAGATTCACGAAAATGTCCTCGAGCGTATTGCCGCCGCCTTCCGATTGCTGGCGCAATTCGGCCATTGTGCCTTCAACGACGATTTTGCCGCGATGGATAATGGCGACACGATCGCATAATCGTTCCACTACTTCCAGCACATGCGACGTCAGGAACACGGTGGCGCCATGCCGCACTTGCTCGAGCAGAATGTCTTTCATCAGGCGCGCACCCACCGCGTCCACACCTTCAAACGGCTCGTCCATCAGGAACAGGCTTGGCCGGTGAATCAGCGCCGCCGCCATGGCGATGCGCTTACGCATGCCTTTCGAATATTCACCGATGAGTTTTCTTGGGTTCTCGCCGAGCTCAAAAAGTTCCAGCAATTCGCCGCCGCGCTCCTTCGCCTGTGGGCGTGGAATACCGTATAGCCGTCCGATGAACTCCAGATACTCCAGTCCGGTCAGATAGTCGAAGAGCAGTGAATCGTCAGGCGCCAATCCGATATGGCGGCGCACTTCCAGCGATTTTTCAGGCAGCGGCAAACCGAGCACACGGATGGAACCGGCATCAGGCTGCGCCAGCCCCATCAGCATTTTGATGGTGGTTGTCTTCCCCGCCCCGTTCGGACCGAGGAAGCCGAAAAAACAGCGCTGCGGAACGGTGATCGAAAGGCCATCGACCGCGTGAAATCCGTCGTAGGTCTTTTGAAGATTCTGAATTTCGATAGCCGGAGCTTCCAGCATGCACACCTACGGCATTTTCTGCCCGCGAACGGCAGCGAGCAGCGTTCCGGTCTGGCGCAGAATGGCGAATTTCGTGCGAGCAACTTGAGCTTCCGCATTGTAAAAATCGATCCAGTGGTCGCCTTCCTCGAGCCGAGCTTGCTCGACACGCGCGATCGGCACACGCCCTTCGCTATTTTGCGCCAGCAGCACGCTCACTTCCTCACGCGCCAGATCGAGCTGCATGCGGGAAAGATCGCGCATCTTTTGGGCCTTTTGCCATTGCTCGTAGCTGCGACGCGTCTCGCTCAGGATGCGATTGCGGACCTGGTCCATTTGAATGCGGATCTTCTGCATGTCGGTATAGGACTGAAGCGCGAGCCCGCTCGAAGCCGGACCGACCAGCAGCGGAAATGCGATCGAAGCGCCGATCTGAAAATTATTGCGCTGGAATTTCTGAAAGTAATTTACGTAGTTATATTTTGCGAACAGCGCATATTGCGCCACCAAATCGACCTGCGGCAGCCGCGACGCTTTGTAAGACCGGACGTCCAGTTCTTTGGCGAGCAGGTTGGATTGCATCTGCCGCATCTCGCGGTTATTGCGCAGAGCGATTTCAACGGCTTCGTCTTCCGACGGAGGGGCGGGCGTCAGGGACAAGTCCGACTCGACGGGCTTTACGCGATCGGTCGCCGGGTATCCGAGCACCACGGCCAGCATCATCTCGTAGTAGTCGCGGTCGAGGCGCAGCGAGCTCAAGCGCGTCTCCGAAATAGCCATGTTCACCCGAGCGCGCTTCAGCTCGAGTGGCAGTTCGCTCCCTTCGCTTACCGCGGCGCTCATGGAATCCACGACCTTTTGCAGGCCGGGAATCTGGCCGGCAATGGTTTCATCCTGATGGCGCGCCTGCGTGGCCAGAAGAAACAGGTCGGCCGCCTGATACGCAACATCCTCCGCCTTGGCCTGCGACGCGAATTCTGAGCCGCGCGCCATCTCGCGCGCCGCTGCTACCTGATAGCTCTTGGGACGGTTGTAGAGCGCCATGTCGGTCCGAACTTGCACCAGGCTGGGAGCATTTCCGTCGATGCTGTTGGGATAGCCATAGGTGTAGGCGAGCCCGCTACCGGCATACACTTTCGGGCGAAACGGATCGAGCGCGATTTTGACGCCTTGCTCGGCTCGCTGCGCATCCAGGCGCGCCAACGCAACTTCCGGGTTCTGCCGCGCCGCGATTTCGAGCGCCTGCGCCAAAGTCAACGAATGGACTTCGGCGGCCGCGACCGAAGCGAGAAGGAGGAATGCGGTTCCGATTCTAAGGGTACACACACCCCATGCTAGCTTGGACCAAAGCTTTTAGCATTCAGCAATTAGCTCTCAGCTTAGGATGGAGGCTCACGCCGGCCGCATCACGCGCGTAATGGCTGCCGCCATCTGCTCCCAGTTGGATTGCTCAACCGCCAGCCGTTTTCTGCCGGCTGGAGTCAGACGATAGAAGCGCGCCCGGCGGTTGGTCGCCGAAATTTCCCACTTCCCCGTGAGAAGCCCGCCCTTTTCGAGGCGATGTAGCGCCGGATAGAGCGATCCATGATCCACCTGCAGCACGTCGTCGGACATCCGTTCGATGGCTTTCGCGATTTCATACCCATTGGCGGGACCGGCCTTCAGCGTGCGCAACACCATCATGTCCAGCGTTCCCTGCAGCAGGTCGAGTTTCGGCATCGCTCCATGCTAGCAAATTCGATGGTAGGATTCTTACAGGTAGATGAACTACTATCTGTGCGGGAATGGACAACTCAAATCCCGCAACCGGAACGGCGCGCCGGACAAAAGCCGTTTCGTTTCAAGGCGGCGGTTTGGTTGGCGGAATGCACAGAGAGGCGAACAGATGGATAGAAGATCCTTTCTGCGGAGCGCAGCGCTGGTGGGAGCGCCGAAGAGCAGCCGTACCGAGACGGTATATCATTTCAGCGTCGCGGGTTGCACGGTACGGATGAGCGTCGAATTCTACGACAAGTATGCGAGCGCCGGCTTTTGGTTCGAGGAGCGCCGCGCGGGCCGCTCGTTCTGCCTTTCGGCGCAAGGAGACACCGGCCGCGGCTGCCTGGCCAATTTCCATGGCTCGCTCGCGATTGTGCGCTATCACATTCGGCCGCACGCAAAACTACGCGAGCATGTCCGCACCATCGACCGGGATGGCCGTCTCAGCGAGCGCCCGCCCTTTGAGCGGACGCTCAGTGTAGTGGATGGCGTGGTGAGCGATATTCAGGCGTTCGGATATGAAGGCAGCGGGCCTGCAGAACCGGGACCGGAACTGTGGTGTTTTCTGCGGCAGGATCTTTATCTGGATGGACAAAGCGCGCCGTTTGCCACGGTCCATTGGAAACACACGGCAAGCGCCATACGCCTCTTGGATGTCATTCCGGGGGAAACGCCATGAAGTTCAAGCGCTTTCGCCGCGATGCGGATCTCGAGGACGAGTTGCGCGTCCATATGGATTTGCAGGCCGAGGAGAACGCCGGGCGCGGGATGCCGCCGGAGGAAGCGCGGCGGCGCGCCCGTCTGCTGCTGGGCCACACGCCGGAGGTGATTGAGAGAGTGCGCGACCAGGAGATTATTGTCATGCTCGAAGGATGGTATCGGGATTTTGTTTTCGGAATTCGGGCCATACGCCAAAGCCCGGTATTTTGTATTACGGCGATTCTCACGCTGGCGCTGGGCATTGGAGCGAATACCGCGATCTTTGCTTTACTGTATGGACTATTGCTGCGCGATCTGCCCGCGAAGGATCCGGGGCGGCTTGCGCAGATTCGAATGGTGAGCGCCGCGTCGACAACCAATGGCAGAGGCTCATTCCTTCCGTATCGGATGATCGAGCAATTCGAGCGCGAGCAAAATTCATTCAGCGGTATTTCACTGTGGAGGTCCGGTGAAGTTGCGATGCTCGATACGGAAGGGGCTCTACGCGCCTATCCGGCCGAGCTGGTGAGCGGGAACGCATTTTCGCTGCTGGGTGTGACTTCCTATCTGGGCCGGTTGATCTCTCCGGCGGACGATGTTCGGGGTGGGCCGGCGCAGGGTTGGCCCGTAGTACTGAGCTTCGGTTTCTGGAGCGAACATTTTGGAGCGGACCCGGACATTGCTGGAAAGCACATCACTATTTCGAATGTTCCGGTGACCGTGGTGGGCGTCAC
>JAICIH010000032.1 GCA_025924475.1 Bryobacteraceae bacterium
CTTGCTGTGTGCTCCGAACGATGGACGGCATTTGACGCTATGTGAGTCAAAGTCGCCGTTCGTTACATTAAAAGGCAAACAGCTGACAGCTGTTAGCTAAAAGTAAAACTTCGCGGCCACTTGCAGTTCTCTCGGGCCCCGTCCGCCGGCGTACCGATCGATGACACCGAAGTTCGTGGCGCCGTACGACAAGTGCGGGGTTGCAAACGTTGGTGTATTGGTCACCGTGAATCCTTCGAGCCGCAATTGCAGATAGCGCTGCTCGGTAAACGCGAAATTCTTAAAAATTGCCGCGTCCAGATTCTTTATCCCCGGGCTCCGGTACGTCGAAATGGTCCGCGGCATGGTGCCAAAGGTGTCGGGAGCCGGCCGCGAAAATGCCGCCGCATTCACGTAGTGATCCAGCTTCGATTCGACCGAGCCTTCCACGCTGGGATCGCCATTCAGATTAGGCCGCTGCGTACCCTCCCAGAGCACGCCATTCTGTAGCGGCGACTCGCGGTACTGCGATCCGCTGTTCAAGGGGAAGCCTGAGCTGAACGTCATGAGCGCATTTACCTCCCAACCGCCGAGCAGAATGTCGAGCGGCTTGCTCCAGCTATTGCCGATTGCCTTGCCGTGCCCGATGGGAAGCTCGTAGGACCCGGTCAGCACAAAGCGATGTGTAATGTCCATTGCCGATACCGCCCGCTCCAAGCGCAGATTGAACGGATCCTGCACATCCGTAACACCGCCGAGCCAACCCACATTTCCCGAGGAAAACGAGGAATCGTCGATCAACTTCGCAAACGTGTAATGCGCCAGCAGCGCCAAACCGTGCGAAAAGCGCTTTTCATACTGCACCTGCACGCCGTGATAGATGGAATTTCCGATACTCGGTGTCGAGCCGCTCGCACCCGTATATTGCGGATAAGGCCGGAGCAGGGAATTCAGCGTTACTGTCTGCGCGCTCAGCTTCGACTTCGGATCGGTAATGATGCCGTAAAAAGGATTCGGCACAAGACCGTTCAAGGCGGTGCGGCCCAACCCCCAGTAGTTTAGAGGCATCCGGTCCTGATTTTCCGTTCCGCCGCCGAAATACAGATGTGTCCCTTTGCCTCCGGTATAGTTCACCTGCAACACCGAACTTCCGGGAAGGGCGCGCTGAATCGAGAAGTTCCACTGTTGGTACTGAGGATTTTGATTGGGACGCGTCTCCGTCCCGACGCCCAAACCCAGGAAAGTCGCGGCGCCCTCCGAGTTTCCTGGCGGGATGTTCAAGCCGTTCGGATACGGATTCTCGGGCGTCGCGTAACGAGTTAGGTTTCCATCGCGGCTCCATTCCGGCGTGGAACCGGTCGAGAAGCCCGACCCCGTATGTCCTTTTATCGTTGCGCGTGAAACCGTGTAGAAAATTCCATAGCCGGCCCGGATCGCCGTTTTATCGTTCAGCTCGTATGCAAATCCGATTCGCGGCTGAATATTGTTGAAATCAGCATCTACCGGGCTACGTGTGTTATCGTCCGCGAATCGAAACTGTCCTTTTAGATCCGGATATCCGGGGACTTTTCCGGCTATTGGCGACGGAGCGTTGAAATCGAACCAGCTATAGCGGTTGTATCTCTCGGTCCGCGGCAGATCGAAATCGTAGCGCAGCCCGAGATTGATGGTGAGCCGCCGCGCAATTTTCCAATCGTCTTGCACATAGAAGCCCATGTACTTCGAGGCGGAGGCGGAGGGGGGATCCAGGTGATAGTCTCCGCCGCTGCCCCAGCCGGCCAGCATCGACGCGATGGCATTCCCCTGAACGGAACTGCTGCTGTTCGGGTCTTCCATCGTGACCGCGCGGTTATATGACAGGTGGCCCTGCGGGTAGCCGGGCTGCAGATAATTCAGCAGCAAGAATCGCGCTTCGACACCGGCCTTGATCGTATGGCCGCCGATAATCTTCGTCATGTTTCCCATTACGTCGTTCATGGAATCACCGCGCGCAATCAAGCCGTATCCGACTTGTCCCAATTCCTGGTAGCCTTCGGCGGTAAACGTTGGAAACATCTTGACCCCGGAGGTCAAATAGATGTCCGGCAAGCCCAGCGATGTCTGATCGAAGCCCAGGCTTTTGGGGTTGGTATTGGCGCGCTGCCGCAGCAATCCGTAGCGAAACTCGAAAATCGTTGTCGGACTTTGTACGCGCGTGAGGTCGAACACGAAGTTTTGCGTGCGCGAAGAACTGTCTCCGTTGGTCGAATTGTCTGCAATGTTCCCCAATAGCAACGGTGGAATACTGGCGCCCCAGTTCAGGCTGTAGCGCGAAGTGAAGCGTGTTTTTTCGCTGATATTATGGTCCAGCTTTACGTCCATTTGATCGCCTTGGCTTACGTTTACGCCCTGCGCGAAAAAGTTGTTCACGTGCGTGAACGGCAGTCCATCTGACGTCGGATCCGGATAATACTTCATAACGTTCAACGCGATGGGATCTTGCATCGATACCGGCACCTGGTTCCCCGCAAAGGGATGCCGCAGCGTTTTACCGGCGGCGGTTTTGTAGGTATCGAACGGGTTATAGATCGTAATCAGCTGGCCGCTGGATGTTCGCGTATCGCTGAAATCGCCGGCCTTCTCCTTGGCCGTCGGGACGGTCATGTTTCTGGTCGTCGCGCTGGATTGCCTGGTTCCTTCGTAGTCGTAAAAGAAAAACGTTTTGTCTTTGCCGTTGTATAGGTGCGGTATGCGCACCGGACCGCCCACTGTGCCGCCAAATACGTTGCGCTTGAAATCCGGAATGGACCGTCCGGCCCGGTTGGCGAACCAGTCGTTGGCGTTTAAGGCCGAGTTGCGATGAAATTCGTAAACCGTGCCATGCAAGTCGTTGGTTCCGCTCTTGGTGATCATGTTGATCACTGAGCCGCCCGTGTTCCCAAACTCCGCGCTGAAGTAGTTAGTCTGGACTTTGAATTCCTGCACCGCGTCAACCGAAGGCTGGTACTCCAGATTCGTGATGCCGCTGTTCTGCTCGATATTGGCGACGCTGATGCCATCGAGCAACACGTCGGCGGTCGAGTTGCGCGTTCCGTTGGCGGTGAAGTTGGTGTTGCTTTGCCCGCCCGGGTTTAAGTTGGACGGCGTGACGCCGGGCGTCAACTGCACCAGCGTCAGAGGAGAACGTCCAGCAAGCGGCAACGACAGGATGAACTTGTTATCGACCACTTGGCCCAGCGTCGCGCTGGTTGTGTTCAGCAGCGGCGCGGTGGCGTTCACGTCAATACTTGTGGCGACTGTTCCGAGGTTCAGTTGCATATCAATCGTGGCCTGCTGCTGCACTTGCAACTCAAAAACGCTGTGCTGGTATTTCTGGAAACCGGATGCTTCAACGGCCAGCGTGTAGTGGCCGGGGGGAAGCGCTGTGAAAATATAGCGCCCCGCGTTGTCGCTCGTGACGGTTTGCGATGTATTCCGGTCGGCGTCGGTGACCGTTACTTTCGCGTTGGGCAGCGGCGCCTGACTCGCATCGCTCACTACGCCGCGGATCGAAGCCGTGTAGGACTGTGCACTCAGAAGCGCGGGCAGAATTGCCGCCGCGCAGAATAAAAAAACCTTGTAAGCCATTTGCAAACCCCCATAGGTTGCTTTCGCTCAAGGCAGTCTATCACTCCTGCGTTTCCGCAAACTGCTGAAGTTTGAGGCCTCTGCCATGTGGGGCGGATTGGAAATCCGCGGCCGATTGGCAATCGGCCTCCTCAATTCGTCTTCTATGCCGCTTGAGTCAACGGCATTGCGCAAGAGTGCGTGCGCTACATGCTGCGGCCCGAAGCATCCAGCCGGCGCTGATGAAATGTGCAGACGGGGCAATTGCAGCCGCCGCGCTCTTTGGGGCGGGGCAAGAGATCACTGCACGGACCTATGTGTCCAGTGCCGCGCTGGGATTCCTCCGCAATGGTTTGGAGCCAGGTATCGACGGCCATACGCTGGATGCCGTGGCCGCCGAACTCTCTGCGCCGCGGATCGTCGGTAGCCCAGTAGTATTCGGGCGGCACGCCATCTACGAAATTCATTCGCCGGTAGACGATATTCGGCGGTGGGTCCATCTTCTTCTTGCGTTCAAGCAGAGCGTCATTCGGCGGATACAGCGTAGTTTCGGTTTTACCGTCGCGAATCCGGATCTCTACCCACTGCTCGAGAGTAACGATCGCTCTGGTTTTCTTTTTCGTAGCCATTACAATTTCTCCTCCTCTTCCAGGCGTCTTCGAATCAGCTCCATTCGTGTCGGCTCAAGCGGACAAGGCTCGGCATGCATCGTTTCTCTGGATGCGAGATCTCGCCAGAGCCTGGCGCTCATTTCCACTTGCCGCGCGGCTCCGGGCCTGCGATCATCAGCGTCCGGAAAAACCCAGTGGTATTCTTCCGGGACTCCATCCGGAAATTCGAATCGCCGGATGGCTCGCTTGGACTCGCTGGCGTTTTTTGCCACGCGCATTTCCTCGTCGTTGCTCGGATACATGGCCGTGATCGTTTGGCCATCGACGATCTTCACGACGACTGTCTGGTGCAGCGTAGGCTCTTCGTACACACGCGGAATTTCGATGTCCTGCTGAGGAGCCGGTTTATTGACTGCCTTATCGGATTGTTTGTGCTCGACGACTTGCTTGCCTGTATATTCTTTCAGCGATTTCCACGCCCGATGAAATTGCCGCTCCGCCAACGCGTGATAGCGATAGACCAACTGCAGCGGCTGGTGTTGTTTGGCCGTCCACTCGGCCGCCGAAATTTCTTCAAGCTGCTCTTCTACTTCGAAGACGCGCTGTTCGATCCATTGCTGGCGCCAGTCCGCGCGCACTAAACGTGTCAACACACGATCGAGAGCAGGAGGAAGCGCCGGAAATTCCGCTTCCCAACTTCTCCGAATCGCGTCAATCTGAGTTTTCGCTTCGCCCTGAAAGATCCATCTATCTGAGCGGCACGGCTGTTTCATGGTTACCGGATCTCACGGCGGCGTTCGAGGCGCGGCAAAAAATTCGAGTAAGCTGCTGATCCGGAAGGAAAAAGAAAATTTCGCGAATCCGTGAACAGAACCCTGACCGTCAGGGAGGGGCAATCAAACCAGCGCGCGAAGCGCGCACCGAATTAAGCTGAACGCTAAGCGCTGAGAGCTAATAGCTTCCTCGAAGCTTCCGCGATTGGAACCCGGAGCATCTATAGCCCGCCAATGCGCCATTTCAAGCGTGCTACGATGGCGAATAAAAGACGAATATGCGTGATGAGATCGATGGAACTGAGGACTGCAAAGTGACGCTCCGGGACGCCGCGGGCATCGAGCACACCGTCACTGTCCGGGCCGTCAATCGCTATCATGCGTACGGCTTGGCTCTGGCGAAAATGAGGCAGTGCTCTTGGTCCAATCCCGAGTACAGAGACACGAACCGCATGGCGGTGGAGCTGATTCAAACCGGCAAGAGATGGCGCCGCGTCTACGTCACCGCCGCGCAATTTGAGGCTTGGCTGGAACAGCGCGACAACACACCGCAGCGGCATCGTGATTATGTGAAAATGCTGCTGGGCAGAATGCCCCCCGATAGAGATTTCAAAAGAGGCCTTTACGCGAGGTAAGTCATGGGCGAAATCGGACTGAGTCTCTCTGGCCCTTACTTCTTGGTTGCTTGTCGAACTGCGGCCCAGCGTCTTGTGCCATCGCGAGGTAAAAACTTGGCGGCAAAGTATCCGAAAAAGCTCGCCCGCTTAGCTAGAGCTTAAAGTAATACAGATTGCCATTGTCGCCGCCTGCCACAACTTTCGATCCATTGGCGCTGATGGAAATGGGCCAGTTCATATTGGTGGTAGGATACTCCCACAACTTTTTCCCTTTGGCACTGAACAGATAAAACGCGGAATCGCATTCCTTGCCAGGCGGGTCCGGTGGTTTCACCCATGGGGTGCGGCAGTATCCATCTGCCACCGACAGGTACTTCGCCCTACCATCCACACTGGTCCCGTTCGGGTTGTGCGGCAACACTACTTTCCAAAGAGGCGACGAGGACCTTCGCTTGTAGGCCAGCAAGAGTCCCGTCTTCGTTTTGCCTGCGTCACGGTTCACGACGGTTGTGACGAACGAGCCGTCATCCGAAATGGCCAGCCAGCGAACGTTTTCGGCTGCCGTACGCATTCTTGTGTTGCCTTTCGGCGTCTGCTGACCCGCCGCTCTCTCCTTCCAGGTGTCATAAACCCTGCTCGGCTTTTTCCTGCATATGCCGCTTTTCGTAAACAAATACACAAAGTCGCCGCCGGAGACGGCAAACGATTCGGCATGGCGCGCGACCTGAATGGACAGAAAAGGGACCGGTACACGTCCGGCAGATGGCTTTGTCCGGATAATGGGTGCTTTGGGGGCAGTCCACTGGCATGTGTGTTTGATCTTCCCGTCCGAAATAGTGGCGAGAAGGACGTGTCCCTTTTTGTCGCTGGCGACAAACCAAGACCCGCTGGGATGAACTGCGACGGCTGTTACTTTGCCTTGGAAGGCTTCCCTGAACTCTGGATGATCGAGACGGACGTACGAACTGCCCTGCTGTACGAACACGTAGAGCTTGTTGGCAGCGGCTGCGACAACGCCGCCGTTCCGCGATAGGCTGATCAAACTAACTCTCTTTATCTCCTTGTCCACAAACTCAAACTTGATGTTGCCGTTAGCGGCATCGTAGATTCGAAGCAATCCGCGCTTTTTGTCGTACCATCCGCCCGCAGCAGCGATCTCGCCCGCTCCGGAGATGCCGACCGCGAACACACCGTCCCAGCCTACGTAGGTATCAGACCAGAGGCGGTTACCGGTGGAACTATAAGCAAAGATGCCAAAGGTTCCTCTCCGATTAGGGCTTGGCGATAGAATCCTTCGTCCGCGCTTCTTGTACTGGTGAATAAACGTCCCAGCTACCACGCGCCGGCCATCGTCAGTGATAGCAACATTATTTACCCAGGCAGTTTTTGAGAGTCTCCTGAGCCACTTTAGTTTTTTTGTCACGGCGAGCTTTCCTCCCGAATTAATAGTCGCCACCTAGCGAAGGTTCTCCGGGGATTTGTCCACCGGCGCTTGAACTTAGTAAGGAGTGCAAAGGGCGCGAATGCACACCGCCAAACAAAGAAGGAACTCATTGGCTCTTTGGGTGGCGCGCTTGATATCGCGCCCGTTTTGCGCGTGTTCCTCAGAGTCTGGAGGATGCGCTTCATTGCGGCAATCCTATTTTTTGCACGAGTTTCCGAAAACGTTCGTCGGTCTTGAGAGTTTCGAAGTGCGATTCAACGTTAATGTACTGGAGCAGTGGATCCCTGGACACGTATGCAGCGGTCAGCAATTCAAGAGCACGTTCCTTTTGGTTCAGTCCCAGATAGAGTATCGCCAGCGTGGACAGGGGAACAAATTCTGTCGTTTGCTTCATCTCCTGCAAAAGTTGAATCGCGCGCCCGCGCCGGCCGGATCGCGCGAGCGCGTAGGCATAGTAGCAGCGAGTCGCCGCTGTGTGATCGCCCAAAACCATAGCCTTCTCGTATGCAGGAATGGCTTCCTCATAGTTACCCCTGCCCCCGTTCACGATCCCAATCCATGTCCAGGGGCTGGGCCTGGAAGGATCTAACTCTACAGCGCGCTTTAGGCCCACAAGGGCGTGATCATAACGACGCAGATTGTAATCGACCGCAGCGGCGGCGATCGCAGCAGGAACGCCAATCGGGTCGGTTTCAATAACATGTTGGATCTCCGTCAGCGCTTCGTTAGCCCTTCCGGTCACACTAAGATAATTCGCCAGTGCGAAGCCCGTTAATTCTAAGTTGGGGTTTAATTGAAGCGCTCTGCGATACTCTTGTTCGGCGCCTGCCCAGTCCCACTGGTCTCTCTTTATGCCGGCGAGTGCGGCATGAGCCTCCGCCAACTGATTGTCGATAGCCAAAGCCTTGCGCGCCGCGGCTTCGGCCTTGGGAATTGCATCGGTCGCGCTAAGAATCCCCGAGCTGCTTAGCAACCGATAAGCGAATGCCAGCTCGGCATTCGCTTGCGCGAATTCAGGATCGATGGCGAGTGCCCGTTCAAAGTATGTGATCGCCCTCTGTTTGCTTTCCGGAGTGTATAGCCCGATCTGGTAACGTGCCCGCAGCAGTAAATCGTAGGCTTCCGGGTTAACTTTTGCCGCTTTTGCCAGCTTGAGGCGATCGGTTTGCGTAAACCTCGAGCTGATCCGCTCGGCTATCTCGCGGGCCATTTCCGATTGTGTGCGCGCTAAGTCGGAAATCGTGCAAGTATACTGTGCTCCCCAGATCTGTGTTCCGTCGGTGCTGTTTACCAACTCAGTAGAGATTCTTACTTGTCCGTTCTTCTCAGCGATGCGGCCCGTCACGAGCACTTCAGCGCCTAGTTCTCTGCCCGCTTTCTGGATGTTGACTCGGTCTCCTTTGAACTTGAAACTGGAGCCGCGCGCAATCACCTTCAGCGCTGACATCTGCGTAAGGCGGTTGATCAGATCTTCGCTGAGCCCGTTGGACAAATACTCGCTTTCGGGCCTGCCGCCGGCATTGACAAAAGGAAGCACGGCGAGGCGCCCGGATTTTGATGGAACCGTAGTAGTCTGATACATCAGCACATCGGTTCCGGCCGCCAGGATTACCGCTGCCGCTGCGATCAGGAACGCCCGCCGGGAACGTCGAGGAGCAAGCGCTTCCAGAACCTCATTGGCGCTCCGAAACCTGTGTGTGGGGTCTGGATCGAGGCACCGCGAAAGCATGCGGTGCCAATTCGGGTGGACCGGGAGCGCTTTCCGGCTGTACCGTACTGGCCAGGACACTTCCATTTCATGAGGCCGGCGCCCGCCCGCGAGTTCATATAAGATCACTCCGAGCGCATACACATCGGAGGCCACCGTTGCTTGTTCACCCCTCCAGAGTTCGGGAGCCATATAGCCGGGAGTTCCGCCCATTGCTTCCGATTGCGTGCTTGATTGCGAAATGTCCGATCGGCGGGCTAAACCGAAATCCGTGATCACCGCCCGGACGCTTCCGTCTGCCTGGGTGCTCAGAATAATGTTGTTGCTCTTAAGATCCCCGTGAATGACGTGATTGCGATGCGCCTCAGCGAGACCTGCACAAAGCTGCCGGGCGATCATGCACGACTCTGCTTCGGGAATCAGTTCGCGATCAAGCCGTTTCGCTAACGTCTCTCCTTCGAGAAACTCCATTGTGAAAAAATCGATTTCGCCCTGTGACGTCGAAACCGTATGGATTTCGAAGATTTTGCACACGTTAGGGTGACTAATCTCAGTAGCATTTAGTACCTCGGCTGGTAATCGTCTGCAAAAGGCAGGCTTGCCGCATTTAATCGCGATACGTCGGCCGAGTTTTTCGTCCAAAGCTTCGTAGACGACGCCCATGCCGCCCTCGGCCACATCGCGGACTATCCTGAAGCGGGCGTCAAGTAGTTCTCCTGGTTGGAAAGGAAGCCGAGGTGATTCTGTTGAAACAAGCGGATCCAACAAGAACCCGTCCATCCGCCGTTCCCACTGGACGTAGCTCCAAACCTCACCGAACAGTTTGGAATTGTCAGCACATACCATTCGGAGGTAAGCCTCTCGGTCGCGTAGCGGCAACGCCAGTGCCTGGTCGATTAGACTCATCACGAGTGTGTCGCTCTGCGCTTCCTCGGGCATTAGCAGGTCCAAGTGCTGAAAACGAGTGTCGAGCATCATAGCACCATATTGGTTATGCCGCCAGTCATTCACCAGATACTTACTCAGGCTTCTATATGGCAAAAGCGCAAAACCGATCACGGTCCCGCCAATTTTTGCCACCCGCATTCTTCGTTGTAGATAAATTTGTGCGGCCGATTACCAAATCAGCCGCAGCTTACCAAGCCAATGTCGCTTATTTTTCCCCAATGCGGACCGCAAAGTAGGGCGGCTCTCCTGAGCCGCGCCGGACGTCCCCGTCCGGCTTGCTCTGTGCAACACACTTGAGCACGCCGACGAACGACGTCGGTTGCGGCCAGCCAACGTTGTATTACTAGATCTCAAATCCTTTGCTGCTTGCGACGATTTCATGCCCGCCTGACAAACAAACTTCGCAAGTCGTTGATGTTGAAACTGAGCCGCGACCGCGAGGGAGCGGTAACGTTCGCCCCTGTTGGGTTCCGGCCTGTCCGCGTTAGGGAGTCGGTTGGGCAACTTTTTCGCAAAGCCGTTAGCAAGCGGCCAGTGAATCCGCACGGCGCGTTTAGTTGCGGCTAGCCAACGTTGTGGGGCAGACGGTGGTTGCCGTCTGCCTCCGTTTATGCGCGCCTTCAGCGAAGCGGAATGCTGGCTGTTTGTAGAAATTGAGCATGAGCTATGAACTCTTGCTCCTGCTTACTTTGTGGCAGCGCTTGCCCTTCACGCGAATTCTGATTCCAGATGGCCGCGAGAAAGTAAGTGGAGCCATAGCGATGAAATTCCAGTTTCGGCTGCGATGAGACCGCCTTGCGCGATGCCGGTAGGGTAAGCTGCATCACCGACCGCTTGCTTCCACCCTCCTCCCGGATGGTGAGCAAGTAACCGGATTGCTTGACGAAATATTTTCCGGCGGGCAAGATGGTGGTGCCCATCCGAAAATCGAACGGAATCTCAGCCTGGCTGGTCAATGTCTGCGCTTGCAAGCAGAGCGCAATCGCGAACAATCCGGCTGCTGGAAATAAGCGTTTCATAAGTTTTCTCCTCCAAGGCTTCCTGAGCCTCACCCGAGATAGCGCTATTCGTCAAAAAGACCGCCAAGCTGCGCGAATATGCTATACTTCGAGGCCATTCAATAACCAAAGAGGTACGAAATGCCAGAGCAGGTTGGCGAGGTTACCCAACTCTTGCACCAATGGCGGGCGGGTGCCGCAGGGGCTGAGAACGAGCTGTTCAACCGGCTCAATCCTGACCTGCGCCGATTGGCACACTACCTCATGAAGGGTGAGCGCAAGGGCCATACCCTGCAGGCGACGGAGCTCGTCGACCAGATCTATATGCGCCTGATAGCTGCTAAAGAACGCGATTGGCAGAATCGGCAGCATTTTTTCGCGTTAGCAGGTAGAGCGATGCGCCGATACCTGATCGACCATGCGCGTGGGCGCCCACGAGGAGAATTCGTCGGACTGACGGGCGTCGAAGCGCTATTACCGGCGGGCAGCGTCCGGCTGGATTTGGCGATTACTGTTAATCGGCTTTTGGATGAGCTCGCCGAATCCCAGCCAAAGTGGTGCCAGCTTGTGGAGCTGAAATACTTTCTTGGGCTCACCGACGAGGAGGCCGCGGAGGTGTTGGGAATGAAACTGCGCACCGTCCAGCGGATGTGGTACGACGTACGGAAATGGTTATTTAAGCGGGCGGAATCCGAAGATGCAAAAGCAGCCGCAACAAGCTGACGACGATCTGCTCACGACCGCGCTCTGGAAAGGGCGAAGCAGGAGAAGGAAGCGCACGGTGAGATCGAAACGGCATACCGTGAGCAGAATGCCGCCCGATGGAGATTTCAAAAGGGATCTTTACGCGAGGTAGGTAGTCCTACTCGGTTTGCCACTCCAGCCGCTGAGACCTTTAAAAGCGATCTAGTCTTCTGTCCCGCATAACGCTTTACAGTTCATATGCCGTAGATCGCCGAAAGCGAGCCGCGCACGCAGTAAGCGGTTGTTAAGAATTCCATGGGACAGACACTAGGATCCGCTAGGCGTGTGCGTGCGACTGGTAGTGTTGGCGGAGCAAATCCTTTCCGTAATCGTTGCCGTTTGGTGTCCGTACTACGCAGTGAATGTGCTGGCGCGTCGGAATCTTAGGATCCTTGGCGAAACGCGCAAGGTTCGCGGGGCGCTGGTGATCGAATTCGATCAGAATCACGGGGCTGTGGATGCGGTAGTAATACACACTCGCGGCATCCGAGCCACCGATCCAGGCGAAATAAGTGCGGTCGATCTGCCTTTTCACCTCATCCATCTTTACTCGGGCGTGGCCATCATCCATGTTGCCAACGTACAGATCAACCAGATCCAGAAGCCGTTTGCGCTCGGGCTGAGAAAACTCCGCAACGCGTGCGCCTGCGTAGTCAATCACAACATTGTCCTTGAACGCTTCCGTTAGGTTGTAATTCTCTGTCTTTTTGGGGTTGAGGATGGCCTTCGCTCGCCTATTTTTGTCTAGCGCGAGCAACATGTCGAGACCCCGGTTCTGTTCGTCCTGAAGAATCGAGATTCCCTTATACTTGCCGGCCGTTGCGGTCACGGGCTCCGAACCGGCAAAGAAGGGTGTCATCACTACCTGATCTCCCAACACAAAATAGTTGACGATAGCGTGGTGCCCGTCGAGCTGGAATCCCCACGGCTCGGTGGCGGAAGGCTTGCCCATCACGGTGATGAAGTAGCGCCACTCGCCGAGAAACTCGTGGTCATTGGTCAGCTCGGCGAGCGTCTCGTTGAGCCGCATTATGTCGCGCGTCAGCTTCAAGCCGCGCGCGCTCAAGGCAGCCTCCAGCAAACCAAAGGCGGCATCTCGCTGCGAGCCGGTCATCTCCTGAAAACTGACGCCCTGGCGCACATAAAAGTGCTGATTCATCCACTTGCGCCATTCCGGATCCTCAACCGCGAACATGGTCCGGTTGCGCTGCTGCTGGCTGAGGCTCGCCAGGAAGCGCTCGGCAGCGGTGCGGACTGCCGCGGTTGAAACACCGGTGGAATGAATGCCGAACAAACCGGACTCGACGGTTCCGTTCGCGGTGATTCCTTTGAATGGGTCGGCGAGGCCCTTTCGTTCATAGTCGGCCGACATTTTGCGGAATCTCTCGGCCATGCTAACCGTATTCTGCGGGAATGCATCGGAGGTGAGAATAGCGCCTGGGATTAGCGTCGAAAAAAGCGTGCGGCGCGTCAAATGGGTGGCGTCGTGATGGTGCCCGTCTACATGGGTGTGGTTATTCGGGATGCTCATAATTTTGAGCCAGGGTGTGACTATTGTACAGGCAAATTCTTACTGAAGCACCATTCTGTCGAGATCTCCAGTAGTGGCCTTCAAAGGAGTGTTGCCAGCTTTGAAGCCATTGACCTGGAGTATGTAGGCAACAATATCGGCGTAGGTCCCGGCCGGCAGTAATCCAGGGCGCGATGGCGGCATGGTAGTTCGGGCGCGATCGTACAGCGCGCGAACGCTCCGATGAAACCATTTCGTCTTGAAATATTCACCCGCGAGAGGCACGCCATAGGCGCCGTTCGTCATCGAACTTCCATGGCAGACCGCACACGTTGTGTTGTAGGCTGTCTTGCCGCTCGCTGCTTGTTCGGCCGTGAATTGTGGCGGCACTCCATCGGCGATGGGCGCGGGATTCGCTACTTTGTCCGGAATTTTTGTTTCTGTTACTGACGCGGGTTGCTCCACCGCCCCAGGCGTCCCCTCACCGGCGTAAGTAAAAGCGAGAATCGCGCCCGGATTTTCCATTTTAGAGGCAGCGCCGGCGTCCGTCGCTCCGGCAACACCGCCCGGATCCGTTGCAATATAGATCGTCCTCCCATCGGGACTAACAGCCGTGTCGCGAAACCGGTTTTCCGATTGGAAGTAGCGCGAAAAATGGCCTGCGGCCTTCTTCCCGTCCGGAGTCAACGGCAAGACATAGAGCGATCCGCGCTTCAGCGTCGGCGCCAAAAGAACATGATCCCAACCCGGAATACCCGTCGCTTTCGACTCGTAGTATTCCACACTCGAAACACCCACGGTCGGCCAGCAAAGGAAATCGATGCCCTTGCACGCCTTGTCCGCAAAATTAAACCCGGTTGGAACCGTGAACATCGTCACTAGCGGGCTGACAAACGGCTGGTGGAAGTCTGACTCCTCCGCCTGCGGCACCGAGGAAGGGATCGCGTGGGTATCGTCATACTTCAACTGGGAGCAGGGCGTGGACGAATCGGCCCATCGGGCATATTTGTATGCCTTGTTGTCCTGAAAGCCGGCGACATGCGGCCATCCATAATTGGAACCGGAAGTTAAGATGTTGATCTCGTCATCGGTCTTCGGCCCGTGTTCGGACGAGTAAAGGATTCCATTCGACGCGCTATCGAGTCCCTCCGGGTTGCGATGGCCGTACGTATATACGTGGCTGACAACGCCGTTCAGCCTGGGATTGTCCACCGGTATCGAACCATCCAAATTGATCCGGAGCGTTTTCCCTACATAAGAAGCGTAGTCGCGAGCGTCAACCTCCTTTTGTGTCGGCAACCGCTGCGCCTCAATGTGCAAGCAGAAATTGCCAAATTGATTGTGGCCCTGATCGCCGATGGTGAAGTGAAGTTTATTGCCGGGGCCGATTTTCAGCCGGCCGCCGTCATGATCGTCGCCGGCCGGCAATCCGGTAATGATATTCAGCGGGTCCGAGAAAGTTCGATTCGCCGCATTGTAATGCAGCCGTACGATCTTGCCATATAGAGAGCGGTACGGGCTTGCTGGATCGGCCACGTCCGGGTCCGGTCCTTTCTTCTCGTCGACGTATGTGTATGCGATGTACACATAGTCGTGGCCTGTTCCCTTCAGCAGTTCCGGGTGCAATGCCATGCCCAAAAGTCCGTCCTGACCACCTGGGGCGGAAACCTCGTCGATGGTGATCGCAACAGTGCGTTCACCGGTAGCAGGATCGATGCGCGTAACGCGCTTCCCGGTACGCTCGGTGACCCAAAGCATGTTGTCTGGGCCCCATGTGACTTCCCAGGGCCCTTCCAGCCCGGAGACGAGCACTTTCTTCTGGAATTGTTTAGTCCCTCGCATGACGGAGTCCGGGCTATCCTGAGCGGAAAGCGCGCCAAAGAACGCTACGCACATAAGCACGCTGCCTACGCGAGAGAAAGGTCTCATCGACGCCTCGCAGGCACATGGAAGAGATAGAGAGTCAGTCGCATCGTTGATACTGTCCGTTATGCTTGGTTGGCTGTCTTTGGCATGTTACACCGCGATGTGCCACGCCAGTTCAAAAGTCCTGACTATTTTTTGCTTTTAGCCTGCAATCATTTACGCGCCAAAACGCCGGTCGCTCCGCACGGCGAAAAGCGACACTCGTGGGCGTTATGGCAACCGAAGCGCAAATCGCAGCCAATCAGGCTAACGCAAAACTCTCCTGCGGTCCGACGTCGATCGAGGGCAAGGCCGCATCCTCTAAGAACCACGTCATCCACGGTCTCTCCTATCGAGGCGGCATGTTCATCCTCCTCCCCTGGGAAAGCGCCGTAGAATTCGACCAGCTCGTGATCGATCTCAAAAATGAGTACGGTCCGAAGAACCGTACCGAACTGATCCTGGTCGAGCGCATGGCCCAGCACCACTGGCTGCGCAACCGCGCCACGCTTCTGCAAGGGAACTGTTTCCTGGACGACGGCACGATCGACGACAAGCGCCTCGCTCTCTACCTGCGCTACGAGACCACCCACGAGCGCGCCTTCCACAAATGTTTAAGCGAGCTGCTAAGGATAAGAGCTGAAAAGAGAAAGGTCGAAATTGGCTTTGAATCGCAAAAGCGCAAACAGGAGGAGCACGACCGCAAACAAGAGCAACATCGGATGAAAAAAGACATCCATCAATGGGCCGTCACCCTCGCCGAAGCCAAGGTTTACCACCAACAAACGCTCACCGAGCGCCTGGAACAGCTAGCCGAAGCGAAAATCATCAGAGCCGAGAGCTAAAAAGCATACTTTAAGAACCCTGACCGTCAGGGAGGGGCATCAAACCACCGCGCGAAGCGCGCACCGAATTAAGCTGATCGCTGAAAGCTGATGGCTTCCTTGACGTACTCACCGCTTACTGATAATATCCCTGCCTAGCGCAACCACGATTGCGGAGTACACAACGAAATCGCTGCAATCGTGAGAAAGGTGGATCATGGAAAGCGCGACCATCGGCCGGCTCATTCGCTCTGGATTACTCGCAGTCCTAACTCTCCCACTGGCAAACGGTCAGGTGGAACGCGCAAGCCTGGCAGGCACCGTAACCGATAACTCCGGTGCCGTGGTTCCGGGCGTAACGCTCAAGGTCACAAACGAGGCGACGAACACGGCAGTCAATCTGCAAACCGATGCCGCCGGCGACTATCGGGCTGTGAATCTGACCCCAGGGAGTTATGCGATTGAGGCGGAGAAGACCGGTTTCCAGCGGTACGTGACGAAAGGTCTGGTCCTGCAGGTCGCACAGGAAGCGCGCCTCGATATCCAGCTTCAACTCGGTGGCGTGGAGCAGACGATCGTAGTAAGCGGGACGGCGGCGCTGCTCCAGACGGAAGGCTCGACAGTCGGCCAGGTTATCGACACGAAGCCAATCGAAACACTTCCTCTAAATGGCCGTAATATCGTTCAACTGGCTGTGCTGGCGCCCGGTGTCACGGGCCTCAGCTATGCGCAGACCGGCACGATCAACTCGGGCCTCAGGCCTGACGAACTCCGGCCGGGAGGTACAACACTGCTTGCGAACGGCGCACGCGACAGCAGCAATCAACTGCTGCTCGACGGAATCGACAACACCGAAATGATCTCGCAGACCTTCGTGGTGCGGCCTCCCGTGGAAGGCGTGCAGGAGTTCAAAGCAATCACCAACAATGCCGGCGCGGAATATGGACGCGCGGGCGGAGCGGTGCTCGTCACCAGCACCAAATCGGGCGGCAACAGCTTTCACGGATCGGCGTTTGAATATATGCGGAATTCGTCGCTGGATGCTAAGAACTTCTTCGATCGCGCCGACCTGCCCATTCCGCAGTATCAACTGAATCAGTTCGGCGCGAGCGTCAGCGGCCCAATTGTCCGCAACCACACTTTTTTCTTTGCCGATTATGAAGGCTATCGCGAGAAACAGGGACAAACGAAGGTCATCACGGTACCTACTATCGCGGCGAAAACCGGCAACTTCGCCGGCGTCGCAAGGAATGGCATTTTCGATCCGGCGTCCACCACCGCGGTGACCAGCGGCGGAACAACTACCTACACACGCACAAGATTTCCGAACGACCTCATTCCCGCAACGCGCTTTGACCCGCTTGCAGCAAGAATCGTCGCACTCTATCCCGATCCACAAAGCTCCGCGCTGGTGAATAATTACATTTCCAATCCCCAGAAGATAAGCAATCTCGATCGCGGCGATATCCGAATCGATCATCAGATCACGTCAAACCAGACCTTATTCGGACGGTATTCGATCGACAATTCCGATCTCCACATTCCCAATACATTCAACACACGGATTGGCGGAAATGAAGATAGCTTCGCCGGACCGGACGATGTTCGCGGCCAGAATGGAGTGATTGCTTATAACCGCGTGTTCACTCCGGCCTTGATTGGCGGATATCGGTTCGGCTTCACAAAATATCGTCAATTTCTGCTGCCGGAAAACTTAACGGATCCGGTATGGTCTCAAATACCGGGACGCGACACAAGTGATCCGTTCCAGCCGTCTGCCCCGATTATCAGTCCTTCGGCCTATGTCGGTCTGGGCAATGCGCGATCGGAACCGCTCATCCGGCGCGAGCATATGTTCGAAAATGTAGCGGACCTCAGCTGGCAAAAAGGCAAGCATGGGTGGAAGTTCGGAGTCGATATCCGCCAGAGACTCATCAGTGAAACGGCCAGCCCGCCGGGGCAGAGCGCGTTCGGCCGCTTCACATTTACGCCCGGATTTACCAATAATCCTGTGAGTACGGGCGGCAGTGGCGACGCGATTGCCAGCATGTTGCTCGGCTATCCAAGCAGTACGATTCGGGATTTCTTTCTTCCGGGAACGGCTCACGTTCGGACGAACGAATTTAACTATTACGCCCGCGATGAATGGCGCGTCACGGACAAACTCACCCTGAACCTGGGGATTCATTATGAGGTCAACACTCCCTTCACCGAAGACAACAACTATTGGGTGAACTGGGACCCTGCAACCGCCAAACTTCTCATCGCCGGCCAAAACGCGAGCTCAACTGCCAACGTAAATACCGATTTTTCGGCTATCGGGCCACGAGTCGGCATTGCTTATCAGCTCAGTCGAAAGACTGTGATTCGGGGCGGATACGGCATGTTTTACGATCCGCAAGGCAACTATGGAACCACCATCCGGCAGTTCCGGCAGCAACCGTTCGACCTCGTGTTCACGACCAGTCCGGGCGATCTCTTTCCGGCAAATACCGTCAGCCAGGGAATACCGAAGCGCTCGGACTTCCCGCCGACCGATCCGAACAATCCCACTGCGGCCGTTGCGAATGCCACCATTACGGCGATTGACCCGAACTTCCGTAACGCGCGAATCCAGCAGTTTAATTTCGGAGTGCAGCGGCAACTCACCGAGTCGACGGTGCTGACCGCAACCTATGTGGGCTCGCTTGGGAGACGGCTGGCATGGAACTACGGAATCAACACACCGCCTCCCGGACCGGGGGCAATCAATCCGCGTCGTCCTTACTTCCCGGTGTTACCGAACATCACCGGCATCAATTACTGGGAATCGGCAGGTAATTCGGAATTTCAATCTCTCCAGGTCGTATTTGAGAAGCGCTACGGCAACGGTCTTTATTTAAATACAAACTGGGTCTGGTCCCATGCGATGGATAACGCGCCTTGGGACGGGGGATCTGGCGGTGGGCAGGATCCGAGAAACAGACGCGCCGATTGGGGCAGCTCCAATAGCGATGTGCGGCACCGGTTCAACTTTTTCACGAGCTATGAACTGCCTTTCGGCGCGGGGAAACGCTGGGCAAACCAAAGTAACGTTTTCAGCCGATACGTCGCCGGCGGATGGGAGGTCCATGCCATTGTCGTTTTGCAGAGCGGGCTGCCATTTACCGTGGCCGCTCCTTCCGCCACCAATAATGGCACTGGGGCTCGCGCCAACGTTGTAGCCGGCGTCGACCCGTACCCTGCTGAGCGAACGTTGCAGCAGTGGTTCAATCCGGCGGCATTCTCGGTTCCCCCTGCCGCGTGTTACTGCTATGGCAATTCCGGCCGCGATGTGCTCACCGGACCGCGGTCGGCCAATTTGGACCTGACCGCGGCCAAGCGATTCCGTATATCGGAGAGCGCCAACATAGCGTTCCGCGCCGAGTTCTTCAATGCGCTCAATCATCCGCAATTCTCCATTCCAGGAAACACAACCATCGGAAGTAATGGAGTGGGCTCCATCACGTCAACCGCCAGGACGTCAAGGCAGGTTCAATTCGCGTTGCGGCTGGTGTTTTGAGCCGGAGCACAGAAAAAATTCACAATTATGCATCCCATCGTCATGCAAAAAAGAGCACGCCTGCTAATGCGTTTCGCGCAACAGGCAACGCAAGCAGCCAAAGCTACCGCGCTGGACATCACGGAGATTCGCCATTTCCCGGTCCGTGAGCCGGTTTCCGGGAATCGTTATTCGCTGCTGCGAATAACGACGCGATCGGGAGTGATTGGCTGGGGTGAATCCCGGTACGATCCGAATGCGGACGTCAAAGCCCTTGAGTCCGCATGGATCGGGCGGCAAGCCAATGCATACGCAACCATTCCGCCAGAGACGCCGTTTCGCGCGGCGCTGGATATGGCTTCGCTCGATATCCTCGGCAAGGCCGCCAAGGCGCCGGTGTATCGCATTCTGGGAGGACCCACGCGGAACAAGGTTCGCGCCTACAGCCATCCCTACAGCGAAGAATTTCCTGTTGCTGTTGTGGATGTCCCTAAGCCGGCATCGCGGAATCAGGGCAAAGCATACCAGAACCGAATTTTAGAGCTGGCGAACGCCGTTCCCGCCGATCGGGATTTCATCCTCGCTGCGAATGGCTTACTGACGCCGGGAGATGCGGCATCGGTCGCGAGAACAGTGGAAGAGAAGCATCCGCTATGGTTCGACGAACCATGCGCTCACTCGAACATCGATGCATTGCGGAAAGTGGCGTCTGAATCCGTTGTCCCTCTTGGTTTCGGCGCCGATATAGATGATCCCGGCATTTTTCAAGCGCTGCTGCGCGAAGGACTGGTCGATCTGGTGCGCCCGGAAATCGGCATCTTTGGGATTAATGGCACGAGACGCGTGGCCGCGCTCGCAGAGCCATATTACGTCGCTGTTGCGCCTCGACACAATGGAGGCCCGATCACGACCGCCGCGGCGATTCACATTGCCGCGAGCATTCCGAATTTCTTTATCCAACATGTGCCCCTTCCGACGGCGGAAGAAGATCGCGCGATGCGGCGTGAGATCGTGACTCCGGCGTTGGAGACCAGTAAGGGCGGCTTTCTCGAGGTGACGAAATCGCCCGGTCTTGGAATCACGGTAAATGAGGCCGCTCTGGAGAAATACCATGCGTCGTAGAAGCTTTCTTGCTTTGGGATCAGCCGGCGTACTTTCAGGCGCGAGCAGAAATCACAGCCGGTCGGGAGCAGACCTATGCGGCTGCGCATTTCTTCCGCAAGCTGGTCCTTCACAAACGGGGCCGGTTGGCCTCGAAGCATTCGCGGATATAAACTCCGGTCTGAAAATCACCGGTCTGAAAGTATTCGGAGTCTCGCTCACGCCGAAGTCCGATCGTCCTTACGTCTTTGTCAAACTCGAGACCAACCAGGATCTCATCGGCTGGGGCGAGGGAACACTCGAAGGGAAAGCCGGCGCAGTCATGGCCTGCATCAACGATTTCCGCGATTTTCTGATCGGTGCGGATCCGATGCAGGTGGAGCACATCTGGCAATCGATGTATGTCCACTCCTTCTATCGTGCGGGCCCGGTAATTGGCTCCGCTCTCTCGGGAATCGATCAGGCTTTGTGGGATCTGCGCGGCAAAGCGCTGGGAATGCCGGTCTACAAACTGCTCGGCGGCCCTTTCGATACACGCGGCGTGCGCGGCTACTATCACATCGACGGCGCTGGACGCGAGCGTTTACAACAGATCCGCGAGACAGCCCGCGAACAGGGCATAACGTGTGTTAAGGGGGGCATTCCCGGTTATTACGAATGGCTCGAGCGCAGGCCGAAGATCGATCGGGCGATCAAGGCGATTCAGCTTATGCGGGAGGGTCTTGGCCCCGACATCGATATTGGAGTCGACTTCCACGCGAAGACCAGCCCAAGCGTAGCCTCGATCATCGTGAAAGAAGTCGAGCCTCTGAACCTGCTGTTCGTGGAGGAGCCATGCCCTCCCGAGAACGTACAGGCGATGGCGAAGATTGCGCGGCGTTCCACGACACCGATTGCCACGGGCGAGCGATTGATTGCCTCATACGGCTGCCGTGAGCTGATTGAGATGGGCGTCGTGGATATCCTGCAGACCGATATCAATCATGTCGGCGGCATTACCGCGTTGTGGAAGGTTGCGGCTACGGCGAATGTCTCCGCGATTTCGATGGCTCCGCACGCATGTGAGGGACCGATCGGCGGGCTCGCCACGATTCACGTGGATGCCGCCATGCCTAACTTTTTAGTCCAGGAGATCTGCGGACAAGTAAAGCCAAACGCTACCGACAAAATTTGGGAAGAGTGGTTGGGATTTCCGGCAATGCGGATGGTGGACGGACGGTTTCCTCTTTCCGAAAAGCCGGGCCTTGGATTCGAGCTATCGGAGGCAAGCCTTGCGAAATATCCGTTTGGCGGCACGCGGCCCATGGCTCGAGTGTTTCACGAGGACGGGTCGGTTGCCGAGTGGTAGGCGCCGTTGCAGCCTCCGAATTCATTAGACTATCCCTCAGCGGACATGACGACCGGCCCCGGCTTGAATTGGAAACAAATCCTTGCCTCGCTGGGCCCTGCGTTCGCCGGCCGGGCCGCCGCATACGATGGCGCTGACGCTTTCGTAGCGGAGAACTATGCCGAGATGCGGGCGGCGAAATTATTTTCGGCGCTTGTACCGCAAGAACTCGGCGGCGGCGGTCTTTCCTACAGCGAGGTTTGCGGCCTTATTCGCGGACTCGGACAATTCTGCGGCTCAACAGCGCTTGCCTTTTCGATGCACCAGCACCTGGTCGCTACCGCGCTATGGAATTACCGCCACGGCAAACCTGGCGAGAGGCTCTTGCGAACCGTGGCTGAAGGAGAAAAGGTTCTCGTCAGCACAGGAGCCGGCGATTGGCTGAGTTCCAGCGGCGTCCTGGAGCAATGCGTGGGCGGATACCGGTTTACCGGCAGGAAAGCGTTCGCGAGCGGCTCTGTCGCGGGCGACCTCCTGGTCACAAGCGGCCAGTACACCGATCCAGCGGCGGGCCATCAGGTCCTCCATTTTTCCATTTCGATGACTGCCGCCGGGGTTCGGATCGACCCGGTTTGGCAGGCCATGGGAATGCGGGGCACGGGATCCCATACGATCGTCCTCGACAACGTCTTCGTTCCCGAGCAGGCGATTACGCTGCGGCGGCCGTGCGGCCGGTATCACGCGATTTGGAATGTGATTCTTACGGTGGCGCTTCCATTGATATGCGCCGTCTACGTCGGCATGGCAGAGGCCGCTGCAGCTAAGGCTCGGGACATCGCGGCGGGTAAGGGCGATGACGGAGTGAATGCGCTTGCGATTGGCGAGATGGAAACCGAACTGACAACCGCCCAGATCGCGCTCGACAGCATGATTGCGAATGCGAACGAGCTGAACGTCGAACCCGGAATTGAACACGCAAACCGCGCTCTGATTCGTAAGACGATCGTGACGGAGGCTGTCAAACGCACAACCGACAGGGCGCTCGAGGCAACAGGCGGTGCAGGCTATTTTCGGCGTTTGGGGCTGGAACGGATTCTGCGCGACGCGCAAGCGGCACAGTTCCATCCAATGCCGGCAAAGAAGCAGCATCGCTTTACTGGCCGGCTCGCTTTGGGCTTGGATCCGATCGCGGAGGATTAATGCGCGAATGCCGGCTCAAGATGCGGCGGCGTAGTGAGTCGAGCCGAGCCAGGTTGGGAATTCCCTGCGAAAGTGCCTGGCTCCGGAGAGTGTCAGCGCGCCTTGATTCGCGGCATCGTGGGCGCTGAGGTGGCCCAGGCAAATATCTGCAAGAGCCCTCAGCTCGGCTACTACTTCCAAATCCACCTCGAATCCCGGGTCAACAATGCATACGTCAATTTCGGACCGGCTTAAGACGAGCCAATAACGCCGTTTGGGAGCCTGTCGAAATTGGAACAAGATGACGACCCTGCGATCCGGGAGATTTTCGGTCCGCACCAGCCGGTGCAGGACCCACATGAGGTAGTCGGGGTCAAGATGCTCGTCGCGCAGATCGCGACTTGACCACTTGTATCCCCAGGCTCCGAGCGACTCAATCACAGGACCGAACTCCCGGCCGGCATTGGTGAGATCGTACTCGAAACCTCGTCCGTTCGCGATCGGTCTCCTTTCGATAATCCCAATGTGTGCCAAGGCGTCGAGGCGTTGGCAAAGCAGATTGCGGGATATCCGCGGCACACCTCTATGGATATCCGCAAACCGCCGGGCGCCGGACAGCAATTCCCTGACGATCAAGGGCGTCCAGCGCTCGGCGAAAACTTCGGCTGCCAGCGCCACGGGGCAAAACTGGCCATATCCCTTCATGCCGTAGAGCATGACCGCATTCGCATGCCAGCGCAAGTACAATTTTTGAACTTCGTTCATTTCTCCTTGCGAGGCAGGAAAAAATGCTCGACGGCCTGGCGCGCCACCTGCCTGCCGAGCTCCGAGCCGACAATCGTTGAATTGCGATAATGCATCCCGCCGTAGACGCGGGCGTTGAGGATGTCCGTGAGCGCCTGGCTGAACCGGTGGTACGACCGCACGGGCTGGAGTAAGTCTGGCGCCGCGCTGCTCATGGTGAAGTGCATCCTGTCGGTTCCGAAGTAGGTCTTAAGTACCTCGACAACCGCGCTGCTGAAGCAGCCGTGCGCGGCTGGATATTCGGGGTGGTTGGGCGTAATCACGAGTCCAATCCAAGTGGGGTCGGCCGCCAGGCCCGGGTTCCCACCGCCGGCTCGAATGGCGGTGACCGGCCGCCAGAATGCGTAATTGAATTTCGAATCCCAGCAGCCGATGAGAGCGTCGGACGAGGCGGCGCTCAGCATTGCGAATAGCCTCGCCGCGGCGAGAACCGAAAGCCGCTGATCGGCTGCGATGCCACGCCAAGCGTCGTGCCATTGCAGCATGGGTTGAACGCCGGGGCCGCCAACAAACCGTGCAAGATCGGTTTGTTCCGGTGTGCGGGCGCTACTAATCGCGCCTCCATATGCTTTGACTTCGTTGTAGTTCTGCATCCATAGATCGCTGTCGAGCGTGGGCGGCGGCGGGGCGCGGAACTGGGAGGGATCGGTCATAGTCCAGGGCGTCACGAAACGAAGCCATGGCGTGGCCGCAGGCAAGAACCCTGGCGGGGTTGGCTCCCAAATGCCGGGGTTCGGCGGAGGCGGCATCCAGTCAGTCCCGGCGTTGCGGCCATCATTGGCTCTTAAGGCGAGGATGCCGGCTGCGGTCTGTTGACCTACGGCGATGCCGTTACGCTTTCCTTGGTGGTGTCCCGGCAAAGCGTCGAGATAGCCGGCATACTGCTGATCGAGTGCGGTCGCCTGAGCCGGGTACAGAGCGATCAACACGTCGTGAACTGCCGTGGCCACGGCCGCCTCCGGCAGGGCTGGACGGCGCACGTCTGGTCTGACCGCATAGGGAGTGAACGGATAGCCGCAAATCGCGTTCACTGCGTCATACACTGCGATCTGAACAATCGCAGCGTCAACAGAACCCTGCTGCGGCGACTTACCAGCCACCACCGCGATACTGTTATCCGCCACTTGGTTCCAGAACACAACGGCGTTGCCGGCTTGAGCCGGACGATCCCATTCATGGCCGCTGTGACACCGGGTTACACTGTCGGCGTGCGCGAATGCCAAAGGGGCCGTCAAAACGGCGCAAAGGCATGCATTTCTCATCATCTTGTTCACTCCTCACTAGCGATTTCGGAAGCCCGCCGATCCGGAGTTTGATACCGAGCGGCGACTTCACGATAGGAGGGTACGGCTGCTAGCGACTTTGGGAAAGCCCAAAATGTGAACCACGAGCCCGAGCGCACGCGCGGTTCTGTTGGGCTTACGGCGACCGGCGCTATGGTGAGAGCTATAGGTGATTATGTACAACTTACGCACTGTGTTGGAGGAGGCACAAAAAAAGGAGGTTGCGGTTGGCCATTTCAATGTTTCCGATTGGATTTTGTTGAAAGCGGTATTTGCTTCTGCCCAGGAACTGAAGGTCCCGGTGATTGTTGGCGCATCCGAGGGTGAGCGCCAGTTTTTGGGAGTTCCTCAACTGGCGGCTCTGGTGAAGATCCTGCGCGAGGAAAACGAGTTTCCCATTTTTCTCAATGCTGACCACACACATTCCTTGGAAGGAGCGATTACGGCGGCCAGAGCCGGATTCGATTCCATCGTGTTCGATCGGTCCGAACTACCGCTCGAGGAGAACATCAGCGCAACGAAGCAAGCGGTGGAAGCATTGAAGTCCATCAATCCAGCCATCCTCGTGGAAGGAGAGATCGGAGACATTGGAACAGGGTCGGAGATTCACGACTCTACTCCGGACCGTTCGAAAGCCCTCACCACTCCCGAGGAAGCAAAGCAGTACGTTCAGAGCACCGGTGTTGATATTCTCGCGCCAGCGGTCGGGAATATGCACGGCATGCTGCAAACGATGGTGCACGGATCGGCCAGGAAGCGTTTAGATCTGACCAGGATCAGAGAGATCAAGAGCGCATCCGGGAGCTGGTTGACTTTGCACGGCGGCTCCGGAACAGACGACGAGGATCTGCAGAAAGCGATCGCAGCGGGAATTAATATTATCCATATCAACACCGAACTGCGAGTTGCGTGGAGACGCGGCTTGGAAAATGCCTTTGCTACAAAGCCTCACGAGGTTGTGCCGTATAAACTTCTGCCGTTGGCGGAGGAATCGGTCAAGCAGGTCGTCCTAGCGCGGCTGCGATTATTCAATCAGCAGCAGAGCGTCACAAAAACGTCTTGAATTCGATGACGTCTCCGTCCTGGACGACGTATTCTTTGCCTTCGGTTCGGAGCTTGGCAGTCTCGCGGGCGCGGGCGAACGATCCGGCTGCTACCAAATCGTCGTAGGAAACGCACTCGGCGGAAATAAAGCTTTTCTCGAAATCCGAGTGAATCACTCCGGCCGCTTGCGGCGCTTTATCACCTGCGTGGATGGTCCAGGCGCGGGTCTCTTTTTCGCCGGTGGTCAGATAGGTTCGCAAGCCAAGCAGATAATAGGCTTCGCGGATCAGCGTGCTCGTGCCGGTCTCTTTTACGCCTAAGCCGGCGAGATATTCGCTGCGCTCCTCTTCAGAGAGCGTCATCAGCTCGGATTCGATCTCGGCCGAGACGACTACCGCGCGCGTGTCGTGATGCTCGCCCACATACGCCCGCACCTGGCGCACGAAGGGATTCTCGTCCGCCTTGGCGAGATCTTCTTCGGCGACATTGCAGGCAAACAGCGTAGGTTTGCCGGTCAACAGAAAATAGCTTTTTATTGCTGCCTTCTCTTCGGGTGCCAGATCGAGCGTCACTATCGTCTTGCCGGCGTTCAGATGCGCTTCTAATTTTTCGAGCAGCGCCACCTCGGCGAGGGCCTTTTTATCGCCGCTTTTCGCGGCCTTCTGCGTTTTTACTTTGCGCTTCTCGACGGCTTCCAGGTCGGCCAGCACCAGTTCCGTATTGATGATCTCGATATCGCGGACCGGATCGACCGTATCCATCACGTGCTCGATGTTCGGGTTCTCGAAGCAGCGAACTA